>JAYVRA010000030.1:0-9039 GCA_043776635.1 Phyllobacteriaceae bacterium
GGCGGGTAAAACGCCTGTTTTCTGGCCTTTGGAGCGTGGTGGACGGGTTTATACCAAGATCATTCCGAACTCGATTGTCTATCCGGATCGTTGGCGCGGGTCAGTGTGCTTGATGTTTCGCAGTTCCAACACTTTCGCATCAATCACTCAAAACTATCTGCACTCAAAGCTATTCGCCAACAAGCACAATCACATCCAAGCACAATCACATCAAAGGTATCGAGAATTTCTGGAACCAAGCCAAACGTCACATGCGCAAATTTAATGGTGTTCCAAAGGCAAATTCCAGGCTGTTTTTGAAGGCAGTCTTTTTCTGAAAAATGGCGTTTCAACAACGGCGACCCGGCATCTAAATTATTGCAATTAAGACAATGGGTTAGAGAAAATATGGGCTGGCTGTCGAGGACAGTCCCAAAATTTAATCAGCCGATTGGTGTCAAAATGTGCTGGTTTAGTTGAGTAATCGCAGATCCCGCGCCGGATAAGCCATGACTTTTCCGTTTTAATCAATTTATTTTGCAGTTTTTTTTGACTTCAGGAATTAGCGCCATATGTGCTGGTTATCCAGAAGCTGATCGACAAAAAACATCGATAGGCGGGGCTAATTTGAGGGAGGAAGTTAATTATGACAAACAGACCGGGTCTATGCGTTGAATCTAATTACAATAAACTGACAGCAGCGATGGTTGCAGCGGCGGTTGCCATACTACCAAGCCAAGCCTTCGCTGAAGGGAGTTTAGTGTTAAAGCCGGATGATTTCGTCGGTATCTCGTTCTGGATGATTTCTATGGCGCTCGTAGCAGCAACAGCATTTTTCTTTTTGGAAACGCAGCGTGTTGTCGGCAAGTGGAAGACCTCGCTGACAGTGTCAGGCTTGGTTACCATGGTGGCGGCAGTACATTATTTTTACATGCGCGATGTATGGGTAACAACAGGCAGCACGCCAACCGTGTTCCGTTACATTGACTGGCTCATAACCGTTCCATTGCTGATGATTGAATTTTATCTCATTCTTTCTGCAATTGCCAAGGTGCCTGGCGGCGTGTTCTGGCGTTTAATGATCGGTACGCTGGTTATGCTGATTGCAGGCTTCCTCGGAGAAGCTGGATATGTGGCAGTTTGGCCCGCGTTTATCGTCGGTATGCTCGGCTGGGCATTCATTCTGTATGAGATATTCTTCGGTCAAGCTGGCCAGATCAATGCGAACCAGGCACCACCGGCAGTTAAATCGGCATTTAACACCATGCGCTGGATTGTGACGATTGGTTGGGCAATTTATCCAATTGGCTACTTCTTTGGTTATCTCACCGGTGCAGGCCCGGAAGGCAGCATGAAGGCATTGAACATCATTTATAACTTGGCTGACGTTCTCAACAAGATTGCTTTCGGCGTTATCATATGGACCGTCGCGACCAGCGAAAGCGATGCAATCGATGGCGGATTAAACAAGTAAGACATCACCTTGACCCGCCCGACACAGTGTGTCCGGGCGGGTCTTTTCATACGTTCGTTTAGAAAGTCCATTTTTAAATTCTTCTGTTGAAGATTGGTGTCTGTAATGCCTGCACATAAACCATTAGTGCAAGATAATCAGCAGCCTCTGATTGCCGGTTTGCTCGAACAGACCGAACAACGCATGTCAGCGAGTGTAGGGCAAATTGCTTATGGCGGCGCGCCACAAACGTCTGCCGCAGCAGAAGCCGCGATTTACCACTTGGAGTGTGGCGGCCAAAGGGTCAGGGCGCGTCTGGCATTAAATGCGGGCATCGCTGTTGGACTTGCCCATGATGATTCGGTGGCGATAGCGGTGACAGCTGAGTTATTGCACAATGCCTCGCTCATACATGATGACATTCAAGACGAAGAACATATGCGACGGGCAAGGCAGACCGTTTGGTCGCTTTATGGAGCTAAAGTCGCAATTTGTGCCGGCGATCTGCTTTTATCATCCGCTTACGGCTATCTTTCGGAATTTTCAGACAGCCGCAAATTACATCAGTTGATGCGGCTGGTCCATTCCAGAACTGCGAAAGTAATTCACGGTCAGTGCGCTGATTTAGTTGCGCAGAAAATTCCGGTCAAAGACATTGCTCACTATGAAGCAATCGCGGCTGCGAAATCAGGAGCGCTACTTGGTTTGCCCCTGGAGCTTGCACTTGTTGCCTCCGGCAACGACGAAGCAGCAGAAGTAGGCCGCCTGGCAGCTGAGGCTTTTGCCGTCGGCTATCAAATTGCGGACGATATTGTCGATGTCCAAAGCGACCGTGGCTCATTTGATAAGCCTGCTGCACTCAACATTGTGTTGGTGCTTGAAGCCGCAGGTTACGGAGTCAATTCCCTCGGCGCGGCGCGGCGTCTATGTCTCAAACACCTGAATACCGCAAGTCTCGCCGCAACGCGGCTGCCAAAGCAGTCGGGACTGTTTCTCAAAGAGCTTTCACTTCAACTTTCGGCGCAGCTTTGACAGGGGTTGTGGTCAAACGAACTGCCATCGTGATTGGCGCAGGCTATGGCGGCATTGCAGCAGCACTTCGCCTATCCGCCAAAGGATACAGCGTCACTCTTATTGATCGCTGCAACCAACTGGGCGGGCGTGCGCAAGTGTACGAAAAGGACGGGTTCAGGCATGATGCAGGACCGACCGTCATCACGGCACCATTTCTTTTTGATGAACTGTTTGAGCTGTTTGGTGAGCGTCTAGCTGACCACCTCACGTTCGTACCACTTAAGCCATGGTATCGGTTTCGCTTTGCTGATGGAGATACGTTTGACTACGGCGGCTCAATGGAGGAGACGCTGAAAGAGATCGACCGGATAGCACCACAAGACAGCACCGGATACACGCGGCTCTTGGCGCATTCAAAACGAATATTTGATGTCGGTTTTACCGGTCTTGCCAGCACGCCGTTTCATAAATTGACCACGATGCTACGCCAGATTCCGGCATTGGTCCGTCTGCGGTGTGATCGCACGGTCTGGAGGCTGGTTTCGCATTATCTGTCCAGCGACAAGCTGAGGCAGGCCTTTTCAATCCAGCCATTGTTGGTTGGCGGCAATCCATTTCAAACGACCAGTATTTATGGTCTGATCCACTTTTTGGAGCGGGCATTTGGTGTGCATTTCGCAATGGGCGGCACGGGTGCCATCACTCGTTCGCTCGGCGCACTAATGAGCCGCCACGGCGTCACTGTGCAACTGAACACCACAATCAGCAAAATTCAAATTGAGAATGGTGTTGCCACTGGCGTTGCCCTGGAAGACGGGCGCACTCTTGACGCCGATATTGTTATTGCAAACGCCGATACCGCGTACCTTTACACTTCGATGGTGCCGAAGAAACAACAGGTGCTTGCAACAAAACTGAAACTCAAGGCTGCCCATTTTTCGATGGGGCTGTTTGTACTGTATTTTGGAACTAAAAAAACCTATCCCGACATTGCGCATCATACCATTTGGTTGGGGAAGCATTACCGGGATTTGCTGAATGATATATTCAACACCAAGGTTTTGCGCGACGATTTTTCGTTGTACTTGCATCGGCCTACGGCAACCGATGTAAGTTTTGCGCCCGACGGCTGCGATAGTTTCTATGTGCTTTGTCCGGTTCCAAATTTGCAAGGCAAGATCGATTGGGCTGTGGAGGGGCCAAAACTGCGCGATAGGATTGTCGTATCGCTGGGTGAAACCATTTTGCCGAGGTTGGAAGAAACTATCACCTCCGAATTTTACATGACGCCGGATGATTTTAAGAACGACTATCTCAGCCTGCACGGCGCGGGATTTTCTGTTGCGCCGTTGTTCAGGCAATCCGCATGGTTTCGTTTCCACAATCGTGCCGAAGGCATCAAAAATCTCTACCTGGTTGGATCAGGCACTCATCCCGGTGCGGGTCTTCCGGGAGTGTTGTGCTCTGCCAAAGTAATTGATGCGTTGATACCAGCAGCCTCGCGATTTGCAGGATAGGAGCGCTATGTCGAACACGCATAATCCCTCCGACATTGCTTTTGCCAGCGCCGACCAAATGCTGGCCGCAAAAGGTCGCAGCTTTCACTGGGCCCGGCGAATGCTTGGTGACGTTCATGCAAGACGTGCAACTCGGCTTTACGGATTTTGTCGTGGAATTGATGATCTGGCTGATGAAGCCGCCTCTCCAGAGCTCGCCCGCACAAGGCTCGATAGAGTTACAATCGATATACGGTCTGGCAAATCCAGCGACCCGGGGATTTCTGATGCGCTATTACTGATGCAGGAATGCAATGTTGACCCTAATATAGCACTTGAGCTTATTTTTGGCGTAATGGGCGATCTCGACCCTGTAAGACTGGATACCGAAGCCGAGTTGCTGCGATATTGTTACCGGGTAGCCGGCACTGTCGGGCTTATGATGAGTGCAGCGCTTGATGTAACTGACGATGCGGCTTTGCCCCATGCAATTGATTTAGGCATTGGAATGCAGCTGACAAATATTTGCCGTGATGTGAGCGAGGATGCATTTAACAATCGCCGCTATCTACCATCCAAGCTAGTGGGCAGTTTGGAGCCAGAGCAGATTCAAAATCCTGATGCTAAAACTCAAATGAAGGTACGCGAAGGAATTTCCCGGCTCCTTGCTCTCGCAGACATCTATTATAAAAGTGGCGAAGCAGGCTTGGCTTACTTACCGGCACGGGCACGAGCTGGAATCCTTGTTGCAAGTAGAGTCTATTGCGGTATTGGCGTCAAGTTGCGGAGCAAGAATTTTGATTATCTTTCCGAGAGGACGGTTGTTTCACCGCTTGGAAAACTAACGCTGACGGCCGGTGCTTTGTTCAACATCCCTCTCATGGCTGACTATTGGGCACCACGCAAACAACATCAGGCCGGTCTTCATGCGGCGTTGTCCGGATTACCGAAAGTCAATACAAACACATCTGTTGACGGGCACAGCGCAGGTGGTTCCCATGGAGCCTGATTGCGATTTAATCATATTGGGCGCAGGTTGTGCGGGCCTGAGCCTTGGATTGCGATTAGCTGAAAGTGCCGGGCCACTCCAAAGCATCATCATTCTTGAGCAACGCTCACATTATGTGAATGACAGAACCTGGTGTTTTTGGCGGATGGACGGGCACCGCTTTGAGCATTTGATTGAGCAATCATGGTCAACAATGGCTGTTCGCTCTTTCAAATCAGCAACGCTTTCGGACTGTAGCAAAACACCATACCAAGTGCTGCCAGCGGACCGGTTTTACAGCTATGCTGTTGAGAAAATAACTGCTTCTGCAACTGTTGATCTGCAAATGAATGCGAATGTATTAGACACGCCGATCAAACGCGGCGAGCACTGGCATGTTGTAACGGGTGACGGTGTTCTAACGTCTGTCTATGTTGTGGATACGAGGCCGCAGCGGCAACCACACTCAAACGATGCAGTACTTTGGCAGAGCTTTCTGGGGCATGAAATCATCAGCGAGGCTGAGATTTTTGACCCTGCGATAGTTGAACTTATGGATTTCCAACCGGATTTCGGCGGGAATGTTCATTTTTCATACACCCTGCCCTTCAGCAAAACGCGGGCGGTTGTAGAAACGACAGTTTTTGGTCCTGTCCGCCTTGATGCAGGCGCGCTGGCGGGCGTTCAAGCTTTAAATATCAGCAGGCTCTTGGGCGGCGCAAAGTTTGAAATCAATCGGACGGAAAGCGGCATTTTGCCCATGGGTGTCACCCGTTCTGCCTCGCGTACCGAGCCGGGCTATGTCCACGTTGGCCTTTTTCACGGCGGGGCAAGACCCAGCACTGGTTATGCTTTCCAGCGCATTCAGAGCTGGGCGGATAACTGCGCCGCTGAAATCAGACAGGGCAGAATGCCTTGCGGACATAGATCTGACCCGCTGGCAACGCGGCTGATGGACACTCTTTTCCTTAACGTTTTGCGAAGCTCTCCCGAGCGGGGTGCTGAAATTTTTACCACCCTCTTCAAGCGTGTTGATCCAGCCCGAGTTATCCGATTTTTGAGTGATCTAGCCACTCCAACTGACAGAGCGTCAATCATAGCCGCGCTGCCGCCAAAACTATTCCTTCGGCAACTGCTGTTGAACTTATTTGTTTCGTTTTCGTCAGGGGCACGTCGATGATCAACGTTATTCGTCTGCAAGGTAAGATATTTTGTGCTCTTGCACTGCTCGTCGCCGTTCTGTCGCTTGTATTACCCGTGGTGGATAAACGCTTGGAGCTGATTGTTATTGGCAGTTTGATTGTTCTGCTGGGAGTTCCGCATGGCGCGATGGATACAATATTTGCAAAGAGCATTTATGGCGTAAACAACATGCGCGGCTGGGCAATTTTCGGGTTGCTTTATCTGCTTACGGCGGCTCTAGTTGTTGGACTTTGGTTACTTGCACCGGCCCTTTTTTTGCTTGGGTTTCTTTTGATTTCAATTGCACATTTTTCTGGTGATCCGGTCGCTGGCATCCGGCGCGTCTCACGGCTTTTATATGGAGGTGCAGTCATTGTATTGCCGGTGATCTATCATCGTGTGGAAATTGATCACTTGTTTGGACTTCTGGCAGGGGCAGATGCGGCAGCGGCTGTTACCGTGGGCCTCGATTGGCTTGGTTGGCCATGGCTTATCGCGCTGATTTTAGCAGCGCTGTTTGAGTTGAAATATAATGTCCAAACAGGATGCGAGCTTTTGGCGCTGGCTTTGTTATCGGTGCTGGTTACACCGTTGATAGCGTTCACGATATTTTTTTGCGCAATGCATAGCGCAAGGCATATTTTGCGTACAGTTGATTACTCTCATGGGACTTCACACCTATTGCTTCTAACGATGAGTGTAGTTCCGATGATTGCTGTGATCATCGCTATTTTCGCTGCATGGAATCTCCTGTCTCATGTCAGTCTTGATGCAAGACTTATTCAAATCGTTTTTGTGGGATTAGCGGCACTCACGGTCCCTCACATGGCGCTGGTTGAGCGCGTGCGACTGTCTGGCTGGGAGAGGCAACTGCAATGAGCAATGAAATCGGGCAGCGCAAAATCGATCATCTGGACTCTGTGCTACACCGCGATGTTTCGAACCGGACCACAACTGGATTTGAAGCCATTCGATTTGAGCATAACGCTTTGCCGGAGTTTGATTTTGCCGCCATTGATTTATCCACCAGCTTTCTTGGGCGATATCTTGCAGCGCCGCTGCTAGTCAGCTCGATGACGGGGGGACCGGAAAAAGCCCGTGGCATCAACGAAACAATCGCTGTGATGGCGCAGGAGCTTAAAATTGCCTTTGGCGTTGGATCGCAACGAATTGCTCTGGAAAGCCCGCAAATGGCAGGCTTTGACAAAAGCTTGCGACGTTTAGCGCCCGATGTGCCAATTCTAGCCAACATCGGTGCGGCTCAACTCTTGAACGAAGATCAAGTGCTTGTTGCGTGTCGAGCCATTGAGATGATTGATGCCGATGCACTCATCATTCATTTGAACCCCCTGCAAGAAGTACTGCAGCAAGGTGGGGATAAAAACTGGTACGGTGTGCTCAAACAGATTGGTAATCTGGCGCGAGAGCTCGATTGTCCTTTGGTCATTAAGGAAGTTGGTTGTGGCATCTCGGGAGCTGTTGCGAGGCGTTTATCAGAGGCTGGCGTTTCCATAATCGACGTCGCTGGAATGGGCGGCACCAGCTGGGCTGCGGTGGAAGCTGATCGCGCTGCAACTGACGCAGAGCGTCAGATCGCCGAAACATTCCGCGACTGGGGTATTCCCACAGCGCAAGCGATTATTGAGGTGCGAGCTGCGTGTCCGGATACCTTGGTCATCGCTTCAGGAGGATTGCGGACCGGCCTCGATGCGGCAAAAGCAATTCGTTTGGGAGCCAACATGGCAGGTTTCGCAGGGTCAATTCTGGCGTCTACGCTGGACGGACAGCAGGCCCTGGTTTCGCGGTTTACATCGATAATTACCGAGCTGAAAATTGCGGCGTTTTGCACTGGAAGCGAAAATATTCAAGCCCTGAGTAAGGCGCCTCTTGCCGGCGATCAGCGCAGCTCCGCTGGCTGAGGTTCAATGTGGCACAGAGTTAACTGTAAAAACTTCTCAACGGGGATGCATACATGCCGGAAGGTCACACTATACACAGAGCTGCGAAGGACCAACGTGCGTTTCTTGTTGGCAAAGTGCTCGAAGTAACATCCCCACAAGGGCGTTTTGTTTTTGGCGCAGAGTTATTGAATGGCCACACCTGCAAGGCAATTGAAGCTTACGGTAAGCATCTGCTTTATCACTTTGAAACGGGGCACACTCTGCATGTTCATTTAGGTCTCTACGGCCAGTTCCGGACCGGAAAAATACCTGCTGCCGAACCACGTGGTGCGGTGCGGGTTCGTTTGAAAAGTGACATGCGTGTGCTTGATATAAACGGCCCCAACACATGTGAAGTCTTGGACCAAGACGGCGTCGATAATCTGATTAAGCGCATAGGCCCCGATGTGCTGAGGGCTGATGCTGACCCTGCGAAAGCCTGGACAAAAATCAGTAAGAGCCGGGTATCGATTGGCCAACTGTTAATGGATCAGTCCGTCATCGCTGGTATCGGTAATATTTACCGGACTGAGATTTTATGGCGCCAGAAAGTTCACCCTGAATTATCGGGGAAATTCGTCGACCGCGAAACATTTGACAGGCTCTGGGAGGATTGCGTCAAACTTCTAAATTTGGGCGTGAAGCACAATGCCATTATCACCGTCGATCGGGTTGCCAAGTCTGCATCGCGCTATGGTGAAAGGGTAAATATTTTTGCCAAAGAATCCTGTCCCGGTTGCCAATCTGAGATACGGAAGTTTGAAATTGCCGGACGTCGAGCCTTCATATGTGAAAAATGCCAACCAATGCCCTGACTTAGGGTTTGGACCTGTTAATTTTGATGAAATGGCAGGCGAATGGCGAAACTATGCAAGGAAAACAGTGCCGGACGGGCTGAGGCCCGTTTAAACTGTTTGACGCCGCAGAGTGAAGTCGGTTGTCTGTTGGTGCCAAAATCGGGCGCTTTCCGGCGATTGCGTTGTCGCA
>JAYVRA010000031.1:0-31888 GCA_043776635.1 Phyllobacteriaceae bacterium
GGTTCGCTAAATCGGCTCGTCTTCATAAAAATCTCCTCGTTCAATATGCCGGGAAAATTCTACTTTTGAACACCGTTAATTTCAGGGGGGATTACCGGCTTGCGTCAGCGTTTTGAGATTGTGACTAACGGTGAGGACGCCCTATCGACCTTTGCAAGTGAACGTCCCAAAATAATCTTAATGGATATTTCTATGAGTGGCATGGATGGTTTAGAAGTGACGCGGCGCATCCGCAGTCTATTTCCACAAAGTAAAACCGTCATAATCGGCATGACCAATCATTTTCTCAACGGTGACCGTATAAAATGTATCACGGCAGGTATGGACGACTATGTTATTAAGCCGAGGACGGCAGAGCAGCTTACGGGACACCTTGAAGGGTGGCTTAACCACTCGTTCACACCTCTCAAGCAGGCGAGTTAAAGCTTTTTTGGATTAACGAAAAACGCTTTAAGATTGAGACCAGCTTTATAAAAAAAGAGGTTAAGCGTCGTTTCGTTTCACTAAAACGGATATCACTTCAAACCACAATATCACACCAGTCAGTCAATCAGCTGCGCGGCTTCAAGTTTTCCGGATCGTAAAGCGGCTTGTATCCCACGCCCGCGACACGCACCGGATAGCGCTCGTTGAAATACTCGATCTCAAACATAGTGCCCTCAACAGCCTTATCGTGCGGCAAGTAGGCGAGCATGATGTTCTTGCCAATTGTTGGACCATAAGCCATCGAAGTGGTAAATGAGCGGCGGCCGAGTTCATCGACGATTCCTTCGCCTGTCACCGGATCAAGAATAGGGCTGGTGCCTACCGGGTAGCGGGCGACGCCCTTGGAATCAATATTGGCTTCCATCGTCAGCGTGCAGAGCTTGGCGACCTGATGCGGCAAAGCGCGATGCGAGACGTTTGCCGCCTTGCCGCAAAAGTCCGCTTCCTTGGCTTTAGGGCGGGCAAGATCAGCTTCGAGTAGATTATACTCAGTAAGCAAATCAGCATTTTGCAAGCGCAGGCTCTTTTCCATGCGCCTTGTGTTGGCATAGGTTTCGACGCCAAACGGCATTACGCCAATTTCACGTAGCGCATCCCAGACAGCGAGGCCGTCGTCATACTTCATATGCAATTCCCAGCCCTGCTCGCCAACGTAGGAAATGCGAAACGCCGTGACGTTCTTGCCCGCAATTTTGATTTGCTTTATGGCCGCGAACGGGAAATTCCCAGCAGTCAATGCTTCCGCATCTTCCACCACTTTTTGCAAAGTCGTGCGGGCATTCGGCCCCCAAACGCCCAGCGTAATAAGATCGCTGGTGCGGTCCGTGACAGTAACGTTCAAGCTGCGATCCTGCGCCGTGCGCTGCAAATAGCGGAAATCGCGCGGACCGGCGTCTGCGCCATCAATCACGCGGCAACCGTCAGCCATTCGGATGACGGTCAAGTCCGCCCGAACCATGCCTTTTGCATCCAAAAAATGCGTATAAATGCCCTTGCCAATATTGGCATCGCCGCCAACTTTCGCCGCGCAAACCCATTCCATCAAGTCCAGATGATCCGGTCCTTCGACATCATAGATAGCGAAGTGAGAGAGGTTTACCATGCCAACATTTTCAGTCATTTCCAAATGCTCAGCATTGGAAACGCGCCAGAAATGGCGGTTGTCCCATTCATTGGCCCGCACGGGAATGCGCTCGCCATACTTCTCCAACAAATGCTCATTGGCCGCATAGCCATGCGCGCGTTCCCAGCCGCCAAGCTCCATGAAATAAGCACCCAGAGCTTTTTCGCGCTCGTAAAACGGCGAGCTGCGCACATTGCGACCCTTGGAGAACGGCTCGCGCGGATGCACCGCTGGATTATAAACTTTCATCGCTGTTTCGGTACAGCGGTCATGGATGAATTGTTCTTCCATCTGATGCGGATAAAAGCGTGCGTAATCGATCTTATTGTGATCGATTTCCGTGCGTCCGTCCGTCATCCAGTCGGCGATGAGCTTGCCCATGCCCGGACCATCTTTGACCCAGATCGCAACCGCATACCAAAGCCCGCGCACCTTCTGGCTTTCGCCCATGGACGGTCCGCCATCGGTTGTCACCTGCAGCAGGCCATTAAAAGATCGCCGTTCCTCATAGCCAAGTTCAGCCAGAATTGGCGTCAGTTCCATCGCCCGTTCCAGCGGCTCCATGACCTGCTCCATGTCAAGGTCGCGCTGCGAGGGTGAAAGGCGGGCTTGATGCTTTTCCAAAATATCACGAGGGTGGCAAAGACGCGGATTTTTCTCCTCGTAATATCCCCACTCAATCATGCCGCCTTCGGATGATTTCGGATCGCCGGTATCGCGCATGTAAGCCGAATTGCCTTGGTCGCGCAGCAGCGGATAGCCGATTTCTTTGCCCGTTCCTGCAAATTTATCATACGGACCAAACCACAATAGCGGATGGTCAACCGGCATCACCGGCAAATCCTCACCCGCCATTTCCGCAATCAGACGACCCCAGAGACCCGCACAAATCACCACATAATCTGCCATAATTGTACCACGCCCGGTAACAACGCCTTTGATACGCCCCTTTTCAATCACCAGCGAAAGCGCCGGACAATTGGCAAAGGCTTGGAGTTTGCCAGCCTGTGTGCCTTCATCAACCAGCAGTCCGGCTACCACTTGGCTGCGCGGAATGACGAGACCTGCGTCCGGATCCCAAAGGCCGCCTTGCACCAAATGCTCTTCTATGAGCGGAAATTTATCTTTGATTTCCTTCGGCTCAATCAGCCGCGCGCGTGTACCGAATGCCTTGGCAGAAGCAACTTTGCGCTTGATCTCATCCATGCGCGCATCGTCGCCGACACGGGCAACTTCAAGCCCGCCAACACGCGCATAGTTGCCGCGCTTCTCGAAAAAATCGATGGAATATTGCGTGGTCCAAACGGACAGATAATCGTGGCTGGTCGTATAGCAAAAATCAGAGGCATGGCTGGTGGAGCCAATGTCAGTGGGTATCGCAGATTTGTCGATGCCTACAATATCGTCCCAGCCGCGCTCAATCAAATGATGCGCCACGCTCGCCCCGACAATACCGCCGAGACCAACAATAACCACTTTTGCTTTTGCCGGAAATTTAGACATGCGTACCGCCCCATAATCTATACTGGAACACCACACTATTGCGCTTGTCATTCAGTGCAAAGCCTGTTTGCGACACGAAGGACAAATAGCCGCGACGGGCGGAATTTAATTGAGGTCAAGCAAACGCCCAGACATCCTCATTCATCAAACCAACAGCATAGCCTGCCATTTTCAGCTTGATAATCACCTGCCCGATTTCCATCGATGGCAGTGCGCCAATTTCGACTTTTATCATGCCGGGGCGATATTTAGTCAAATCCAGCTGGTCAAACACAGTCCAATCCGCGCCCTCGCAATCCACCAAAAAGGTGTCGATATAGTCAATTTTATTGCGGTCCAACACAGCTTGCAGCGTGTCGGATGGCACTTCCAATTCCTTCAGAAAAGGTGCGTATTTTTGAAAGTTTCCGTCGTTCCCGCCCCACGCATTGACGCCGGACATGAGGTTGGTTTGCGCCACGGACGAGCAGCCGATAAATTCAATCGGCAACGTGCCCGCTTCCAGCGCGGCGCTGTCAAATGTCTTGACGCTGATGGTTCCGGGTGTGCGGGTGATCGCCAGCTTCTCAATCACGAAGCGCGAAGTATCAGGATAGTTCTTACGCAGGCGCTCTTGGTTATAGGGAATTGGCTCGACGAGAACGGCCTTGGAACCCTTGATGCGGTGCAGCCATGGCGTCGCATCATCGAACAACACGCCGTCACAAGCGCCGACATTGACCATCTGAAACGGCCGTCCGCCAAAGTGCGATTTAATCGCGGCGCGAGCCAAAAAGCGCGTGCCGCGCAGTGACGCGCCACGATCTAAAATGCCCTTTGGAACGCCGAGTGAAACCGCAATGCGCGGTAGTTCCGATAATAGGCTCATGACAAGGCTCCCTCGGAATTATTGTGATAAAATGCCTGTAAGGTTGGTAGCAAAATCAAAAATGGCGGGATTAGCGCGGGAAAATAAACCCGCGTATCGTGGATGGGGAACACAACAAACTTGGCCAAAACAGACAACACCAGCGCAGCAAATACGATCCCGTCACGGCGATCCATTTTGAACCCTGCCCTGTCGGAAATGAACCAAAGCCCTAAAGCCAAGACGCTGACACCAACCCAAGTGTTGAATTCCAGCGCCCTTAAAAACGATGCTCCAAAGGCGTGGGCATAAAGGCTGAGCGAAAAGGCTGGATGGAAATCAGCCATGTTCAGGTGCTGCTCAATGCTGGAAAAATACAGGTGCGGCCACCAGCCGGGGTGGTGGGCAAAATGCGAGACGGCAAAATAGCCGATGAAACAGGCAGTGAAAGCCGCGAACGAACCGGCGCTTTTCTGCCGATAAACGGTGAGAAAAACGGCAAAAACACCGATGAAAACAATGTTATCAGGGCGAACCAAGAAAGCCAGCGTGAGTAATATTGCTGTCAGTCCTTCATTCTTGAACGAATAAGCATAAAGCCCGCCGAGGAACAGTGCGGCGCACAGCATATCCGGTGTGCCTACCCGTGCCGCTTCGCCAAAGCCAGTGACAATCATCAATCCGGCAAAAACCGGCGCCAAGGCCAGCGCCTTGGCAGAGCGCAACCAAGCCAAAACCAAGCCTCCAAACAAGATCGTGGAGAGTGCGGAGACTATGCGCAAAGCGTCAATAGGCGATACGAAATTCGATACCAGCGATATGATTTTGCCGTATAAAAACTTGATGCGGTACATACCAAGCAGCGACACGAAGTCTGCTGAATTGTCCGCCATGTGACTGCGAAACCCGCCGCCATCATTGGTAAGCGCCGCATAGTCAGACGCGGAGATGCCATCCTTCACGGCAGCATAAGCAAAGTCATGCAGCGCCACCGGATCATGAAACTTCGCTTCTTCTGCAACCGCCAAATAGGGCAGCATATCCCAATTCGCATCCGGCAGAAGATAGGACGTGGCAAGCGTGACGCTAAGATAACCAACAAAAATCATCACACCAAAAAAACTGGCAAACCGGACATAGGTCCGGCTCGCAAGCTCTAGCAACCGGCTGGCAAAACGTGCCAAAAAGTTATCGCCTTGATGTGCTGCTTCACTCATACTGCTTATTTCAACTGGCTGGCGATAAAGTTTTTGACAATCGAAACGATGCCCTTGCCGAGTAGCTTATCGAACGACGACACGAAGCGATCCGCCTCTTCCATCGTGCAGATAAGCGGTGGCTCAAGGCGGATGACATTGCGGTTATATTCCGTGAAAGCCACCAGAATATCATAGTCGCGAAGCAATTGCGCACCGACAAAACCCGACAGCGAACCCTTCAGCTTATCATCCAACATCGCGACCATCGGGCGCAGCAAAACAGGCAAAGTCTGGCTGAAATCATGGAACTCAAGCCCGATCATCATGCCCTGCCCGCGCACGTCTTTGATGATTTTCGGATACTTCATCTGCAATGCTTTCAGCCCCGCAATGATGTGCGCACCGACGCGCCCGGAGTTGCCGATCAGGTCTTCATCGTAGAGCACATTGAGTGCTTCAATCGAGGTAATACAAGCCTCACCCATGCCGCCGAACGTGGCTTGCGCATGAATCATCGCCGTCTTCGGCGTGCCGTAGGCCTTCATATAAACTTCACGACGCGCAATCATCGCGCCCACAGCCGCCTTACCACCGCCGAGCGATTTCGCCAGCGCCGTAACATCCGGGATAACACCATAATGCTCGAAAGCATAGAATTTACCGGTGCGGCCAAGACCGCACTGCACTTCGTCAGCCACCCACAGCACACCATGCTTATCGCAAAGCGCGCGCAGCTTTTGCCAGTATTCCTTGTCAGCCAAGATAATACCGCCGCCGCCTTGTACGGTTTCAAGCACAATCGTGCCAATCTTTGGATCGGACTGGAATAGCTTTTCGACCGCGTCAAAATCGCCGAATGGCACTTTCAAAACATTCTCGACAAGCTTGAAATCACCGCGATATAGCTGCCCGTCGGTGATGGAAAGCACGCCCTTGGTTTTACCGTGGAATGAGTTTTCCGCATAGACCACCTTTGGCTTATCAGGGCCGGCGGCGCGTTCCGCAACCTTGATGGCGGCCTCCATCGCCTCCGAGCCGGACGAACCAAGGAACACCATATCCAAATCACCGGGCGAGCATTGCGCAATATTATGGGCCAAAGTCGCCGCATATTGCGACATGAAGGCAATCGCGATTTCGTGACGCTTTTCGTCCTGAAATTGCTTGCGGGCATTCACAATGCGCGGGTGGTTATGTCCGAACGCCAACGAACCAAAGCCTCCGAAAAAGTCGAGGATTTTCCGCCCGTTTTGGTCGGTGTAATACATGCCATCGGCACTTTCGACCTTCACCTTGTGAAAGCCGAGCAGCTTCATAAAATGCAGCTGGCCGGGGTTGATGTGAGCCTTGAACAGCTCAGTCATCGCCGGAACATCCATAGCCTTGGCGTCGCTGACGCTCATCAATTTCGGACGGTCCGTCATGTGCATGGGCGCAATCTCCGGCGCATCAACGTGGATGCGGGTGGCAGTGTCTTTGGTATTCAAAATCTGGTTCATGTGTAGCCTCTTTACTCTGCCGCGATTGCGTATGAATTTTGGTTGGCAGCGCCGCTCTTTTTGGCGCGATACTCGACATAGGCCGCAATCAGCATGTCCTCGTCGCGGTACTGCGGCACCCAACCGAGCTGGCGCTCGCCCTTGGAAACATCAAGCACGCATTCCTCATCGGCAATGAGATATTGCTCAGGGTCCATAATCGGCATGTTCATCCAATCGAACATATCGAGTGTCTTCTTCACCGCCCAACCGGGAGTGGGAATGAGCAATGATTTTGACTTGGCATGACGAACCAAATCACCCAGCAGCTTGCGCACCGGCGGCGGATTCAGCGAGCCAAGATTATAGGCCTCATTGGGAACACCAGCCTTGAATGCGGCATAGGCCGCCGATGCACAGTCGAACACCGATATAAATTGATACGGGTTTTTTCCCGAGCCAATCATCGGCACAGGCAGGTTCATATCAATCAGCTTGAACAGCTTTTCCAAAATGCCCAGACGGCCAGGCCCGATGATAAGACGCGGGCGGAACAGCGAAATGTTCATACCCTTCTTGCGCCATTCGGCAGCCAGAACTTCAGTTTTTTGCTTGGACCAGCCATATTCGCCAAGCGGCGCAACAGGGTGATCTTCCGTCATTGGATAGGTAACTGTATGGCCATAAATCATGTCCGTCGTGAAGTGCACGAGGTTTTTCGCGCCAGCTTTGTCCATTGCCAGTATGATGTTTTCGGTGCCGTAATAATTCACAGGAAAAAAGAAATCGTGACGCTTAGCGCGCACTTGTAAGGGCGAAAGCATCTTGGCCGAGAGGTTGTAGACCATGTCACCGGGCTGAATACCGGCGGCCATTACCGCGTCACGATCGGTGACATCACAAGCCACAAATTTAACACCGTCATAATGCGGCAACGCGCTTTTCACGATGTCCACAACGACCACTTCATGGCCGTCCGCACTAATCATCGGCGCGAGGTGGCGCCCGACAAAACCATCGCCGCCAAAAATAATATGTCTCATGATTTCACTCCGGAAACTGATGCGGTGATTGTCTCATCCACTGTGTGGCCGCCGCTCTGCGCGATCAAAATTGTGCCGACACAAATGAAGACGATGCCAGCCATTTTATAAACGCCGATATCCTCCTTGAAAAGGAACCAAGCCGTGAACGCGACGACCACATAGCCAAGCGAAAGGAAGGGATAGGCGAAGGACAAATCCACTTTGGATAGCACAAACAAATGCGAAGCCATTGAGATGACAAACATCGAAAGCCCGGCAAATACCCATGGGTTAAAGACAATCTGAAACACGCGGGAAATGATCGTGTCCATGCTGAACGACAGCGGACCAAGGGACATCATGCCTTGTTTGAGCATCACCTGCGCTGCTGCATTAGTCAGCACCGTAAACAAAATAAATGGAATGTACTTCGTCATAATCCCTGTCCTTACTTCCGGCTTTGCTGATAAACACCGCCGCTCACGATCCTGTGTAAAAAATGATTAAAATGCGAGGCATCTCACAATTTAGTTGTTTTCATCGGCTATTTTGTCATTTTCCACCCAAAACCATCGCTGTCCGCGCCCAGAAGCCGGACATAAATTGCGGGTCGCGCAAGGCTTCAAGCTCACACCAATTCGGGAATGATTGCTCAAATATCCGCGCAGGCATCCGGCTGTCTTTATACGCATTGACCGCGCCACCCGCATCAATAGTCATAGCATCCAGCTCATTAAGCAATGCCAAAGTGCTTGCACCCTTGTGCGGAAAATCCAAAGTCAGCGTGTAGCCCGCCTTTGCAAACGACAAGAGGGCGGGCGATTTCACATCACCGAACCGCTTCAAAACCGTGAGAAAAGACACCTGCCCGGCATCACGGGTTTTCTGCAGCATAGCAGGGATAATCGCCCGTGCCGCCTCAAACGGGATGACACTCTGGTGCTGGTGCAGGCCGCGCGGACCATAGAAACGGTTCCAGTTTCCCACCATATCTAGCGGATAAAAGAACGAATTATAATGCGTCGTTGCTGGTCCTGGCTTGCGCGATTTTGCAGCGCGATAAGCAGTGTTAAACGCCCGCACACTGAGGCCGTTGAGCACATTTATTGGCGGCACAATTGGCACGGAAACACGTGGCTTCAAGCGGTGCGGAACGAACTCTCCCTCGCTTGCGTGATTGCCGGCAAACAGCAGACCGCGCCCTGCGCTTTTGCCACCCGCCAACTGGTCAATCCAGGCAACGGCATACTCATTGTCACGGTCAGCGCTTTCCGCAAAATTGAAATAGTCCGTCAGCGAGGCAAACGGTTTGGTGGTCTCCGTGATGTTGACTGACGCCACTTTCATCATCTGAATGGCGGCGCGGGAAATCAGTCCCGTCAGCCCCATCCCGCCAATAGTCGCGGCAAAGAAAGTGGTATTGGAGATTGGGGAGCAGCGCAGCACTTGCCCATCCGAGCGCACCAAATCAAACCACAAAACATGGACGCCGAATGAGCCGCGCACATGGTGATTTTTGCCATGGACATCATTGGCAATCGCGCCGCCAAGGGTTACATATTTTGTGCCCGGCGTGACCGGAATAAACCAGCCCTGCGGCCCGCAATGCAAAATAATATCCGACAGACTGGCGTGTGCGTCGGCAATCAGAATACCGGTTTCGGATTGAAATTGAATGAGCGGCTGCGGGCGGAATTTAATCGCCGCGCCATTTTCAGGCGGCAGGCAGGTGTCGCCGTAGCTGCGGCCATTGCCAAATGGCAGCAGGCTCTGTGTACTGATTAGTCGCTCGTCAACGGACGCAAACTCGCCCTTTTGAACGCGGCCAAAACTTTCGAGCCACACCATCTTACCACGCCGCTATAAAGACGAGCGCCGCGCCGAGCAGCACCATCGCCTGGCTGCGCCTATCAGATAGAATAAACACAACCGGATCTTCATGCATCTCGCCGCGTCGCGCGAGCACCCAAATACGCAGCGAAAGATAAAGCACAATCGGGCACAGCAGCCACAACAAATAGGGCTGCTGATAAACCAAGCGCACTTGGTCGCTATCAATGTAGAGTGCCAGAACCAGCACCGATGAGAACGTTGCGGCAATGCCGGACTCCGCCAGAACTTGGGCATCAGAAACGCGATAGCCACGACCGGATATTTTAGAAATCCCCGTGTCCGGCGTCCCTTCCAGCTCCACAAAGCGCTTCACCAAAGCCAGCGAAAGGAAGAAAAATACCGAGAAAGCCAAGAGCCAGAATGACACTTCAATCTGCGTTGCCGCTGCACCGGCAATCACGCGGATGGTATAAAGCCCGGCTAGTGCTAATACATCAATCAGCAACATACGTTTCAAAGCGAACGTGTAAAGCGTCGTTAAAAGTGCATAGCCAGCCATCACTATCCAAAACAGCGGCGGCAGATAAAGGCTGATTGCAACACTGCACATTGCAAGCAATCCGGCGATAACCAATGCCGTTGGTATGGCGATCAACCCCGCAGCGATTGGCCGTTTGAATTTTGTCCTATGGCGACGGTCTGCATCAAGATCAAATAAATCATTGATTATATAAATGGCCGATGCCAACAGCGACAACGCAATCACGGCTATCACAATCGCCATCTGAGTGGCGGGCCGGGTAATATCATTGGCCAGCACGGCCGGAACGGCAATCAGTGCGTTTTTCGCCCATTGATGCACACGCAGCAGCTTACCCAGCGTCTTAATTGTCACGCGCGGCGCAGCGAAAATGGCGCAATTAGACTGTTTCTGAAACCGTGCGGCAGCGCCATCCGGCGCGACAACAATCACCTGCCCGGCAGCATCAAACACCACCAAATCGTCCTTGCTGTTACCGGCATAGTCAAAACCCGCATCGCCATACTTTGCTGTAAGCGCATTGCGTTTGCGGGTTGAGGTGAGATTGAGTGCCGGCGTCGTTGCAATGACATCGCTGAACAGCCCGAGATGCGCGGCGATGGCGCGCGCGAACGGTTCAGGGCTACCCGTCGCCAAAATCAAAGTGCGCCCGGATGCCTTCTGCGCCCGCAAATAATCCACGAATTCCCGGCGATAGGGAAGCGTGACCGCATCAACTGTTACCCGCTTGGCAAGCTCGCTTTTCAGAAAGGCTTTGCCTTTCAAGAGCCAGAACGGCATCAAGAATAAGATGAGAACATTTTGCTTAACGGCAGCAACCAGCGCTTCCCAGAAAAGGTCTGTCGCAATGACAGTTCCATCGAGGTCCACAACAAGCGGTATTTGGTTGCGATCAGTCAGCGTATCCATATGTTGCACATAGATGAAATGTTCAAACGAAGCGTGAAACCGGCACTTGCTTAGCGTAACAATTCACTCACGCAGTTAACAAAAACCGAAAGGCCGGAATAATCCAGCCTTTCTGTCTAAAAATAGCGATGAAGGCGTTTACTTAATAGTGCCAACGCCGCCCTTGATTTCAACCGTTTCCGAGCCGGTCAAGGCCTGACGATCACCATTCGGCATGGTTACGAAACAACCTGCGCTACAAAATTCAACAGTTTCGCCTGGACCAACTGCCAATTCAGACTTGCTGGCACCCTCTGTTACGATCAATGTCTGTGCATCAGCATCGCGGTTGATGACGCTGGCAGCAGACGCCGCGCCGGTCATCATCAACACAGCGGAAAGTGCAACACTAAACTTTTTCATCAAATTCCAGCACTCACGTGCCGCCTCTGTTATGGCGAGAACTCCCGCGTTACATTTCTTTATAGGGTATCCCAGCTGAACGCCAGCTGAACAAACTATTCAGGCTTTTATCAATTTTACCGGAGTTTTACGCACAAGCTTCGCTTTTTCAATAGCTGTGGTACTCGTAAGCACCGCTCCTGTGAGCGAAATTGAATCACCTGCCAACCCTCTGATAGCTATATCGCGTGCCGGCACTGGAATATCGATACCCAACTCCGTAAATCTTTCAATAATCGCAAAACGCACCGCATTTTGCACCAACGGTGACTGCGTGATATCATTTAGATGAACCCGCAACTCAAAATCCAACGCAGTGCGCCCAAAGCCGGCAAACAGCACAAAGGGCTCGGGGCTTTTTAAAACCATGGAATTATTACGTCCGATATCCATGAGAACGGCCTGCACCAAGCGCACATCGCTGCCGTAAGTAACACTAACCGGAATATCAATCCGGCCAAGTTTGTTGCGATGCGTCCAGTTCCCGACAGCAGCATTAATAAGCTCGGAGTTTGGTAAAATAACCGTTTGGCGATGGAATGTCTCTACTTCGGTGGCGCGCACTGAAATCTTCTTAACAATGCCCGCCGTCGATCCCGCCTCAATCCAATCGCCCACTTTGAAGGGCCTCTCTGCAAGAAGAATGAGGCCGGAAACAAAGTTCGAAACTATGTTTTGCAGGCCAAAACCAATACCCAGTGACAGAGCGCCAGCCACCAAAGCCAAACTGGTCAGATCAATACCAGCCGATGAAATGCCGACCAATATCGCCAGTGCAATCCCTGCATAACCAATGGCAGTGCGTATCGAATGCCTGACACCACTGTCAATCTTACCGCGCGAAAGCACCTTGCCATCTAGCCAGCGCTGGAACCAGCGCGTCAGCGCCCAAATCAACGCAAACATGAATATGCCGGTGATAACTCCAATCAGTGATATTGTCACAGATCCAATAGTAAAGCCGTTTAGCGCTTTAAAAACCAATGAGCGGATATCGTCCCATTGAAAACGCCATTGCAACAGGATCAAGGGGATGCCGATAATCAGCACCAACAAATTGACTATAATGCTTGCCAATACGCCAAGCCGGTCAACCCCCAAATCATCCAAAACAAAGCGCCGCTGTGCTGATCTACCAATACTGGACACCGCAAATGCACCCTCGCTGGAAAGCGATTGCGCGCTTTTAAAACCAAGATACATGGTAATCAAAATCGCGCCGGTAATTACGATTTGCTGGCTGATAAATCGCGCCAATCCAATGTAGCCAAGTAATGCAGCGATGAGCGGCAACAGGCCAAGCACAAACAAGCCATTGCGAAAGTTAAATTTTGTAACAGAAGAGACACTGCTCAGTTGGCTTGGCTTTACCAAGCTAATAGCCATCACCAAAACGCCCACCAGCACAGTCCCGACCAAACTTTTAGCAATCGTCAGCGATAAGGGTGAGCCTAGCACTTCATTGATAACATTGGTAAAAGTATCCAAGCCTGAAACGATGGCGGTCGCAGTTACCAGCCAGACCAACAAGCGGCCGGGTCTCGGGTCAACGGGCAGCAAGCGCCAATTGGGCATATCGGGTGACAGGACAGCACTGGCCAACCTATAAACAAAATAGACGATTGCAATTGTGCTGAGAGCGCTAACAAAAATCTCACGTATATCGGGTCGCAGCACTTTGAAATAATCGAAGAAAAAGTAACTCACAGTCAAAAATATAGCGACCGTAGTTGTTGGTATAAGGGTGGACCAGAAACCCACAGAAAGGCGGCTGAGATAGGATGGGTCATCTGACCGGGCATCACGGCTATAAAATCTGCCAAACAGCCGGCTTCCCCCTATAAACATGACAACAGCAGAGAGCAGAGCAAAAAAAGTTGCGCCGAGAACCGATTGCAGCTTAAAATTTGTTACAAAAGTGAACCAGGCATTCACCATTTTGAGCAGCGTTGCCGCTTCCTCCTGCGCCGCGCTTCCCACTTCGCTGGCAAGTACGGTTTTTATATCAACGCGCTTAGTCAGATCAGCAGCGAATAGATTACGGCGACGTTCGGCGATATCGTCCACTTGCTTGTTGGCTTCAATGGACAAGTCCTCTGTCTCGCCCAGAAGCGCATTGATTGCAGATTTTTCTGTGGCAAGACGTTTGCGCTCATCAGATACCGCAGTCGTCTCTAACGCGGCGTCGGCGGCTGGAGCGGGACCAAGATCAGTCAAACGCTTATTGATTTCTGTGAGGCGCGGACGAAACGCCACCGCAACATCGAGAACATTCTTTGCCAGCTTATCCAATTCAATTCGATATTGCGCCAGCTTGGAATCGTCGTTTGCGTCCGTGATAATCTTTGGGCCGGTTGCTTCAACTTTGGCTTTGATGGCAGTGAATACGGCTCGCTGATCATCAACAAAGGCACCCAAAGCAAGCGTACTGCTGGTCGAGAACATCAGGACCAGAAGCATTCTCAAAAGGCTGAAAAATAATCTGCTTTTCATGCGCGGAATCACGTCCTTTCGAGACAGGTTTTTGTATTGTTAGTCAAGCATAACGGCCACGGCAAGGCGCAGGCTGGACCTGTCCACTGTCACAATCGAATAATACCAACGGCATAGCGAACAAAATGTCGTTATTTTGACTTCACAAGCCGTGCTTTACAGATCAATTTGTGACTCAACAAAGTCAGCAACGCGAACCCTAATCTTTGGCCGAATATTCAATATTTTCGCTTCTTAAAAATGCAGTCCAGGGCAACCTCGGCTGGAAAGAAGCATGGCGCAAACCGGAGCCCAAACCGGAATACGAGGTTATCATCATTGGCGGCGGCGGGCATGGGCTTTCCACCGCTTATTATCTGGCCAAAGAACACGGCATCACCAATGTTGCGGTGCTGGAAAAAAGCTGGCTGGGTTCTGGAAATGTCGGACGCAACACCACTGCCATTCGCTCCAATTATCTGCTTTCCGAAAACCAGCACTTCTACGAATATTCCATGAAGCTGTGGGAAACGCTCAGTCACGAGCTAAACTACAACGTCATGTTCTCGCAGCGCGGCGTGCTCAACATTGGCCACTCGCCAATGCAGATCGACATATTCGCACGGCGCGGCAATGCCATGCGACTGAATGGTTTAGATGCTGAACTTTTCACCCGCGAACAAGTTGAACGCGCCCTGCCCGGCATTGATATGCGCCATGATGCGCGGTTTCCCATCGAAGGCGGCTTGATGCAATGGCGCGGCGGCACAGCCCGCCACGATGCTGTCGCATGGGGTTATGCAAGAGGCGCAGACCGTCGCGGCGTTGATCTTGTCGAAAATTGCGAGGTCACAGGCTTCCTGCGCGATGGCGATAAAATCATCGGCGTTCAAACAAAACGCGGCGAAATCCGCGCCAGGAAAGTTGCGATTGCGGTCGCCGGCTCGACTGGCCATGTGCTCAATCTGGCGGGCATCGACCGCTTCCCGATTGAAAGCCATGTACTGCAAGCCTTCGTCTCAGAGGCGCTGAAGCCCGTTATTGATACCGTTGCGACCTTTGGCGGCGGGCATCTTTATTTCGGCCAGTCAGACAAGGGCGGCATTGTTTTCGGCGGCGATATTGATGGATATAATTCATACGCCCAGCGCGGCAACCTGCCTATTGTTGAGGATGTGATGAGCGAGATGGTCGCCCTATTCCCCGGCCTCACGGGCGTCCGCCTGCTGCGCTCGTGGGGCGGCATTATGGACATGTCTATGGACGGCGCCCCCATAATAGACATGGGCCCGCTGCCGGGCATGTACTTGAATTGCGGTTGGTGCTACGGCGGCTTCAAAGCCACGCCTGCCTCCGGCATGTGCTTTGCCCACATCATTGCCAAAGATGAAATTCACCCGCTGGCTGCCCCCTTTGTCCTCTCGCGTTTCCGCGCTGGAAAACAGATCGACGACAAAGGAATGGGCGCGACCCCGAGATGGCATTGATATGAGACTTACCTGCCCCCATTGCGGAACCCGCGACTTAATCGAATTCACCTGCCAAGGCGATGCCAACCGTGCTCAGCCGGACCTTGGATCAACCGA
Organism: Phyllobacteriaceae bacterium; assembly: GCA_043776635.1. Lineage (GTDB taxonomy): Bacteria > Pseudomonadota > Alphaproteobacteria > Rhizobiales > Rhizobiaceae > JANMEX01. Next base: position 15,444 of record JAYVRA010000031.1, read on the forward strand.
CGCCGACGTCTGGTATTCCCACATTTATGAGCGCACAAACCCGCGCGGTCGCCATAAGGAATTTTGGCAACACCACGGCGGTTGTCGCAGCCATCTGCTAGTCGAACGCGACACGGCCACCCACGAAATATTCAGTGTGATGTTCGCCCGCGACGCTGTTCGGGGAGCAAAAGCATGAGCTTCAAACGCATCGGCTCCAGCACCGCAAAACAAATCACCATCCATTTCGATGGCCAGGCCGTTATCGGTCTTGAGGGCGAAACGCTAGCCGCCGCCCTGCTCGCCAACGGACAAACCATCTTTGGCCGCTCGTTCAAATATCACCGCCCGCGCGGCCTGTTCGCGCCCGGCAATGCCGAGCCGAACGCGCTGGTCACATTGATACGAGACGGCTACCGCGAGCCAAATCTTCGGGCCACCGAGGTCGAGATTTTCGATGGCATGATTGCTGAAAGCCAAAACCGCTTTCCCTCGCTTCATTATGATGTTGGCGCGGTCAACGGTCTTGCAGGCAAGTTATTTTCGGCCGGTTTCTACTACAAAACATTTATGGGGCCCGGCATCGGCCCGCTGCGCTCCACCAAATTTTGGATGTTCTGCGAGAAAATAATCCGCCGCGCCGCAGGCCTTGGCCGCGCTGGCATTGTGCCTGATACCGACCGCTACGAGCGGATGAATGCCTTCTGTGACGTACTGGTCATTGGCGCTGGCGAGGCCGGAATTGCCGCCGCAACCACTGCCGCCAAAGCAGGTCTTCGCGTCATTCTCGCAGACAATAATCCGGCTTCGGATTTGAATATCGAAGGCGTGCAAATACTACTGCGAACCTTCGTTTGGGGCGCATACGACGGCAATACCTATGCCGCAACTGAGCGCGTCGCGGACCACAAATCAACACGCGCCCAAGGCGAACCGCGCCAGCGCTACTGGGTCCTCCGCGCCAAAGCCGCCATCCACGCAACAGGCGCAACCGAGCGCCCGATCGTGTTTCCGGGCAATGACAGGCCGGGCATCATGCTGGCGTCACTGGTCGGCATTCTCGCCACAAATGACGCGCTTATCCCCAACGGCCCCATTGCGTTTTTTACCAACAACGATAGCGCCTACCAAACCGCAGCCGAGCTAGCCGGACTTGGCGCGACGGTTTCGGCTATCATCGACGTGCGCAAGGAAGTATCCGATGCAGCGCAAGCCTTGGCAAAAATGTCCGGAGCAAAGCTGCTCTCGGGCTACGCCATTGACGGAAGTACAGGCCGCAAAGCATTGGAATCAATCAATGTTCGCTCCTTCATTCACGGTGCTCCGACCGGCGAACCGGAAACAATACCCTGCACCACACTCGCCGTCTCTGGCGGCTATTCGCCGTCCATCCAGCTTGCCAGCCAAGCAGGCGGCAGGCCTGCATGGGATGACACGCTGCAAGCCTTCCTGCCACCGGAACCGGCAGCGGGCTATGATTTCCACGTCTGCGGTTCCGCCGCCGGGATATTCGGTGAGACCCAAGCCAAGGCGCACGGCATAGCCGTCGCAAACCAGGCAATCGCCAAACTTCAAAGGACCAATCCAAAGTCCGCGCCAAGCATAATTAGCGACCCCGCCTTCATCCCTTCGCCGACCCTTGAAATCCGTGGCGGGCCTAAATCGCAGAAAGCCTTTGTCGATTTCCAGCATGATGTGACAGTGGACGACATCCGTCTCGCCAAGCGCGAAGGTTTCTCCTCGCCTGAACATTTGAAGCGCTACACCACGCTCGGCATGGCCACCGAACAGGGCCGCAATTCTGCAATTCCGGCGCTGGCGATTATGGCCGCCGAGCTTGGCAAAACCATTCCGCAAACCGGAACCACGCGCTTTCGTCCGCCCGCCTCAGGTGTTTCATTTGGCACGCTGGCCGCCGAGCGCTTCGGCGATTTGCAGCCTTACCGCCTCACCCCGATGCACGATTGGCATGTGCACAACGGCGCAACAATGTACGCTGCAGGCCTCTGGCAGCGTCCGATGATTTATGGCCATGCGGGCGAAACAGTCGAACAATCATACGTGCGCGAAGCCAAAGCCACCCGCGCAAGCGTCGGAATTGTCGATGTTTCCACACTTGGCAAAATCGACATTCAAGGCCCGGATGCAGGCGCATTCTTGGACCGCGTTTACACCAACATGTTCTCAAACCTCGCCGTCGGCAAAGCCCGCTATGGTCTGATGCTGCGCGAGGATGGGCTAGTCATGGACGACGGCACAACATGGCGCTTGGGCGACACACATTTTCTCATGACCACCACCACCGCCAACGCGGGCAATGTGATGCAGCATTTGGAATATTGCCTCGATTGCCTATGGCCGGATTTGAAAGTACACCTCGTTTCCGTAACCGACCAATGGGCAGGCGCGGCAGTTAGCGGACCCGACGCGCGGCGCGTGCTGGAAGCTTGTGTTAGCGATACAAAAGTCGATTCGGAAGCCCTGCCCTTTATGGGCATCGTCTATGGCAACATTGCGGGCTACCCGATCATGATCTGCCGCCTCTCATTTTCCGGAGAGTTGGCTTATGAAGTGTACGCGGGCGCAGGCCATGGACGCGGCGTTTGGGAAGCCTTAATCGAAGCTGGTCAGCCCTTCGACATCACGCCTTACGGGCTGGAAGCGCTCGGCACACTGCGCATCGAAAAGGGCCATGTCACAGGCGCGGAAATCGATGGCCGCACCACAGCACATGACCTGCATTTAGACTGGATGCTCTCCAAGAAAAAACCATTCTTCGGCCAAGCCATGATGAACCGTGAAGGCCTCACCGGCTGGAACCGCCTGTCACTGGTCGGCATCATCTCACGCGATGGCCAGCCCGTCACGGGCGGCAGTCACATCGTCGAAAACGCCGGCGCCATGGAACCCGCGACCAGTCTCGGCCATGTCACCGCCATGTGCTTCTCGCCCGCGCTCGGCAAATACATTGCGCTGGCTCTCGTCAAAAACGGCAAAAGCCGTATCGGCACATCAGCCTTCGCCACCGCACCCCTGCGCGGCAAACATGTGCCGGTCGATATTGTTTCCCATCACATGTTCGATCCGGAAGGGAAGCGTATGCATGTCTGATCGTTTGTCGGCTCTTGGCGTAGATTTCAAAACAGGCAGCTTCGGCAATGTGTCCGGAGGTGTTGGCGTTCACCTGAGCGAGACCAATTTCGGTTTTGTGGGTGAACTCGCCTCTTTTGCGCTTGAAAAAACCGACAATCTCATAGCCTCATTGAGAGAAAGCAAAGACATCAGCGCCGCCTTCAAAATCGCGCCAAACCGCTGGTTTTTGGCTGGAACAGAAACATTGTGCGATACCATCACAGCCCCGATCAAACCGGATGAAGCCTCATTTTTCAACCTCACCCACGGTCGTTCCTCATTTTTAATTACCGGTGAAAAAGCCACTTGGGTGCTGGCAAAACTGTTCCCGATTGACTTTCATTTGCCGGAATTTCCGATAGGCACCGGCCTCGCCACCACGCATCACGGCACGTTTACGCAAATCTATCGGACTTATGAAAACACGTTTAACCTTTTTGTATTCAGATCATTTGCACGGTCGTTTTGGCATACACTGGGCACGGCGAGCAGCGAAGTCGGGTATCAGGTCGAATGAGTTTTTGACGCCACACCAGCAACATAAGTCTGCGCTATCGATCTGTCATCACCCATTGTCTGCAACAAAAACAACTCTTCAGACAGGCTCGCCACCGTCTCCATCCGCAGCTTCATGGCGGGCGTCGCGCCCGCATCAAGCACCACAAAATCCGCTTCCGACCCCGCCGCCAACGTGCCTATTTTATCTTGCAACGAAAGTGCCCGCGCATTGCCCAATGTCATTTGATAAAACGAGCGCAGCGGATGATAGCGCTGGCCTTGCAAGTTCAAAATCTTATAGGCCTCATCAAATGTCCGCAGCATCGAATAGCTTGTGCCGCCGCCAATATCCGTCGCTACCGCCACGCGAACCGGCCGCCTGGCATCGGATAATCGCGCCAAATCGAACAGGCCGGAGCCAAGGAACAAATTCGATGTCGGGCAAAAAACTGCTACTGACGCGCTCGCACTCAAAGCTCCCGCCTCGCGTTCCGACAAATGAATGCAGTGCCCGAACAGGCTCTTCGATCCCAGCAAACCATAGCGCTCGTACACATCTGTGTAGTCAATACTGTCCGCAAACAACTGCCGCACGGTTTCAATCTCGCCGTGGTTTTCCGACAAATGCGTCTGCATGTAACAGTCCGGATTTTCCCCCACCAGCGCTTGTGCCATCTCCAGCTGCGCCCCGGTGGAGGTAATCGCAAAGCGCGGCGAAATCGCGTAAAGCTGCCGCCCGCGCCCGTGCCATTTGTCAATCAGCGCCTTGCTGTCGTCATAGCCAGACTGCGGCGTGTCCAAAAGTCCAAGCGGCGCATTGCGATCCATCATCACCTTGCCGGCAACATTGCGCATATTGCGCCGCTCGCTCTCGGCAAAAAACGCTTCCGCAGATTCCTTGTGAACCGAGCAATAGGCAACGGCTGTTGTCGTGCCGTTGGAAATCAGCTCGTCAAAAAACAGCTCCGCAATCCGGTCCGCATGGCTTGGCACTTTGAACTTTTGCTCTTCCACAAAGGTGTATTTATTCAGCCATTCCAGCAGCGCCCCGGCATAGGAACCAACCACCTGCATCTGTGGGAAATGGATGTGCGTATCAATGAAACCCGGCAAAATGAGATGCGGACGATGATCCACAACTGTCGCCTGATGAAAGGCCCGCGCGATGCTGGCATAGTCACCGTGCGCGATGATTAGCCCGTCGCCGATAACCAGCGCCCCATCCTCAATATAGCGATAACCGCCGCCCGCCTCGCCATCCACCGGCTCGTGTTGGAAGTCCAGCAAGCGCCCGCGATAAAGCGTCAAAGTCATTTCGTGGCCTTCCTCGCAGCATCATACCAAGCGACGAGTATTTGGCGTTCGGCGTCTGTTATTTCAGACAGGTTCGCCGGTGGCATGGCTTGCGAACGGCCCGCTTGCAGGTAAATTTCATGCGCGTAGCTTGCAATTTGTGCATCGGTTTCCAACATCACGCCCTTCGGCGCAAAATGCAGCCCTTCATAACTTGGCCCCGCCGCATGGCACATCGCGCAACGCCCCGTCACCACGTCCCGCGCCGCGGCAAATTCCGCCACTTTGGTCATGTTCATTGTCGCTTCGGAAACCTTCGGTTCCCCAGTCAAAATTTTCGGCGTCGAGGACAGCCAGATAATGATAATAAACAAGATCGTCGCTGCGAGCCATGTCCAGTGCGGATTGCCTTTTCGGGCGTGAACCGAATTGAAATAATGCCGTATCAGCGCCCCGATCGGAAACACCAGCGAGGCAATCACCCAGTTAAACTGCGTGCCAAACGCCAGCGGATAATGGTTCGACAGCATGAAAAACAGCACAGGAAGCGTCAGATAATTATTATGCAGCGAGCGCTGCTTGGCGATTTTACCATATTTCGGGTCTGGCTTCTTGCCAGCAATCAAATCCGCCACCACGATTTTCTGGTTCGGAATAATAACCGCAAACACATTTGCCGACATAATAGTCGCCGTAATCACACCAAGATGCAGCATCGCAGCGCGGCCGGTGAACAGCTTGGTGTAGCCCCACGCCATAAAAGTCATGGAGACATATAACAGCAGCAGCAGCAGCCACGTATTGTCGCCAAGCGGCGATTTGCACAGTCGGTCGTAGAGAAACCAGCCGATGAAAATGGATGCCACCGAGATGGCAATGCCTTGAAACGGCGAAATATCCAACACGTTTTTATCGATGAGAAACAGGTTCGCACCCGCATAATAAACCACGCAGAGCATCAAAAATCCGGATATCCACGTGGCGTAGCTTTCCCACTTAAACCATGTCAAATGGTCGGGCATTTCGGCAGGGGCGACCAGATATTTGCGGATGTGGTAAAACCCGCCGCCATGCACCTGCCACTCTTCGCCCTGCGCGCCTTCAGGCAAATTCGGTGCTTGCCGCAGGCCTAAATCCAGCGCTACGAAATAAAACGACGAGCCGATCCACGCGATTGCCGTAATAACGTGCAGCCAGCGCATCGCAAACGCCAGCCATTCCCAAAATATCGCAAAATCCAGCATCCAACTTGCCCGCAAATCATTCTTGCTTATCCAATAATTCGCAGTCTTTACGGCAGAACGCAATTGCTAAATACCTAGGGTCTGGACCTGTTAATTTTGATGAAATGGCAGGCGAATGGCGATACTATGCAAGGAAAACAGTGCAGGACGGGCTTAGGGCCCGTTCAAACTGTTTGACGCCGCAGAGTGAAGCCAGTTGCCTGTTGGCGCCAAGATCGGGCGCTATCCGGCGATTGCGTTGTCGCAAAGGCCTAAAAATGCTCGCATTTCCTGCGCCTTTGCTCCTGTGCCTTGACACTTGGCACTCACCAAAAATCACCTCGACCATTTCGTCAAAATTAACAGGTCCAGACCCTAGGCGACCTTGGCAATATCCGCTTGGTATCCGGTACCCTGCGCATTGCGCATAACAGCATCTTCAAAGTCTGAGAGTGTCATAGCGCCGTTGTAAAGGTAGCCTTGAAATATGTCACATCCGTTAGTCTGAAGGAACTCTTCTTGGGCTTGCGTCTCAACATGCTCAGCAACAGCATCAAGTCCAAGAGCTTCGGCAAGCGCCAGTATGCTCTTTACAAGTGCCGCGTACTTCGAACGGTTTTGCATGTCCGTCACAAATTTTCCGTCAATTTTAATTTCATCCAGTGGCATTTCATTCAGATGGGCCAGCGAGGAAAAACCCGTCCCGAAGTCATCCAACGAAAGGCGAACGCCTGTAGTCTTCAGCCCTTGCATCACTCTGAGGCAAATTAAGCGATTACGCTCAATTAGTCGCTCAGTCAGCTCAAGCGTGAGATAACCGGGGCCGATATGATAACGTTTAACCAGTCCACGAATTTCTTGAACAAATGATTTATCCAAAAACTGTTGTGGACTGACATTTACCGCGAGGCGTAATGTGGATAGAGACTGTTTTCCCTGCCAAATCGCCAGTGTCTTGACTGAGTTTTCGATAACCCACTGACCAATTTCACGAATTTGTCCAATTTCTTCAGCCGTCGGCATAAACCGGTCAGGTGCCAATAGTCCTAGCTTCGGGTGGTTCCAGCGGATTAATGCTTCAGCACCAATGATCGCGCCTCTACGGTCAATTTGCGGCTGATAGCGCAGAGAAAGTTGGCCCCGCTCGATAGCATGTTTAAGGTCATCTGCCAGCAGCGACTGATTTTCGGAGTTCAGCAATTGACTTTGTTCGAAAATCTTGAACGCGTTGCGCCCCGATCGTTTTACCTCATACATCGAGCTATCGGCAAATTTAAGGATATCATCAATAGAGATAGAATTCCCATTGAATGTAATCGCACCGATACTGCACGTTGCCTGATGCTCATGTTTACCCAGTTTAAAAACATTGGAAAACGCACCAAGAATTTTTTCGGCGGCAGCATGAACACAGTGTCGCGCTGTTACCCCGTTGTCACCAATACCGTTGAGCAACACGACAAACTCATCGCCTGCCAACCTTGCTACGATATCGCCCTTGCCGACAACCTTCTGAAGTCGCCGGGCAATTTGGACCAAAAGCATATCGCCGGCATCATGTCCTGTAGCATCATTAAGCGCTTTGAAATGATCAATATCAATAAACAGTACTGCCGCATAAGCACCGCTACGACCGCAATTGACAATAGTTTGCTGCAAGCGGTCCACCAAAAAACGCCGGTTTGGCAAACGGGTCAGCGTGTCAGTAAAGGCAAGCAAACGGATCTGCGCTTCATCAGCCTTTGAGGCGGTAATATCCTGCAAATATCCGTGCCACAATATGATCCCCTCACCAGTTGATTCAGGAGTGGCTTGTACCTTCAACCATTTTGATTTGCCGCCATCCGTGACGACACGGAAGTCGTGGCTCCATTGAACCATGTTTCGCCGCGATAGCTGAAGCGCTCCATAATATCCGGGCAAATCATCCGGATGAATTAGAGTGACAAAGTGATTAACATCGAATTGCGGGATCGAGTGAGGAAAGTCCAAGAGATCCCGAAACCCTGAGCTTGAGTATATAACCTCATATCTACCGGCCTGTACGCGCTTTAATTGGAATAATCCACCAGGGACATATGATGCCAGTTTATCGAGACGCTGTTGTTCTTCAAACCGTTTAACGGTGTCGGTAATATCAACAACCGTCCCCTCATAATGCAGGGGTTTGCCTGTGGTCAGGCTGTGTACCAAACGGGCGTTTTCGGAAATCCAGATAGTGCGCTTATCATCACCAACACGTACTTCAGAAATCAGTTTTTCAATTTTGCCATATTTTGCAATAAGGGTTTTATACTCTTCGCGACGACTCTGGTCGACATACCAATCGCCCGCGTTACCTGAAACCCGCGCAATTAAATCCTGTTCGGATTTATCGCCGCAAATCGCCACCATCGCAGGATTGGAAGAAATTAAAACGCCATCCAGTGTTGTAGTGTAAAAACCTTCGTTCAAATTCCCGATCACATCGCGAAGTCGCAAGCGATCATTGACGCTGTCCTTCAAAAGTTTCAGAAAAATCAATATCACAACGCATGCTGTTGAACCGCCAACCGCAAACATCATCAACAGCGCCGCTTGCCCGTTCAAATCAGGTACACCTTATGCAATTTTATATGCACAAACTGCACCGCATAGATTTAGATTCGCCTAAACCCGCATCACCCACATGGCTGGACTAAAAATGTGATAAATAATGGATTAATAGAATTGCATTAATTTTAATTTTGCGTCGCCTTCGCCCCCGCCAAGCCCAATTCGCTAAGGCCTTCGCCGCCTGCGTTAAGAAGCACATTCAGGCTTTTACGCATCCGTGGCTCCCAGAATGAAACAATATGCTCGGATATGCCGGCTACACCCTCTTCGTACGGATAAGGCCGGTAGAAATCCGCCATCTGGTTAATCATGCGCACCATATCACTGTTGTCACTCATATCAGATTATCCCTGTGCCTTAAATATCATTAATCCACCCGGCGCACGGCAGGCAATGGTGAGCCCGGCCTTATGAGCCAATGTCAAAGCCAACGCGCTCGGCGCAGACAAGCTCGCTACAAACCCGACGCCCAGCGCCGCCGCCTTTTGCGCCATCTCCACGCTGAACCTGCTCGACAAGACGATAAAGCCGTCACCGGCATTCAAACCGCCCCGCACCATCGCGCCGCCCAATTTATCAAGCGCATTGTGCCGCCCGATATCTTCGCGCACCAATAGAACCTGTCCATCCAGCGCACAAAATCCAGCGGCATGGGTGGATTTATTCACCGCGTTCATCGGCTGCGAAGCGTTCAATTCAACAAATGCTTTGAGCACCGCATCCGCTTGCGGCACAGCACCCGTAACACTGCGCAACGGCTTCATCACCGCATCCAAACTCTGCGCTCCGCAAAGGCCGCAGCCTGATCGACCCGTCAAAGTCCGCCGCCGCCCTTCGGCGCGTTCCAACAGTTTTTCGTCCACCTTAATGTTGATGATAACGCCATCACCAACTTCCGCAATACGAATGTCCGACATATCCGAAAGCTGATCCGCAATGCCTTCGGTAATCGAAAACCCTACAGCAAAATCGTGCAAGTCCTGCGGCGTTGCCATCATCACGGCAAAGCTATTGCCATTGTAAAGAATGTTCACCGGCGCTTCATCCGGCAGGTGCCAAATCGCAGGGTAAGAAACTGCGGACGTGACCAGCGTTCCCGTGAATTCCAGTGACAGCGCACTTAATTGCCCGCCCGACGTTGGCAATTGCGGGTGCTTTATCGTCAAGCAATTAAGTGCACTGTCAGCGGAATTCATCTCTTACTCCGCAGCCATCACGTTGAAATGCGTCTCTTCCATCTGCTCGCGGCTCTCCTGCCATTCAGATGGCCGGTTGGAGCGCGATACTTGCACCGCCGTCACCTTGTATTCCGGGCAATTCGTTGCCCAATCGGAGAACTCCGTGGTGATAACGTTCGCTCCCGAAAGCGGGTGATGGAACGTCGTATAAACCACGCCCTGCGGCATCCGTTCGGTAATTTCAGCCTTCAGTGTCGTTGCGCCCATGCGGCTGCCGATGGAGATATAATCGCCGTCCGCAATGCCGCGATCCTCCGCATCAAACGGATGGATTTCCAACACGTCCTCCGAATGCCATTGCGAATTTTCCGTGCGCCGCGTTTGCTGGCCCACATTATATTGCGAGAGTATCCGCCCCGTCGTCAGGATCAGCGGGAAGTGACGGTTCACACGCTCAGCCGTCGGTACATATTCGGTAATCATAAAGCGGCCCTTACCGCGCACAAAACCATCCACATGCATAATCGGCGCACCATTGGGATGCTGGTCATTCACCGGCCATTGCAGCGAGCCTTCGCTATCCAGCCGCTTGAACGAAACACCCTTAAACGCAGGCGTCATCAGCGCAATTTCATCCATGATATGCGATGCACTCGTATAGCCCATTTCATAACCCATGGCGCGGGCCAGCTTCACCACAATCATCCATTCGGACATGCCGGTCTTTTCTTTCATCACCGGGCGAACGCGGTTGATGCGCCGCTCCGCGTTGGTGAAAGTGCCGTCCTTTTCCAAGAACGACGTGCCTGGCAAAAACACATGGGCGTACGCCGCAGTCTCGTTCAAGAACAGGTCTTGGACCACGATGCACTCCATCGCCTCCAGCGCCGCCTGCACATGCAGCGTGTTCGGGTCGGATTGCGCAATGTCTTCGCCATGCACGAAAAGGCCCTTGAACGTTCCATCAACAGCCGCCGCAAACATGTTGGGAATGCGCAAACCGGGCTCAGCCGATAGCGTCAGCCCCCAATGCTTTTCAAACGAGCCGCGCACCTCATTGTTCGATACGTGGCGATAGCCCGGAAATTCATGCGGGAACGAACCCATATCGCACGAACCCTGCACATTATTTTGGCCTCGCAGCGGGTTAACGCCCACGCCCTCGCGCCCGATATTGCCGGTAAGCATGGCAAGATTGGCCATCGACATAACCATGGTCGAACCTTGACTATGCTCGGTCACACCAAGCCCGTAATAAATCGCACCATTGCGGGCGTGCGCAAACAATCGAGCAGATTCACGCAAGATTTCCGGCGTTGTACCGATGATTTCAGCCAGTGCTTCCGGCGAGTTTTTCTCTTCGGAAATAAATGCAACCCAGCGGTTAAACTCCATCATATCGCAGCGCTCAGCCACGAAATTTTCGTCCACCAAACCTTCGCTCACAATTGTATGCGCCAGCGCGTTCATCACCGCAACGTTCGTGCCCGGGCGAAGCTGAATATGCTGCGCCGCCTTAATGTGCGGCGATTGCACCATGTCAATCTTGCGCGGATCAGCCACGATAATTTGAGCCCCTTGGCGCAACCGCTTCTTAAGGCGCGAGGCAAAAACCGGGTGACCATCGGTAGGGTTTGCCCCGATCAGCAGCACAACATCGGCCTGTTCAACAGATTTGAAATTCTGTGTTCCAGCCGATGTGCCGAATGTTTTGGAGAGGCCATAGCCGGTAGGCGAGTGGCAAACACGGGCGCACGTGTCGATGTTGTTAGTCTGGAACGCCGCGCGGATCATGCGTTGCACGGCATAGACTTCCTCATTGGTGCAGCGCGAAGATGTGATGCCGCCGATAGAATCCTTGCCATGCTTGGCTTGAATGGATTTGAACTTGGACGCGGCAAAATCAATCGCCTCATCAAACGAAACCGGACGCCATTCATCGGTGATTTTTTCACGGATCATTGGCGTGGTAATACGGTCCTTATGGCTGGCATAACCAAACGCAAAGCGGCCCTTCACGCAGGAATGCCCCTCATTCGCGCCGCCGTCCTTATCGGGAACCATGCGGATAACCTTGTCACCCTTGAGTTCCGCATTGAAAGAGCAACCGACGCCGCAATAGGCACACGTGGTCTTCACAGTGCGGGTCGGCACACCGTGATCGACAACAGATTTCTCCATCAGTGTGGCTGTCGGGCAGGCCTGAACACACGCGCCGCAGGACACGCATTCTGAGGAGAAAAAGTCCATGCCGCCCGCCGAAACACGGCTGTCAAACCCGCGACCCGCAATGGTCAACGCGAATGTGCCTTGCGTTTCCTGACAGGCGCGAACGCAGCGCGAGCAGACGATGCACTTGGACGGATCATATTGAAAATACGGGTTGGATGTGTCAACCTCGACTTTGGATTCAAAGTCCCAATGGTTCTCGCCCTTGAAGCCATAACGCACATCACGCAGGCCAACCACGCCCGCTTGATCTTGCAATTCGCAGTCGCCATTGGTCGAACAAGTGAGGCAATCCAGCGGATGGTCGGAGATATAAAGCTCCATCACACCGCGCCGCAGCTTCTCTAAGCGAGCCGTTTCCGTATGCACCACCATGCCCTCGCGCACCGGCGTTGTGCACGATGACGGCGTGCCCTTCATGCCTTCTATTTCAACCAGACAAAGACGGCAAGAGCCAAACGGCTCCAAACTATCGGTCGCGCAGAGCCTCGGAATTTCCCGATCAATCAGCGTCGCCGCCCGCATAATCGACGTGCCCTCCGGCACAGTGACCAGCGCGCCGTCAATTTCCAACGTCACCATATTTTCCGAAACGCGGATTGGTGTTCCAAAATCAATATCTTTGTGGAGGCCCATATTGTCAGGTTCCTTTTTAATCAAACCAAGGATGTGTCGAAATGTGTGTCAAAGTGAGTCGAAAATGACGATTTCTTGAGCACCGGAGCGGCGTGTACATAGGGTACATGAGCACCGGACGCGGAGAAAATCGGCATTTGCAGACCAGTATGGCTCACATATCGGTGCATCCTTCTATTCAGCTGCGATTGCGTGCGGCGCACGGTCAAAATCTTGCGGGAAATGTCTAAGCGCCGATAGCACGGGCATCGGTGTCAGCCCGCCCATCGCGCACAGCGAACCATCGGTCATCACTTGGCAAAGGTCTTCCAGCAGCGCGACGTTTTCGGCCACCTCATGACCGGCAATAATTTTGTCCATCGTCTCGCGCCCGCGCACCGCGCCGACACGGCATGGCGTGCACTTGCCGCAAGACTCAATGGCGCAGAAATCAAACGCAAACCGCGCCATCGCGGCCATATCAACGCTCTCGTCGAACACCACAATGCCGCCGTGCCCAACCATCGCACCCGCAGCCGCCAGCGCCTCATAGTCCATCGGCAAATCCAGCATGTCTTCGCTGATATAAGCGCCCAGCGGCCCGCCAATTTGCGCCGTGCGGAATGGCCTGCCCGTAGCCGTGCCGCCGCCAAAATCTTCCACTAACTCACGAACCGTGACGCCAAACGCCTTTTCCACAAGCCCGCCATTTTTGATATTGCCAGCCAGCTGAAACGCCAGCGTGCCGCGCGAACGGCCCATGCCGAAGTCTTTATAATGAGCCGCGCCCTTGGCCATAATGACTGGAACGGAAGCCAGTGTCAGCACATTGTTGATGAGCGTCGGCTGGCCAAACAGGCCCTTGATTGCCGGTATCGGCGGCTTGGCGCGAACCAGCCCGCGCTTGCCCTCAAGGCTCTCCAGCATTGAGGATTCTTCACCGCAAATATAAGCCCCCGCGCCGCGCCGCACATGCAAGTGAAACGCCCTGCCGGAACCACCAACATTGGCGCCCAGCCAGCCCGCATCCACCATAATTGCAGACGCCGCTTTCATCTTGGCAATCGCATCCGGATATTCCGAGCGAATATAAACATAACCTTCAGTAGCACCCGTCGCGATGCCGGCGATAATCATGCCCTCGATGAGCATGAACGGATCGCCTTCCATCACCATCCGGTCAGCGAACGTCCCGCTGTCGCCCTCATCGGCATTGCAAGCCACATATTTTTGCGCCGCTTTCGCTTCCAGCACAGTCTTCCACTTAATGCCTGCCGGAAAACCAGCCCCGCCGCGTCCGCGAAGGCCACTGTTCAGCACATCTTTCACAACCTCAGTTTGGCTCATGGTGATCGATTTCTTCAATCCAGCCAGCCCGCCGTTGGCCTCATACGCCACCAAATTCAGCGGGTCTGCCAAACCGGCACGGGCGAAGGTCAACCGTTCCTGATTTTTCAAAAATAGAATTTCGGAAGTCAGCCCATGCGCTAGGCGATGCTTACCGCCATTGACGAAATCCGCATCAAACAGGCTCTCAACATCGGATGCCTCAACCGGACCATAGGCCACACGGCCCAGCGACGTTTCCACCTCTACCAACGGCTCCAAGAACAGCGCCCCGCGCGACCCGTTGCGCTTGACATTCACATCCAGCCCGCGCGCCTTGGCAATCAGCTCAATGCCGGTTGCAATTCCATCCGCGCCAGCCGACACAGCCGCGCTATCTTGCGGAACCCAAACAACAATGCTCATCGCCCTGCCTCCGTAACCAGTTTTTCAAGTTTGGCCGAGGTCAGCCGCGCCGCCAATTTGCCGTTGACCGTCGCCGCCGGGGCCATTGCGCAATTTCCCAAGCAATAGGTCGCCTCAACGGTAATTTGCCCGTCATCCGAAGTATCTCCCAATTTCATGCCGCGCCTATTGAGAAACGTCTCAATCAAAGCCATCGCGCCCATCGACTGACACGCCTCTGCACGGCAAATTTTCACCGTCACCACTCCAGCCCTCGTGCTGCGAAAATCATGGTAAAACGTCATCACGCCATGCACATCGGCGCGGGAAATATTCAAAGCCTTGGCAATATCCCCCACCGCAACTTTAGGTACAAAACCTTCATGTTCTTGAATATCATGAAGAATTTCCAAAAGCGCATCCGCCCTGTTGCCGTATGTGGCACAGATGGACCGGGTGTTGGTGCTGGTATCAAGACTTGCCATAAATGCTCCCGAAGTCGTGCCGATGAAATTAATAACCTTCTAGCTTGCCGGAGCATAGTCATTCAAATTGGTAGTTTCTATTCCATTATAGACAAAAACTATAATGAAGAGGTCATTTGAAATAGGATTGCCTATCATCAAGCAGGACCACGCTGCCAAACCCGCTGACATTGACGACATGCCGCTTGTCAGCCGTCAGAAACCATCGCCAAAGCGCGATAGGAAAAGTCATAAAATGTCGGGAAGCCGGACTTTGGATGGCCCGTGTTCGAGATAGTTGGAGCTTGGCATAGCTGTCGTCCTTGGATGATAAAATTAGCGTCAATTCATAGCGTGCCTTAAGCGAGTCAAATCACAATGTTACCACCGCGACTTGCCGGCAGCACATAACTCCCCGCCAAATCCAGCATCGCTTTCACCACTTTCGGCAGCGGATCCCTATCATGCGCGACCAGCCCAACGGAGTGCTCCACCACAGGCGAGACCAGCGGAATGGCACGAATGCGGCCTGCATCGCCCATCAATCCAATGAAAATCTCCGGCAAAACACTCGCCAGTCCCGCCATTTGCACATGGGTGTAAAGATTGACGATAGAATTGCTTTCCAGCTCCGGCTCCACCTGCGCGCCGGCCTTGCGAAATGCCGCATCGATAATGCGGCGGTTTTGCATATTGGGCGTGAGGAGCGATACCGGATGCCGCGCCGCTTCCGCCCACTCTATTTCCGTGCGCCCCGCCAGCGGATGGTCATCGCGCACAAACAGCCTGTACCGCTCCATATAAAGCGGCTTGGAAACAGCCAGATTAATCGGCTCATTGTCCAAATAGGTCACGCCAACATCAATTGTGAAATCTTCCAAACTGCGCCGGATTTCCTCGGAACTCATCGAAAGCACAGTAAATGAAAGCTTGGGAAACTTAAGCCGCATCGCATTTGTCAACGGGGCAAGCGTCGGCAAAGCGGAAGGAATCGCGCCAAATGTCAACCGCCCCAGCGGCGCACCGGCCGCCTCCGCCAAGTCCGCCCGCAGCCCGTCAACATCCTCCAAAATTGTCTGGGCCCATTTGAGAATTCGTGTCCCTTCAGCAGTCAAGCCCAAATAGCGATTGCCGCGAATAACAATCGGCACGCCCAGCTCCTGCTCCAACTGCTGAATCCGCCCCGACAACGTCGGCTGGGTAACCCCGCAAGCATCCGCCGCACGGGTGAAGTGTTTTTCACGGGCGAGAGCAACGAGGTAGGAGAGTTGGCGAATGTCCATGTTAAGAAGTTAGCATAGGGAGTGAACTATATGAAGTAACTCCGCTGCTGCTTGGCTCCCAGCTTGACTCTCCGCTTGGCTCCCCGCTCGGCTCACGCTCAATTTTAAATTTAGCGCCTTCATAACACCTAGTGGATTGATCGCAACGAAGGAGTCTGAATTTGGATTCCCTTGTTTTGCTGGATGTGCGATTCAGGGTTATGCGCACAGGAATTGAGTTCACCG
>JAYVRA010000032.1:0-31815 GCA_043776635.1 Phyllobacteriaceae bacterium
AACGGCGAACTCAATTCCTGTGCGCATAACCCTGAATCGCACATCCAGCAAAACAAGGGAATCCAAATCTGGACTCCTTCGTTGCGATCAATCCACTAGGGCCTGTGAACAATAGGGGTTCCCTTTTTGATTGATAAGTGATTCAAGTTCTCTTTTGGGAGCGATTGAATGGACACGAGCCGATTTGTTGTGAGCGACGCGATGTGGTTGCGGTTTGAGGGGCTGCTTCCCGGCAAGGCAGCGGACAGAGGCGTAACTGCTGCCGACACGCGATTGTTTCTGGAGGCGGTGTTTTGGCGAGTCCGCACGGGGTCGCCGTGGCGCGATCTTCCACCTGCGTTCGGCAACTGGAAGAGCGCATTCAGGCGGTTCAGGCGCTGGGCACGGGTTTGACCGGCTTTTCCAGCACGTCTCGGGCGATCCCGACATGGAATACGCGCTGATCGATGGCACGATTGTTTCCGTTCACCAGAAGGCGACCGGCGCTAAAGGGGGACTCAAAATCAGGCCATCGGTCGCTCGAAAGGCGGACTGACTACCAAAAATCATGGCGTTGGTCGATGCACTTGGCAACCTCGTGCACTTCGTCCTGATGCCCGGCCAGCGCAACGACATATGGGCGTCAGGCTACTGATCGACGGGCTGAAATTCGACGTGCTGCTCGCCGACAAGGCTTTCGATGCCAACTGGCTGCGCACAGACATCATCGAACGTGGCGCGCAAGCCGTGATCCCGCCGCGAAAGCACTGCAATATCCAAATCGACTACGATATCGAAATGTACAAGTGGCGTCATCTGGTCTAAAACTACCTCGCCAAAATCAAGGAGTTCCAGGCAATAGCAACCCGCTACGACAAAACCTACAACAGCTTTCGTGCCATAATAAACCTCACCGCAACTCTCATCGCCTGCCGGTAATTGTCCACAGACCCTAGGGTTCGCTGCTGATTGTTATTGGCCTGGCAGAGGCAACCATTGATCGACTATTGCGCCAAGGGTCGCCTTCATGTCCATTCCGACCGAAAGACGCAAGTGCTCGGCACCGACAACTCCAGCATAAAAAACTTGCGCCGCTTTTGCGGCTTGTTCTGGAACCAAACCGGCATTACCAAAAAGCAACGTAACAAACTCGATCCGGGCCCTGTCGACATTCGCAACCACGTCCCGGGCTGCCATGTCAAACCGGCCCCAGTCGCGGATCGCCGGTTCAATCGAAGCGCCGCCATAGATTTCGTCAGGTAGTATTGAAATCCGGTCGACGAGCGCAAGCAAAGCCTGTCTTGCAGGCAGATTTGACAACATGACCGCAGCGCTGATGTCGTCCGTCGCCAGTTGTACCCATCGCGCCAGCATCGCAGCCTTTAGTGCGGCAAGGTTCCTGAAATGCCAATAGAACGACCCCTTCGTGGCACCCAAGTCCCGCGCCAGCGTTTCCACACGAACGGTGGCAACGCCTTCGCGCACCAGCCGCCTGTAGGCAACCAGGATCCAGTCGTTTGCGCTCAGGCGGACAACATTTTTGGTTTCGCCAATCTCAGTCATGCGACAAACATACGCAGCCGTATGGACTTGCGCAAACGGAAAAAGCAGACGACCATACGGATGAGTATGGAATGGAGGCTATAATGAATACCTGGCTTGTTTTGGCAGCGTTGCTTTCGGTCATAACTTGCGGTTTGCATGTTTTTGCTGGTGGCCCCGGGATTCATGTTCCGATGCTCCAATCGTCTTTGCAACCGGTTGTCAAAGGCGTCTGGTCAGTTGTCTGGCATGCCGTCACCGCCATCATTTTCACAAATTCGGCAGCCTTTTACATTGCCGCCCAGAATCCGGATACCGCGTTAGTAATCAGCCTGTATCCCATCCTTATCTCGGTCGTCTTCACTGTTCTGTTCCTGTTTTACGGCCTCAGACGCGTTGGTTCAGTATGGCCGATGCCGCAGTGGACGGCGTTCGCGCTGATTGCGGTCTTGGCAGCAGCGGGACTGGTGCGAGGGTGAGCGCCCCGTCTCGATCGCGCTCGCTTCATCGTACCACGGCGATCGTTCTCTCCGTCTTCCTCATGTTACATGTCACAAACCATCTGGTGGCAGTTGCGGGATAGGGTCCGCATATGGAGGTGATGTCGGCGCTGCGTTCATTTTACCGCAATCCGATGATCGAGCCGCTGATACTGGCGCTAGCCGCGTGGCAGGCTGGCTCCGGCTTGGCCATGCTCTGGCGTGCTCGCCATGCGCATCGTGATGCTCTCGGCTGGCTGCAGCATCTGTCTGGGTTGTACCTCTCCTTCTTTCTGCTTGTTCATGTATCTGCGGTGCTGGCTGGCCGCGCCGTCTTTGGCCTCGACACCGATTTCCGTTTTGCCGCCGCCGGATTTCATGTCGGCAATTGGATATGGTTCTTTGTCCCTTACTATTTCCTCGCGCTGTTCTCGCTATTCGCCCATGTTGGCTGCGGCATATACTGGAACTTGTCGGGAAGCAGACCCGGAATTCGCAAAGCCGCGCTCACCGCAATGTTAATTGCCGGCATAATCATCGCAACTGCGGTCGTGCTGGCACTTGCAGGCGCGTTTTATGTCGTGGATATTCCGTCGGCTTACCGCGCGACTTACGGAAACTGATCCATGAACCCGTTCACCGTCATTGACATGCACACCGGCGGCAATCCGCTGCGGATCATCTCCTCCGGCTATCCGGCCATTCCGAAGGGTACGATCCTTGAGAAGCGTGCGTATGTGCGCAACAATCTTGATCACTTGCGCAAGACCCTGATGTTCGAGCCGCGCGGCCATTATGACATGTACGGAGCTCTTCTTGTGGAGCCGGACTTGCCCCACTCGGACATGGCCGTGCTGTTCATGCACAATGAGGGCTATTCCACCATGTGAGGCCACGGGGTTACGGTGACAGTGCACTAAATTATTGCCTTGATTACGGCAGTTACGGTGACCAATAACTTAGGTCCAGACCCTGGGTGTAAACCTTGCCGCCACGCTTTAAAAGCCCGAAAACAGGGACTTTTCTTGCAGCACCACGCCCTCGTTTGCCTTTGTGATGGCCGCCGAAATGGCTTTCATCAACTTCAATTTCACTAACAAACATAGCCTCACTTGTCGCATCAAGTTCCAAAGAAGTCATCGCGCGAAGGCGAAGGAAATAGAACGCCGCTGTCTTACGGTTGACCCCGCATAGACCCCCAGCTGTCAAAACTGTTGATCCGGCAACAAAATGCTCAATCAAACGATCTTGCTTGTAATCGCTCAGACGGCTCTTACGCATAGGGTCAATGATAACTCCAATCGTGAGTTATCCGGTTCAGCCCCTTGGATTATTGAAAACTGATAAAGGTTCTAAAACTCAATGCTCTGCAAGGAGGGGCCGTTGCGCTTCAACCATGCCTTGGCCTTGTCCATCTGCGGACAAAGCTCTTCACATAGTCGCCAGAAGTCGGGACCATGATTCATTTCGACAAGATGCGCGACCTCATGAGCCACCAGATAAAAGATCACTAATCGCGGCGCCATCATAATGCGCCAGGAGAAGGATAGGTTGCCGTCTGATGAGCACGAGCCCCAGCGGCTTTTGGTATCTTTGAACTTGATGCTCTTGATCTTTTTGCCCGTCTTTTTGGCAAGCTCAAACGCTATCGGCTCAATGTCGATTTTAGCCTGTCTTTTCAAAAAATCAGACAAGCGACGAGCCAGATGCGAGCGCTCGCCGTAGACCAAAAGATAGGGGCCATCTTCATCCTGCGCCTGCTCCACACTGCCGCGCTTGGCCTGCTCATGCAAAATGAGATGGTTGATGCCTCGCACGGGCAGTTTCACTCCCGGGCGCAGCTTTGGCTTATCTGGATATTTGGCAAGCTTAGTTTCCAGCCATCCTTGGTGGCGAGACAGAAAGGTCTCCACCTCATGGCTAGGCAAACCTAGCGGTACAGTAATTTTGAGCGCACGCCCTCCCGTATCAATACGTAGTGTCAGGCGGTTGGCGCGGGCACTTTCCACTACGCGCAGCACGAGCGTGCGCTCACCCACTTGATGCGCCCGTTCGATGGGTGCAGCAGGAGTTGGCTTGAATGCGGTGCGGAGAAAGCCAAAGACCATTAGTTCATTTTATGTGATTCGATCTAAATTGGCGAATAGGCAATTGGCTGACAAATCTATTCCCGTTCCCATTGCATAGGCTTGGACACCTGGACTTCATCCAATACTGTTGGTGTGTAGTTGTATCTATTGAGGAGCGGAGACGCTTTCCATGCTAAATCTGCAATCAAAAATACCCGTAAGAACATACGATACCACACCAAAATGACCAAGCAATTGCCTGTTGCCGCGTTCCATGCCGGGCAAATTCATCAGTTCTTTTTTCAGGCGGAAAATCAAGGCTACCGAGATAAATTAGAGCATCGTTGTGCCAAAAGTGTGTGCGGTTTTGCGCTAAAACGATGCGACAAAACAAGGACTTGGAGCAGTGCGCCGATTCTATATCGGCGACCTGTGCTCTAAGCCTGCGCTTGATAGACTTGCTCATGAAAATGAATGGGATAAAAAGATCAAATGAAAAATGACCCTAGTGGGAGGCCTTTACTGCAAGAGCAACGCATGTCACAAAAAGTACCAATGAAACTCCTTTCCAAAACGCAACCGGATTGCGTTCCAATAGCGGTTTGAAGTCGCCATAACCTAGGGCGCTGTTTGGCTTGCGTAAGTTCTCGGTGAATGCCGACAACGCCTCAGCACGTCGACCTGGATCTTTCTCCACCGCGTTTTCCAGCGCAGCATTCACCCAGTCTGGAATGTCTTTGCGAAGTAAAGTTGCTGGAATATAAGTGAGGCGTTTCGCATCGCCTGCGGTTTTGATTGACTTGCCATATGGCAATTTTCCCGTCAGTATTTCGTAAGTGATCGCGCCGAGCGAATAAATATCCGACAGGTTGGAAGCTGGCGCACCGGTGAGATGCTCTGGGGCGGAATAGTCTGCCGTGCCTTGCAGTATGGTGGACTTCTTGCCTACCTCGTCCTGCCAGCTGGCGGCTTGCGACGAGCCGAAGTCGATGATTTTCACTAGGCCTTGCGCGTTTATCATAATGTTGCCGGGCTTCAAATCCAAGTGTAAGACATCCTTGCGGTGCATAGCGCGAAGGCCGAGAGCAACTTGCTCAATAATGGAGCGTACTGCTTCAAGGTCCGGCTTCGGATTGTCGAGCATCCATTGCTGCAGTGTCTTACCGTCAAAATATTCTGTAACGTGATAAAGAAAGCGCCGCTGGTTTTTGGCGTTGTGAATTTTCAAAGTATGCGGGCTGGACACCAGCCGCCCGACCCATTCCTCGCGGGCAAAGCTGTCAATGTAGGTCTTATCATCGCTGAAATTGGGCGAAGGGGTCTTTATGGCCACAACTTCGTTTGTCGCATCGTCCATTGCCAGATAAACTTGGCTGCGGCTGCTTTCGTGGATCGGCCTGACAATTGTAAATCCATCTAACTTATCGCCAGCGCTGAGTAATTTCGGAAATGGAAGATGCGATGCCGCGTTTTTTTGACTCTCAGCGCTCTGGGTTCCGGCATTTATGACGCTGATAACTTGGCATGTAAGGTTATCCGTGCTGCCGCGCTCAAAGGCCAAATCCACGATTGTCTTGGCGCTGACTTCATTGTCATTTCCGCCCAGAATGCGGGTAATATCTGCAGTCGATAGCGTGTCATGGATGCCATCGGTGCTAAGAAAATAAATGTCGCCCGCCTCTAAATTCTCCTGGCGATAGTCAATTTCCAAATTTTGATTGATACCAAACGCACGCGATAAATGCTCCAGACCCCGCCCGACTTTGATACGGTGATCGGTCGTCAACTGCTCGAGAAAGCCACCGCGCTGCCGATAGATGCGTGAATCTCCGGCGTGGAAAATATGTGCCAGACCGGACTTCATGACGATGCCCGAAAAGGTGGAGACCATCCCTCGCTCATCGAAGTCTTGCCGCTGACCCTGCGCATAAAGCCATGCGTTGGTGGCTTTTAGAACAGTGGCCACGGAGCGCTTCACGGTCCAGCTTTCATGGGTGCAATAATAGTCTTCTAAGAATGAGCGAACGCAGCATTCGCTGGCTTCCTTTGCCGCCTCGCTGGACGACATACCATCGGCAATGGCGATAGCAACGCCCTTGGCATTCAGCTCCTGACCTATTGGAATGACGACGCCATATGAATCATCATTGCGGAGCTTTCGCCCCGCAATTGAATATTGGCCAATGGATAATTGGAGAGTGTCTTGGATCACGTAACGTCAATCATAGCGATGGTGCCGTCTGGCATTTCTTCAGCAATTTGTCCCTTGGGATCCTCGATGAACAACCAAACCAAAGCAGCAGCAAAGGCCGAACCAATCGCCGCCACAAGAAACAACGTTTGTGCATCATAGCCTGAATAAACAGTAAGGAACAACACACCACCAACGTTGCCGAATGCACCGACCATTCCGGCAATTTGACCGGTGAGGCGGCGCTTGATCATTGGCAGCATGGCATAAACCGCACCATTGCCTGCGTTCACGAACAGCGAACAGAAGAATGTTGCAGCGACTGCAAACACAACTCCCAAATCCGGACCCATGCGGCTCATCAAAAAGTAACCGAGCGCCGTGCCAGCCAGGCAGGCCAGCAAAACATTTTGGCGGCCAAATTTATCGCTGAGATAGCCACCGATTGGACGGGCAAAGAATGTTGTCAGACCAAAGCTGGCGCCTAAGAAACCGGCAACGGGCAATGACAACCCAAACATATCTTTGAACAGCAATGGCAAGATGGAAACCACGGCGAGCTCGGAACCGAATGTGATGAAATACACAAAATCCAGCACAGCCACTTGGCGGAACTTATACTGGTGAATGGCGCCGACCGGTGTTGTGAAAATGCCCTTGTTGATGCGCCATGCGTCATAAAGCTGGAATATCAGCAGCGCTGCAAGAAGAGCATAAATCAGAGTTGTGCTGGTAGCGGAAAGTAAGCCCAAGGCTGATGGTCCCAGCTTGTAGGCAAGCAGACCGAGGGTGAGAACCAGAGGCAACTGCATGATGCAATAGAGCACAAAGTCCCCCTTGCTGGTAACTTCCATTGCGCCCAATTTCTTGGGGCTAAAGTAGGTCGAACCTTTCGGTGTGTCAGTCACGAAAGCATAATAGATGCCGGAATAAACAATTGCCAAAATACCGGTCCCTGCAATCGCCCAGCGCCAACCTTCAGGTCCGGCATACATGGCGGCAATAGTTGGCAGTAAGATTGCACCGACGGCAGAACCGAAGTTGCCAAGTCCGGCATAAAGACCTTGCGCAAGTCCGGTTTCACGCGCGGGGAACCATTCACCAATGATACGGATGCCAACAACGAAGCCTGCACCGACGAAGGCAAGTAAGAACCGTGCGAGCGCCAAAGACGCAAAATCCTGGGCAAACGCGAAGAATAGGCAGATAACACCTGAAATTGCCAACAATAACGAGTACATCAGGCGCGGCCCGATCTTATCAACAAGAACACCTACAAGAATGCGTGCAGGAATTGTGAGTGCCACGTTTAGCGTGAGAAGCGCAGCAACTTGCGGCTTGGTGAGCCCGAAGGTATCGCGAATAGATGCCATAAGAGGAGCTTGGTTGAACCAAACGACAAATGTGATGAAAAAGGCAATCCAGCTGAGATGCAAGACGCGCATTCGGGGTTCAAGGCTGAAGAATGGAAATTTAGATGGTGATGCTTGGCTCATAAGTAAGTCCCTCTGGTTGCGTATAACAAGAGCATCGCAAAGACCGTGCCAGTTTGTGATGCACTGCAACATTATTGGTAAGTTATTGAACGATATGAATTAAATTTAATTGCCTAAAAAATAGCCACAAAGTAATGCGCCTATAAATTAATCAATACATGGTATCCTGCACATGTTTTGTGCGACGCGAGAATGGCAGAAAAAACCTGAAAATTTTCGGAAAATAGAAAAAACATCATGTAAACAACGAGTTGATAGATAGTGGCGGAAAAAGTTCTTTTCTGGCACGACCATTGCTTTACTTTCTTTGTTGATTTGCTGCGATGCACAATTATCGCTGCAAAAATCTTAGAGAACAACGGGAGTCATCTCAGGGATGAAACAAAAACTCGTCATCATTGGAAATGGTATGGCGCCGGGGCGGATGCTCGAGCATTTGCTTGAGAAAGCGCCGGACCTTTACGAGATCACCATTTTCAACGCAGAATCGCGTGTGAACTATGATCGCATCATGTTGTCGCCGGTTTTGTCAGGCGAAAAGACATTTGAAGAAATCATCATTCATGGTGACGGCTGGTACATCAAGCATGGTATTACGTTGTATAAAGGCCACAAGGTTGTGGCAATTGACCGTGAGGCCAAAACAGTTACCTCCAGTCACGGCGTTACAGAAAGTTACGACAAGCTCGTAATCGCCACCGGATCTTATCCCTTTATCATTCCTGTTCCCGGCCATGATTTGCCGGGCGTTTTGTCGTACCGCGACTTGGACGATGTGAACGCCATGCTGCTCGCCGCGCAAGCGCGCGCCAAAGCGATTGTCATTGGCGGAGGTTTGCTGGGTCTTGAAGCGGCTGCGGGTCTTAAAGAGCAAGGCATGGATGTAACAGTAATCCACGTCATGCCAACCTTGATGGAGCGCCAGCTTGATGCTTCCGCTGGTTATTTGTTGCAGAAAGCACTGGAAGATCGCGGCATTAAAGTGCTGACCAAGGCCAACACCAAGCAAATTCTTGGCGATAAGCGCGTTGAAGGATTAGAACTGGCAGACGGTACAATAATCCCGGCCACGCTGATCGTTATGGCTGTTGGTATCCGCCCGAGTTCCGCGCTGGCCAAGGATGCCGGTATTGCGGTCAATCGCGGCATTGTGGTGGACGGCGGGATGCGCACCAGCGATCCGGACATTTATTCGCTTGGCGAATGCGCCGAAGTGAACGGCCAGGTTTATGGCCTTGTCGCACCGCTTTATGACATGGCAAAAATCGTTGCTTCGCATTTGACAGGCGATGAAACACCGCAATTCATGCCGGTGGATACGCCGACGAAGCTCAAAGTTACCGGTATTGAATTATACTCTCTCGGCGATTTTGCGGAAGGCGATGACCGCGAAGAAATCGTGCTGCGCGATGCATCGGCAGGTGTCTACAAGCGTCTCATCCTCAAAGACAATAAGATCATTGGAACTGTTCTCTACGGCGAAACCAGTGACGGCACGTGGTTCAACGACCTGAAGAAGAAGCAAACCGATATCGCCGACATGCGCGATACGTTGATCTTCGGCCAGATGTTTCAGGGAGGAGCCCCCCTGGACCCTACGGCGGCCGTTGCAGCATTAGCAGATGACGCGGAAATCTGTGGCTGCAACGGCGTTTGTAAGGGCACTATCACTGGCGCGATTACATCGAAAGGGCTGACGTCGCTGGATGGCGTCCGTTCCCACACCAAGGCCTCCGCCTCATGCGGTTCCTGCACCGGCCTTGTTGAACAGCTTCTCAAAGTTACGCTAGGCGACACTTATAACCCGGCCGCCGTGCAGCCAATGTGCCCGTGCACGGATCTCGGTCATGATGAAGTGCGCCGGTTGATTGTGGCTAAAAATCTCAAAACAATTCCAGCTGTTATGCAGGAATTGCAGTGGAAAACATCGTGCGGCTGCGCCAAGTGCCGCCCTGCACTCAACTACTATCTGGTATGCGATTTCCCCGGCGAATATGAGGACGACTACCAGTCGCGCTTCATCAATGAGCGGGTGCACGCAAACATTCAAAAGGACGGCACTTATTCCGTCGTCCCGCGCATGTGGGGCGGCATGACGACATCCGGCGAATTACGAGCCATTGCAGACGTGGTGGATAAGTTCGGCATTCCAGCGGTAAAATGCACCGGCGGTCAGCGCATTGATTTGCTTGGGGTTAAGAAAGAGGATTTGCTCGACGTCTGGGCGGATTTGAACTCTGCCGGCATGGTTTCCGGCGCAGCTTATGCCAAGGGTTTGCGCACGGTTAAGACCTGCGTCGGAACAGACTGGTGCCGTTTCGGCACGCAGGATTCCACAGGGCTTGGAATTCGCATTGAAAAATTCATGTGGGGTTCATGGACACCGGCCAAGGTGAAAATGGCCGTATCCGGTTGTCCGCGCAACTGCTCGGAAGCCACTTGCAAAGACGTTGGTGTTATCTGCGTTGATAGCGGATACGACATCCATTTCGGCGGCGCAGCGGGGCTGGATATTCACGGCACACAGGTGCTCTGCCATGTTGAAACCGAGGATGAGGCGCTGCAAGTCATCGTCGCGCTTACCCAAGCCTACCGCGAGCAGGGCCGCTACTTGGAGCGCATTTACAAATGGATGAAGCGCGTCGGCATTCCCTCTATCAAGGCCAATGTGGTGGATGATTTGGACAAGCGCCAAGCTTATTTCGAGCGTTTTGTATTCAGCCAAAAGTTCGCGCAAGTGGACCCGTGGGCCGAGCGTGTGTCGGGCAAAGACAAGCATGAGTTCAAGCCGATGGCGACTCTAACTCTGGAAGCAGCAGAATGAACGCCATGACAAAAAACTGGGTTTCTATCGGCACGATTCACGACATCCCGCTGCGCGGGGCGCGCTGTGTTAAAT
The DNA here is from genome assembly GCA_043776635.1 of Phyllobacteriaceae bacterium. Classification (GTDB taxonomy): domain Bacteria; phylum Pseudomonadota; class Alphaproteobacteria; order Rhizobiales; family Rhizobiaceae; genus JANMEX01. The sequence continues at coordinate 10,656 of JAYVRA010000032.1, forward strand.
ATGGCGACATGACAATTGCGGTTTTTCGCACCGCCGAAAATCGTGTGTTTGCCATTGAAGACAAATGCCCACATAAAAACGGTCCTTTAAGCCAAGGCATCGTGCATGACGGCTGCGTGACATGCCCGCTGCACAATTGGGTTATTTCGCTGGAAACCGGCAAAGCCCAAGGCGCGGACGAAGGCGCAACCCGCACATTTCCAATCAAAATGGACGGCGAGAACATTCTGCTCTCTTTGAGTGCCTGATATGGCGGCGCAGGCAGGCCAAACGGTTAAAACCACGTGCCCCTATTGCGGCGTCGGCTGCGGCGTGCTGGCCACACCGCAAGTGGATGGCTCAGTGACGATCAAGGGCGATCCGGATCATCCTGCAAACTTTGGACGGCTATGTTCAAAAGGTTCAGCGCTTGGCGAAACACTGTCGTTAAATGACCGGCTTCTTTATCCGGAGGTGCACGGCCGCCAGACCGGCTGGAATGAAGCGCTGGATTTGGTGGCGGAAAAATTCTCATCCTCCATCCGCGAACACGGGCCGGACAGCGTGGCGCTCTATGTCTCCGGCCAGTTTTTGACCGAAGATTATTACGTTGCCAACAAGCTGATGAAGGGCTTCATCGGTTCGGCCAACATCGACACAAATTCGAGGCTTTGCATGGCCTCGTCAGTCGCCGGTCATCGTCGCGCATTTGGTTCCGATACAGTTCCTGGCACTTACGAAGATTTGGAACTAGCCGATCTTGTCGTGCTGGCAGGCTCCAATCTGGCATGGTGCCATCCAGTGCTTTTCCAGCGCATTGCCGCTGCAAAGCTCGCCCGACCACACATGAAAATCGTACTGATTGACCCGCGACAAACCATGACGGCGGACATTGCAGATTTGCATTTGGCGATTAAACCGGATGGTGATGTGGCACTGTTTTTGGGCCTGCTGGCCTCTCTGGCAAAGGCGGATTGCTTCGATCAGGATTACATCGCGAAACATGTCAATGGAATGAATGAGGCGCTCGCCATAGCGGTAGCACAAACGCCTGAAGAGCTTGCCGCTTCTAGCGGCCTAACCGCAGATCAGACTGCGGCGTTTTTCTCACTCTTCGCCACCACCGCCAAGACCGTCACAGCCTATAGTCAGGGCGTCAACCAGTCCTCGTCAGGTACGGATAAAGTTAACGCCATCATCAATTGCCACCTCGCCACAGGCCGCATCGGCAGGCACGGCATGGGGCCGCTTTCTCTTACCGGTCAGCCAAACGCCATGGGCGGGCGCGAAGTCGGCGGCATGGCAAATATGCTCGCCGCGCACATGGACATTGAAAACAACCATCATCGAAATCTGGTGCAATGCTTTTGGAAATCGCCAACCATCGCCTCCAGGCAAGGCCTCAAAGCTGTTGATATGTTCAAGGCCGTCGCGGACGGGAGGATAAAAGCGTTATGGATCATGGCGACCAATCCGGTTGATTCCATGCCGGATGCTGACGCTGTCGAGGCTGCTATCAAGGCCTGCCCGTTTGTTGTGGTGTCTGACGTCAGCGACAAAACCGACACAATCCGCCACGCCCATGTGAAGCTTCCTGCCGCCGCATGGGGCGAGAAGGACGGCACAGTCACCAACTCCGAGCGCCGCATTTCGCGCCAGCGTAACTTTATTGATTTGCCCGGCGATGTTCGCCCGGATTGGTGGCAGCTGGCAGAGGTTGCCAAGCGCATGGGCTTTGCGCAAGCATTTTCTTTTGAAGGACCATCCGCAGTTTACGCCGAACACGCCGCACTTTCCGGCATTGAAAACCACGGCTCCCGCGACTTTGATATTTCAATTCATGAAACAATTGCGTCCGCCACTTATGATGCGATGTTGCCATTCCAATGGCCCGCACCGAAGGATATGAGCAACGACGAAGACACACGGTTTTTCGCCAAAGGTCAATTCTACACCCCCGACAGCAAGGCCCGTGCCATCGCCGTTTCCGCACCAGACCTTCGAAAAATAAACTCCGAATTTCCGCTATTGTTAAATACAGGCCGCGTGCGCGACCACTGGCACACCATGACCCGGACCGCCAAAACCGCGCGTCTTTCAGCCCATATCGCCGAACCATTTTGCGAAATCCATCCCAATGATGCGGCGTCATTGAACATCACCGACGCCTCAATTATAAAGCTGGAAAGCCCGCACGGCAGCATTCTGGTTCGTGCCTTGCTCACTCAGCGCCAACAGGCGGGCAGCGTATTTGTGCCGATGCACTGGACTGACCAATTCGCGGCTTTGGCACGGGTGGACGTTCTGGTCGCACCGGTGATTGATCCCATTTCGGGTCAGCCCGCATCCAAAAATACAGCCGTTTCGCTTCAGCCGTTTGCCGCCAAACAATTCGGCTTTGCGGTTCTCAAAAACCGCCCTGAAACCTGCGCCGCAGACTATTGGGCAATGGCAAAATCCGAACATGGCTGGCGCATTGAATTGGCATTTGGCCAAGCGCTCGTGGACCCGTCCGCCTTCGCCCGCACATTATTTGGCGCGGATGAACAGTCCGAACTCATTGCCTATTGTGATGCAAACTCCGGCCAAGAGCGCTTTGCCTTGTTTGATGGCGGCAAACTTTTGGGTGCATTATTTTTAGGACCGAGCCCGGTTGGCGTGTCACGCCAAACCGTAGCAGAAGAACTCGGCAAACTTCACAGCGATACCCGCGCCCGCTTCCGCGTGATTGCGGGCCGAGCAGGCGCTGATAAGCCTGACCCGGGTGCAATCGTCTGCTCTTGCTATTCCGTAGGCATCAACCAAATCATCAATGCCATTCGCAATGATAATTGCCATTCAGTTGAGGCTGTTGGCGAGTTGACAAAAGCAGGTACCAATTGCGGCTCATGCCGGTCAGAAATCCGTGCCTTGATAATTGCGAATGTTATGGTCGCGGCCGAGTAGAGCGAGAGTTCATATGGAAAGAATGGCAGGATGCACCCCAAAAATTCATTCGAAAGCCGTGACACTTGATCTGGGGACTATACACCCAGGGTCCGGGCCTGTTAATTTTGACGAAATGGCAGGCGAATGGCGAAACTATGCAAGGAAAACAGTGAAGGACGGGCCGTGGCCCGTTCAAACTGTTTGACGCCGCAGAGTGAAGTCAGTTGCCTGTTAGTGCCCAAATCGGGCGCTTTCCGGCGATTGCGTTGTCGCAAAGACTTGAAAATGCTCGCATTTCCGGCGCCTTCGCTTCTAGCGCTCACCAAAAATCACCTCGACCATTTCGTCAAAATTAACAGGTCCAGACCCTAGACTAATATTTGCCTTGGCTTACATTCCCCATCGTAGTGCGGGGGTGTGGATTGGGGCATCCCAGAGTTTTGTTGTTTCAGGATCGAGTGCGGTTACTGTTAGTGAGCAGCCTGCCATTTCCAATGATGTGACATAAGATCCACTTAGTGCCCGGGCGATTTTGAGGCCTCGCAATCCGAGAATTTTGCAGGCAGCATTGGCCATAATATGCAGCTCCATCGCAGGTGTGCCACCAAAGCCATTGATCAATAACAGACATTCTTGGCCCCGCTTTATAGATAGGTCGCTCAAAATTGTATCCAGCATTTCCCCGGCTATGGCATCTGCATTTGCCATGGGTACGCGTGCGCGGCCTGGCTCGCCATGAATACCAACGCCCATTTCCATTTCATTGTCGCTGAGTGTAAAGGTACTCCGGCCAAGACTAGGCACAATGCCAGAACTCAAAGCCACTCCCATAGAGCGCGTTTGCCGGTTCACCCGTTCACCAAGGCTTTGAAGCGCAGCAATATCGCGGCCTTCCTCAGCCGCCGCACCCAGCATTTTTTCAACTATGAGTGTTCCAGCCACGCCTCTGCGCCCTGTCGAATGGGTGGATTTAAGCACGGCCACGTCATCGTCGATAGTAACGCGCGCGACTTTGCCTTGCAGCAATTCACTGGCCATTTCGAAATTCATAACGTCACCATCATAATTTTTGACTATGAAAAGTACGCCAGGACTGCCGCCGACAAAGCGTGCCGCCTCAATCATCTGATCGGGCGTTGGCGAAGTGAAAACTTGGCCTGGACAGGCGGCATCCAACATGCCTTTGCCAACAAAGCCGGTGTGGAGCGGCTCATGTCCAGAGCCCCCCCCCGAAATCAAAGCCACTTTGCTGCGGTTAATGTGGAAGCGGTGAACGAATTTATAATTTGCGCCCAGTTTCAAGATATCGGCATTAATAGCAATTAAACCATCCAGGGCTTCTTTTGCGATATTTTCAACGGCGTTGATAAACTTTTTCATACGCTTTTTGACCGCGTTTGCCGGTCAGATTTGCTCTGAATTTCTACCAACTCAGTAACGCAGCGCACAAAGGTATGGATCATCTCCTCTGCTTTGCGGTTTAGAGCGGCGTCTCCAAAATCGGGGAGTTCAATCGTCATTTGGCGTGTGATTTTTGTACTGCGGGCAATTGACGTACGCCCCGGGTGGGCGTCTTTATATACATCAAGGAAAGCCTGCCGCTCCTGTGGCGCAAAGTGGCAAATGTGAAAAATCGTTTCCAGATGTTGTGCAGGAATTGGTGTCAGATAACTTGGATTGGTGATGAGCGAGACGAAGCTGCGATTTTTTCCCATCGCCTCCGCCAATCTTTGGCGCGTACCGGAAGGGCGGGTATCGATAATCTTTTGTAGCAAGTTTTTATAGACAACAAGTGGCGACATCTCACCGGAATTTTGCTCAGGCTCCGCCATAGCTCAGATCCTATCCGTTAGATTTAACGACCTGATGACCGCTTTTGTTGATAACAGCGCTGCCGGTGGAACCGACAGTGTGCGTATGCCTGCTTTTAAAAGCGTATGGATCAAGCGCGGATTGCTACCTGCATCGCCGCAGATACTTACCGGTTTACCTGTCAAATTTCCATAGTTTGCAACATGTTCGATCATTGCAATTACGCCGGGATGAGAGGTATCCGCATAGTCCGCCACACGGCCATTGTCCCGGCTTGCCGCAGTTGCATATTGAGTTAAGTCATTGGAACCTATCGAATAAAAGTCGACATCGAAAATCTGCGGACAGAGCGCAACAGCCGGCACTTCAACCATCATTCCCAACTCGCACTCGCCGTAGGGTACGCCAGTATTTAACAACTCTAATTTTACCGCGTTAACAGCGGCCCTTGCGTCTTCGACATCTAACGGCCTTGTTACCATTGGCAGCATAATTTTCAGCGGTCCAAATGCCGCCGCCCGCAACAGCGCGCGCAGTTGAGTTTTGAATATATCCAGATGCAGCAGCGAAAGTCTAATGCCGCGTTGGCCGAGGAACGGGTTGGTCTCGCTGGGGCTTACATAGCCTTCCAAGGGTTTGTCGCCGCCGGCGTCAATCGTTCTTATCGTCACAGGACGGCCCTTCGCCCACTTCAATAGCGCCACATACCGGCCAAATTGCACATCTTCGTGCAATATTCCATCTCTTACAAAAAACTCAGTACGCGTCAGGCCGACGCCGTCGCAGGCTTTGGCGTCGATAGATGCGATATCGTCCAGACTCGCAATGTTGAGCATGACACTAATTTTTACCCCGTCAGCGGTGATCGCTCTGTCACCTTTAGCCAGTATTTCACGCGCATGTGACGACGATTGCACTTTGATTTCCGCGCTCAACAGCGTCGTAGTTTCTGATGACGGATTTACGATAATTGAGCCCTGCCCGCCGTCCATAAGAATTGCTCCTTGCAAGTCCTTCCAAATATCGCCAACGCCAATAACCATCGGGATGGACTTTGCACGCGCCAACATTGCCACATGGCTCGTTGTGCTTCCCGCTCCTAGTATAATTCCCCCGCCATGAGACCAATCAATTGCCATGAATAATGAAGGCGCTAAGTCATGGGCGATGATAATTTCACCGCCAGCTAACGCTAATTGTTTTGGTCCGCCAAGCAAATGTGCAGAAACACGATCACGAATATCAATGAGGTCGGTCGAGCGGGCGCGAAAATATTCATCTTGAGATGCTAAATAGCCTGCAATTTCAATATCCATTGCGCTGTGCCAGGCGTCGTGTGCCGAAATACCGGCTTCAATTTGCGGCCAGACAGGCTCGGTTAGCACATCGTCACTGAGTAGCTCATTTTGGATACCCAAAATGTCAGCCTCGCCGCCACCGAGTGTTGCCATGAGATTTACGGTTGAGGCAATTGCGGCGTTAATAGCAGTTTGCAATGCGGATTTTTCGTCTTCCGGCCCAAGTTTTTCACGCACGTTGCCGTCAATAATACCAACTATTATCGCCTGCCCCACATGCAGTCCGCTTGATGCACCCGTCCCGCTAAAGTGCATTTCGGTCATGCTCACGCCTCGTCAAACTTGCGGGATACCAACGCCGCGAGCTCGCCCAAGGCATCAGTGGCATCATTGCCTTTGGCCCGAAAAAATAGCGTTTCGCCTTGGACTGCCTTGAGACGCATGATCTTCACCGGGCTCTTGGCATCAACCCATGGACCCTCCTGAGAGGTGGCAACTTCGAGCTTGGCACTGAATTTTTTTGCCAGCTGCGTAAGCTTCACCGACGGGCGGGCGTGCAAGCCGATTTCATTGGTGATCTGAGCTGACGCCATTACCGCTGACATAAATATCTCCAATATTTCATCGGCTTAGCAACTCTTCTGCGGCGGCTATAACAATGCTCAGACTGGCGCCGCCAGAGGCTTCAGTGGCGGCCATTACGGCTCCTTCTACAATCGGTGCGTTGCAAATAACAATCTTTCTTTGGCGGGATGGCGGCATCATTTCAACAGCCATTTCGCTGTTGGTTTCCGCGCCCCCAAGGTCAACCAAAATGGCAACACCCGCATCCGACCATGCTAATTCGATCGCCTCTGTGATCGCCTTAACACTTGTTCCTAAACCGTTATCCGGGTTTCCGCCGCACCAAGCCAACGGAATTTGATTGCCAACCATGTGGCGGACCATATCGGCGGTGCCCTGCGCGATGAGCGGTGAATGCGAGACGATGACAATGCCGACGTTTTGATTTGTCAATTTTCCGCTCCAAGAACATGAGTGATGGTAGAAATTAGAAGCGCACTGGACCGCGCGCCGGGGTCGATATGACCAATTGAACGCTCACCAAGGAATGAAGCCCGCCCGCGAATTGCGAGCATTGGCGCTGTCGCAATGGCCGCACAATCACATTGAATTGCCACTTCTTTTAGCGACTTTCCAGCGGAAAAAGCGGCACATGCCGGATAAAGAACATCCAGCATGGTCTTCTGGCCGACCTGTGATTTGCCGCGTGCAGCCACGGCGTCAATTGCGCTCTTGAATGCTGCCACGAGACTGTCGCGGTCTGGAACTTGGGGCAAAGACTTGGCGAGTGAAAGAAATAGTGTACCGTAAAGCGGACCGGACGCACCGCCGATTGTCATGACAAGTTTCGTGCCGATTGCCTGAAGTGCATCGGGTAAAGGCTGGTCTGAAATTGTTTGAATATCTGCCAGAACGGCCTCGCAGCCACGCTTCATATTCAGGCCGTGGTCGCCATCGCCAATGGCTTGATCGAGCGTTGTCAACTCTCCGGTGCAGGCTATCATGGCATGGCAAACTGACGATATGAGATCGTGTAATTGTTGCCTTTCCATATCCAGCCCCGCCATCACAACACACAACCGGCAGCGATGAATTCCTTGCTGCGGCTGGAGCATAACCGGGACGGAAAGGCTATCGCCAAGTGATCGGCGAACGCCCGGGGATGATACGGAATCGATGCGGAAACAGTGCGGAAACAGTGCGCCAACGACACGGCAAGTGATCGGAGCGCCCGATCACAGTCCACAAGCGTTAGGAAAGCAGCGGCTGTCATTTTTTGACTTCCAAAAACGCCGCCAGTCCCTCAATGAGCCGCGCGACCGCCTCCGCGCCCGGATCGACCACATCGGCCAAATTCTGTGCGGACATGTAGGACGAGCGCCCCGCTTTGGAGCTGGTCATTTTGGCGGTGGCATCCGCGCCTTTTCGGGCAGCGGTCGCTGCGTCTGCAATTGAACCACGGGCGACTAGCGCCGCCAGTGCAGGCTCCATGGCGTCAATCATGGTGCGGTCGCCGGGCTTTGCGCCGCCATATTCCATCATGCGGTTCATGCCGGCTTGTAGCGACTGTGCCCAGTCATTCCCAGTCTCCGCCTTGGAAGCGGCAGCGGCAAAAAGGATAGCCAAAAGCACGCCGCTGGAGCCGCCCATGGTTTTGGTCAGGGCTTCGCTGACGGAGGTGAAGAAGGGTGCCAGGTCTGCCAGCGGCATTTTGGGTAAAGCTGCTTTCAGGTTACGCGCTGCACCAGCCATGGTTGAGCCTGTGTCACCGTCGCCGATTTTCGCGTCAAGCTCATTGAGCGCGGCTTCGTTGGCAACGAGTAGATCGCAGGCGTGATCCATCAAGGCACGCAGCGGCAGATTGGCGCTGGCTTTGACGGTTTTGGATTTCAGCAACTGCGGCGTTGCCACAACAGTTGGCTTCACGGGCGCTTGCGCTTGCGGCCATGCGGTTGGTCCGGCTTTGGAGATGAGCGCGGCTTCAAATTCCTCATCCAGTGGCAACAGCGAGGCGGAGATGCCGTGCATGTCGAGCGCAGTCATCAGCGGCGCGGGGCCGACCACAAGTTTAATTTTTTTGGCAGATGCGCTGGAGAGCACCTCATTGGCGATGACGCCCATTTCCAGCGGCGTCGTGCTGCCAAGATTATTCAAAAGCAGCGCATAGGATTTAGCATTGGGTACGGCGGCGAACAGCTTTTCGGTCAAGATAGCAGCGGCCTGTTTTGCGCCGGTAAAATCCACCATCTCAATGCCCGGCTCACCGTGTATGCCAAGACCAAGCTCGGCCTTACCTGCGGGCACACGGTCTTCAAGACCGACACCCGGAATGGTGCAGGATGATAGCGAAATTCCAAAGGAGACAGTGGACGCTGCCACCTTGCGGGCGGCTTCTGTCACTTGTGCCAGAGACGCGCCTTTTTCAGCGAGATGGCCTGCAATCTTATGGACAAACAAAGTGCCAGCCACGCCTCGAGGGCGCGGGTTGCCGACAATCGACACGTCATCGCCAACCACGACGACTTCAACTTTCTTGCCCAAAGCGCGGGCCTTTTCAGCGGCAAGGCCAAAGTTCAAACGGTCGCCGGTATAATTCTTCACCACCAGCAAACAGCCGCCTTTGCCAGTGACAGCCATAATGCCAGCCAGCACAGCATCCACACTTGGCGAGGCAAACACTTCGCCGCAGACGGCAGCCGTTAACATGCCCTTGCCGACGAAGCCTGCGTGAGCGGGCTCATGGCCGGACCCGCCGCCAGAAATTATCGCCACACGCGATGGCTTATGATCGGTACGAACAATAACCTTGATGTACGGAAACCCGTCGAGTTTGGCCAGATTGGCGCCGCCGCCGGTCCGCAAAAAACCATCCAGAGAGTCAACAACCAGCGTTTCTTTGGCATTCATAAATTGCGTCATCACTTGCTCCACATCCACTAAAGCCCAACCTGTATAATTTACCGAAGCCGCTCACCCGCGCTGCCAAAATACAGCGGGTTGACCAGTGTCAGCGCCACACGATCACCTGATTTTAAATCAGTGTCAGGCGACGCCAACGTCGTGATGCGGCGCTCGCCTACCAGCACATGCAGGCGGTTCTGGTCGCCCAAATGTTCGACCCAATCCACCCTGCCCTGCCCGTCGGCTTTTTTCGTAACGTCCATATGCTCGGTGCGCACGCCTATGGTTTTCGTTCCCTTTGGCGCGGCACCACTATTGAGGAAACCCTCCGGCAACAGGTTGATTTGCGGTTGGCCAAGACGCCGGGCGACGTAAATTGAAGTCGGATTCTCATAGATTTCGCGCGGTGAGCCAAGCTGGATCATCTTGCCGTTTTCAATGACGCCAATGCGGTTTGCCATGGTCATGGCTTCGATTTGATCGTGGGTGACGTAAAGAATTGTCGCGCCCATTTCCATCTGAACGCGCTTTAACTCGACGCGCAATTCCGAACGCAATTTGGCATCCAAGGACGAAAGCGGTTCGTCCATCAGGTAGATTGCGGGCTGGCGTATCAACGCTCTCCCGATAGCGACACGCTGCATTTCTCCGCCTGAGAGCTGGGTGGATTTATTGTTCAGCTTGTGCGGAATGCGCAGCATTTCGGCAATGGCTACGACGCGGCGCTTGATCTCATCTTCCGGCGTTTTGCGGATTGGCGAGCGCAGCGGGAAGGCCAAATTGTCATAGACCGACAAATGCGGATAGAGCGAATATTGCTGGAAAACAAAGGCGACATCGCGGGCGGCTGGCGCAAGGCCCGCCATGTTGTGGCCGTTAATTCTAATCTCGCCCCCGTCCGGATTATCAAGTCCGGCAACCTGGCGAAGCGTTGTTGTTTTGCCGGCGCCTGTCGGGCCGAGCAAAACGATGAACTCGCCATCGGCAATATCAATCGACAAATTATCAACCGCGACTTTATCCTTGAATCGCTTGGTAACGTTTTTTAGGGAGACCTCAGCCATGAGGGGCGCTTTCATAAAGGGCGGTGTTGATTGCCCGGCCTGTGGCCTTGTCAAAAATGGAAAGGCGCCCGCCCATGAAGCACAGGCCAACCTGCTCGCCGATTGTGGCGTGGATGGTGGATGGCAAGCGAGCCTTCACTTTTCCTTGTGCAACATCAACGGTGACGATCTGCGTCGTGCCCATATATTCAACGCTTTGCACTTGGCCACGGAACTTAGAACTATCATCAAAGCTGATGTGTTCCGGCCGTGCGCCAAGCACAATTTGCCCCTCCAGCGAGGCTTCCCGTGTTTCAGGAATGGCGACAATTGCGCCTGACACGTCGATGGATTTTGCGCCCTTTGCAAGGCTGCTTTCAAGATGAATTAGGTTCATGGCAGGAGAGCCAACAAACTCCGCGACGTACATCGAAGCGGGACGATCATAAATGGCTTGCGGTGTGCCGAGCTGTTCGATGACGCCGCGATTCATGATGGCGATGTAGTTGGCCATGGTCATGGCCTCAAGCTGGTCATGCGTAACGTATACAGTCGTTGCGTTGATTCGTCTGTGCAAATGCACCAGCTCTTCACACATAAGATCACGGAATTCGGCATCCAAAGTGCCTAGCGGCTCGTCCATGAGGAATGCCAGCGGACGGCGGACAATGGCCCGGCCCAAAGCGACACGTTGACGGTCGCCGCCTGAGAGGCCGGATACGGACTTATCCAAAATATGATCGATGCGAAGGAGACGCGCGGTTTCTTCAACACGTTGTTTGATTTCTGCTTTGGCAACGCCTTGGCTGAGCAGCGGGAAGGCAATGTTCCGGCGCACATTCATATGCGGATAGAGCGCGAAAAGCTGGAACACAAAAGCAATATCCCGCTCGGATGCGCGTTTGAACGCCACATCTTCGCCGCCCAGAAATATGCTGCCGGACGTTGGCAATTCGAGGCCCGCAATCATGCGCAGCGTCGTGGTTTTACCGCAGCCTGAGGCACCGAGCAGGCAGAAGAACGAGCCATCCGGTATCGTGAAGGTTACGTCTTTTACGGCAACAAAATCACCGAACTTCTTTTGTACGTTTTGTACGCGAATCTCGGCCATGAGCTACTCCGGAAACTTTGAAACGATGATGAACATGACCGTGCCGGTCAGCATGGTGATGAAGGAATAAGTATAGAGAATAAGCGCGACCGGCTGTAGCAGCATCAACACACCAAGGCCGATGATGACTGTGGCCAGAGTTTCCCAAGGGTCTCTACGCATGGCTATTAGGCCTGAAAAGAACTTGCTCATTTGCGGACTGCTCCAAATGTGATGCCGCGCAGAAGGTGTTTACGCAGCAGAAGGGTGAAGACCAAAATAGGAATGAGGAAGAGCGTGGTGCCCGCCCCCACAGCCGGCCAATCCATGCCGCCCTCGCCAATGATTGTCGGGATGAATGGCGGCGCTGTTTGTGCCTCACCTGAAGTAAGCAGCACGGCAAACGCATACTCATTCCACGCGAAAATCAGACAGAATATCCCTGTCGCTGCAATACCGGTCGCCGCTTGCGGCAGCACGACTTTGAAGAACGAGTGCAGGCGCGTATAGCCGTCAATCATCGCCGCTTCTTCATATTCGCGCGGGATTTCGTCGATGAAGCCTTTGAGCAGCCAAACCGCAAGCGAGACATTCACCGCCGTGTAAAGCAGGATCATGCCGAGCATTGTGTCCGACAAGCCAAGCTCGCGGTACATCAGATAGATCGGAATGGCGACAGCAATCGGCGGCATCATGCGGGTGGACAGGATGAAGAACAGCAGATCGTCCGCCAGTGGAATTTTGAACCGTGAGAAGGCATAGGCGGCAAAGACGCCGAGCGTCACGGCAATAAATGTCGAGCCGAACGCAATAATCAACGAGTTCACGAAGCGCGGGATATAGTTGGATTTTCCGACAACAACCATTTCGCGCTCGCGCGACACTTCCTCACATTTACCGTTTGGTGCACCGAGACCTTGAATGAATTCCGGTGTCTGGCGGCTGCGGGTGGTGAGAAGGTTGCAGTAGCCTTCGGATGAGGGCTGAAAGACAATTTTGGGCGGATAGGAAATGGAATCCGGCGGCGTTTTAAATGATGTGGCAACAATCCACGCCAGCGGCATCATGGTAATCAGCGCGTAGAGTATGACGAAGAAGCCGGCGGCGCGCTTGGCGTTTGGCGATGGTTCGACGACGGAGTGTGCGGTGCTGAGGCTCATCTTTGTTTGACCTTATTGAGAGTGCGCACATAGATGTTGGCGAGGCCAAACACGGCGACGAACAGAATGATGGCAAAGGCCGATGAATAGCCGGTGCGGTAGGCCTCAAAGGCCTGACGCTTGAGTGCTATAGACGCAAGCTCAGTGGTAGATCCCGGCCCGCCGCCTGTCAGCAACATCACCATGTCGAACATTTTGAAGTTTTCAATGCCACGGAACAGCACGGCCAGCATGATAAACGGCGTCGCCATAGGCAGGGTGATTGACCAGAATTGGCGCAAGTTCGACGCGCGGTCCACCTCGGCGGCTTCATATATGTAGCCCGGGATTGAGCGCAGTCCGGCAAGACAAATCAACATTACGTAGGGCGTCCACATCCAAGTATCGACGATAACGATTGCCCAAGGAGCCAACGTAACAGAGCCGAGCATTTGAAAGCTGGATGCATCAACGCCCGTAACAAATGAAACAACGTAATTGAAAAGGCCGATTTGCGGCTGGTATATGAATTTCCAGAAATTGCCGACAACAGCAGGCGACAGCATCATGGGAATAAGAATAATGGTGGTCCAAAACGCATGGCCTTTAAACTTGCGGTCAATAAGATAGGCCAGCGAAAAGCCGATAAGCGTCTGGAACAGGATGGTCCAGAACACGAAATGCGCAGTCGCCTGCATAGCAGCCCAAATTTCCGGCGAATTGAGGATTTCGCGGTACCATTTAAGGCCTATATTGATAACGGGCCGGTTCGGCCGGTTGGAGGCGTAATTGGTGAAGGACAGATAAACGGTCCAAATCAAGGGAAAAATATTGATAGCGAGGAGCAGTACCATTGTCGGCGCGATAAAAATCCACGCGATGGCCTTGTCGGAAAGACCGCGCACGGCCTTCGATATGTTTGGTGGAGTCGCGTTCGCGGCCCGCGCAGCGATGGTATCTATAGTTGTCATGGACATGAGTTTCCGGTTACGGCGAGACGTGAATCCCGCCATTGTTCATCCCGATATACCGGGAACACCAGCCCCGCTTGCATGGGGCTGGTGCTGGGAGAACCGGCGACATGAGCTTTTGGTGGACACAAGCTCACTTATCACCGGTACTGGCTCGAATTACAGCTTGCCTTCTTCCTTGAAGGTTGCTGTCCAATCAACAATGGTCGCATCCAGTGCTTCCTTGGCCGTACCCTTATCGGCAACAATGTAATCATGCAGATGTTTTTGCATGGCTTGCAAGAGTGGCGCGTAGGCAGGCTCCTGCCAGAAGTCCTGAACGCTGCCCATGGCTTCCAGGAATTGCGCGGCAAATGGCTGCGAGTCTTTGAAGGCAGGGTCGTTCAACACGGCATTGAGGCATGAGTAACCGCCAAGTTGCCACCACTTCTTTTGAACGTCAGCTTGCGCAAACCACTTAATGTAGGCCAATGCGCCGTCCATATTGTCGGTGTTGGCCATCACGGAGATGCCCTGCCCGCCCAGTGTGGATGCGGCAATTTTGGCTGACGGGTTCACAAAGAAGCCGGTGTTTTTGCCAACTTTTTCGTCCTTCGCCATTCCGGGCATGAAGGCGAACCAGTTCATCATCATGGCAACCTGACCGGACTTAAACGCATCCAAACCTTCGCCCATGTAGCTGTCAGTATAGCCGGGAGGCGTGAACTTATAGAGCGCCTTGTACATCTCAAGACCCTTAACGGCATCCTCAGAGTTTACTGCGCCTTCCATGTCATATTTGCCCGGCGTGTTTTCGAGCTTGAAGCCATAAGGATACAACGCGGAAGTCGCGCCCATCGTAATGCCTTCAGATGCGCGTTCGGTGAAGATTGCAGCGCCATAAACCTTTTGGCCATCAACATCGCGGCCTTGGAAAAACTCGGCAATGTCCTTCAGCTCGTCCCATGTTTTTGGAACAGCCAATTCACGGTTATACTTGCCCTTGAATTCAGCCTGCAATTCCGGCTTTGCAAACCAGTCTTTGCGGTAGAACCAACCATTGGCATCGCCCATGGCAGGCAGTGCGTAATAGTTTTCAGTGCCCTTTGGCCATGTCGAATAGGCATTGACTGTCGCTGGCGCGAAGTCAGACATTTTGATGCCTTCTTTGTCGAAGAAATCATTGAGCTTCAGGTACTTGCCATTTTCCGCAGCGCCACCCATCCACTGGGAATCGCCGATGATAAGATCGCACAGCTTGCCGCCGGAGTTCATTTCATTAAGCATACGATCGGTGAAATTCGGCCATGGCGTAAATTCAAACTTCATGGTGTTGCCGGATTGCTTTTCAAAATCTTTTGAAAGTTCAACCAGCGCATTGGCCGGGTCCCACGCAGCCCAGCAAAGTGTCAATTCACCTGCCTGGGCGCGGCTTTGCGCACCCAGTAACATAAACGCAGCACCAGTTAGCGCTGTCGCTGTTTTTAAAAACGACTTCATAATTTGATCTCCCGGTTAGGTCGTCGGCCCTCCAGCCGAGTAATGAGAAAGTTTCATCACTGCTGTTTAGCAAACACAAACAACTAAACTAAACAAGAGATAAAATAAAGTTCAAAGCATTTTTTGGAAAAAAACCGTGCTGCGGTGCACTATCAATAGAATGTTGCAGTGCATTAATTTACAGTTTTGAATTAATTGACGACAAAAAAGGCAATGTCCCGAAAACTCATGCGATCAGACGTCGTTGAGATTGTTTAGTGATATTGCACACTAATAAATCCGGTGAGCAAATTGGAACTGGTTCTTTTGGAAACATGCATTGGCAAGCCGCCCTCCGGCTGTGTCGTCAAGCGTTGCACCGGCCATACTTTCGCGCCTTTGGCCATATCAAAACGATGGCTTTTCATAAGGCACGCCAGCGCTATCACGCCTTCTTGCAGGGCAAAACCCGCCCCGATGCAAATGCGCGGGCCGAGACCGAAGGGCAGATATTGAAAGCGCCCGATTTTATCGCGGTTTTCCGGCAAAAAGCGCGACGGCATGAAGGCGTTCGGCTGGTCCCACAGCTTGTTGTGCCGGTGAATGAGCCATGGCAGTGCCAGACAAACCGTGCCTTTGGGAATCTTAATATCCTCAAATTGATCGTCTTCAAGATTCATTCTATGCAGCGCGGGGGCTGGCGGATAAAGCCGCATAGCCTCGTCAAATGCGGCTCTTGTGACAGGCAGTTTTTCCAGCCAAGTGCTTGGATCGCCGAGGGAATTCCAGCCGGCATCAATCTCGGCCTCCACCTTTTCCCGCTCATCCGGCGCTTGGCTTAAGAGGTATAATGTCCAGCCTAAAGCACGCGCCGTAGTCTCGTGACCCGCCCCGATGAAGGTGATGATGTTGTCCTCAATCTCGGAGCGCGTCAGCCCTTCCGGACCCTCGACATTGAGCAGCAATGTGAGAAAATCCTGGCGTGCTGACGCAGGGTCGTTAGCCAGCTTTGCTTTTCGGGTTTCCACCGTGTCCGTCACGATTTTGCGGAAGAAAGCCAGCGCTTTGCGACCGCGAATTTGGGTAAACCGTGGCAAAAACGCCGGTGCGCCAAGCAAATCAAGCGGGTCCACGCGGCCCATGGTTTGAAACAATACGTCAACTTGAGAGGCAAAATCTTCAGGTTTTCCAGAAATTTCGCCCGAAAACAGCGTCTCAGCGATAATATCATAGGTTAGCAGCGTCATTTCGTGCGCTATATCGACAGGTTTGTTAGTCGGCGTATCATAGCGCTTGATGAAATCCATCGTGGACTTTTGCATCGCGCCGGCAAAGCCGAAAATATGGCGCGGTGTGAATACCGGCGCCATCGCCTTGCGTGAGCGTTTCCACACTTCACCCTCTGCTGTCAGCAGCCCATCATGCAAAATGGGCCGCAAAATGCGTTGGCGCACCGGTGCCATGACATAGTTTTTGGCATTATCCACCATAATGTGCCGCACGAGCCCCGGATCATTGGCAATCAGCGTGTTCACGCCCAGCGAGCGCACCATTATGTAAGGCTCGTTAAATGACGGTTCTCCCCATATTTCCAACGGGTTACGATATGCTGCGCGCAATAATTCCAGCGTGCCAATCGGCTTTTTGCGTGGTGTGGGAGCGGGAGGAACGAAGTGGCCATTCATTATTGCTGTCCTGATTTATGCTTAATGTAGGTTCACTCGTGGAAATGGTGAAGGGCCAACACACAAACAGTGTCGAAAAGCCGCTTATACAGAGCTAAAACCTCGTCAAAATTGGTCAAATGCCGCGTTTCGCGCTAGTAAATATGATCTGAACGGCACTGATTCGGGCAGCACTTTTTGTTGTCCGCTTCCGGAAAAGAGACAAGTAAAGCATGACCGATCTACCAGAAGACCAGACCCCGGTTATCCCGGAAGTTCAAGCCGAATACGGCGCGGATTCCATCAAGGTTCTCAAGGGCTTGGACGCGGTACGCAAGCGCCCGGGCATGTATATCGGCGATACGGACGATGGTTCCGGTCTGCATCACATGGTCTACGAAGTTGTGGACAACGCCATCGACGAAGCGCTCGGCGGCCATGCGGATTTGGTCACGGTCACGCTCAATCCGGATGGTTCCGTCACCGTCACAGATAATGGTCGCGGTATTCCGACAGATATGCACGAGGAAGGCGTTTCGGCCGCCGAAGTCATCATGACCCAGCTTCACGCGGGCGGTAAATTCGACCAGAACAGCTATAAGGTTTCCGGCGGTCTGCATGGTGTGGGCGTCTCTGTTGTGAACGCCCTTTCAGTTTCGCTAAAGTTGAAAATCCGCCGCAAGGGCCACATCCATGAAATGAGCTTCACGCATGGCGATGCTGATGCGCCACTGGTCGTTACCGGCGATTGCGGCAAGGAAACAGGTACGGAAGTTACGTTCCTGCCATCCACTCAAACTTTCACGAAGGTCGAATTTGATTACAACACGCTTGAGCACCGTCTGCGCGAGCTGGCGTTTTTGAACTCCGGTGTCCGCATTATTTTGACCGATAAGCGCCACGCCGACATCAAAGTCACCGAGCTGATGTATGAGGGCGGGCTGGAAGCGTTCGCCCGCTATCTCGACCGCGCCAAAAAGCCGCTGGTCGATGCGCCAATCTCATTCAGCGCGGAAAAAGACGGCATCACCGTTGAGGTGGCGATGTGGTGGAACGATAGCTACCATGAAAATGTGCTATGCTTCACCAACAACATCCCCCAGCGCGATGGCGGCACACATTTGGCCGGCTTCCGTGGTGGTTTGACGCGCCAAGTCACAGGTTATGGCGAAAAGTCTGGCCTGACCAAGAAAGAAAAGATCACACTGACCGGCGATGATTGCCGCGAAGGCCTTACCGCCATCCTGTCGGTTAAAGTACCGGACCCTAAATTTTCGTCGCAAACAAAGGATAAGCTGGTCTCGTCCGAAGTGCGCCCCGTTGTGGAAAGCCTCGTCAACGAGTCGCTCGGCACATGGCTGGAGGAACATCCGGCACAGGCTAAGATATTGATTGGAAAAGTGATTGAGGCCGCAGCCGCGCGTGAGGCCGCGCGTAAAGCCCGCGAACTCACCCGCCGCAAGGGCGCGTTGGATATTTCGTCGCTGCCCGGCAAACTCGCGGATTGCCAAGAGCGCGATCCGGCAAAATCTGAAATTTTCATCGTTGAGGGTGATAGTGCCGGAGGCTCCGCCAAGGGTGGACGCTCGCGCCAGAACCAAGCAATTTTGCCATTGCGCGGTAAAATTCTCAATGTGGAACGCGCCCGTTTTGACCGTATGCTCGGGTCCGAAATGATCGGCACCATGATTATGGCGCTTGGCACTTCAATCGGCAAAGACGAGTTTAATGCCGATAAGCTGCGCTACCATAAAATCATCATCATGACTGACGCCGACGTCGACGGGGCGCATATCAGAACGCTGCTGCTCACCTTCTTCTTCCGCCAAATGCCGGAGCTGATTGAGCGCGGCCATCTCTATATTGCCCAGCCTCCACTCTATAAGGTGACAAGAGGTAAGTCGGCTTTATATCTTAAAGACGAACGTGCTTTTGAGGCCTATCTTGTCGAGCAAGGCCTAGAAGACGCACGGTTGCAACTGACTAATGGTGAGGTGCGCGTCGGCGCGGATTTGAGCAGCGTTATTGATGATGCACTGGCTGTGCGCACGCTCATCAACGGTCTGCACGGCCGCTATAGCCGTACCGTCACGGAGCAAGCGGCCATCGTTGGCGCTCTCAATCCGGCAGTTTTGACGGATGCCGCCCGTGCAACCGCCGTGGCAAATGAAATCGCGACCCGCCTTGATGTGGTGGCGGACGAGACCGAGCGTGGCTGGCAGGGGCATATTAATCCGGCTAACGAAGGCGGCGGCCTGATATTTGACCGCATGGTGCGCGGCGTGAAAGAGACCGCCATGCTTGATGCCGCGCTTATCGGATCTGCTGATGCCCGTGCGCTCGACCGCTATGCGCAACGTTTGCACGATGTTTATTCGCACAATCCAAAGCTTGTGCGAAAAGAATTGAACGAGGCCATCTCCGGCCCGATGAAGCTGCTGGAAGTCGTCTTCGCCACCGGCCGCAAGGGCGTCACCATGCAGCGCTATAAAGGCCTTGGCGAAATGAACGCCGACCAATTGTGGGAAACCACGCTGGACCCCAACGCGCGTTTGTTACTGCAAGTAAAAATTCCGGACGCCACCGATGCCGACTCGCTGTTTGCCCGTTTGATGGGTGACGAGGTTGAGCCACGGCGCGAATTTATCCAGGAAAATGCGCTGAGTGTGGCGAATTTGGATGTGTGAGGACTAGGGTCTGGACCTGTTAATTTTGATGATTATCGTTCGATCGCAATTGGTGAGGCGTCAAAGTGGTTTTTGTTTTATCAAAACATATGCATCCCTCCAGTATTGAGAAAGACAGGCTATGACTGCCGATAATTTTGACGTCGTTGTAATCGGCGCGGGCGCTGGCGGAATGATGGCGGCAGCGGAAGCCGGCAAGCGCGGGCGACGGGTTTTGCTGGTTGATCATGCAAAAGCTGCGGGGGATAAAATCCGTATTTCCGGCGGCGGGCGCTGCAATTTCACTAATGTGAACACCAGCGCCAAACAGTTTATTTCAGAAAATCCGCACTTCTGTATTTCTGCTCTTAAGCGGTTTTCCGCACAAGATTTTATGAAGCGCGTAAAGGCACGCGATATTGCCTTTCATGAAAAGACGCTTGGCCAGTTATTTTGCGATGGTTCGGCGCAACAAATTATTGATATGTTGCTGGAGGACTTGGCAGATGCAGGTGTTATGCTCCGGCTGGATACGCAGGTTTATAACGTGGAAAAAACTGAGGCCGGGTTCACGGTTGCGCTTTCGGGCGGGCCTGTGAATTGTGCATCACTGGTAATCGCGACCGGCGGTAAATCCATACCAAAGATGGGCGCAACAGCTTTCGGATATCGTATAGCCGAACAGTTTGGTCTGTCTATCACTGAGACGCGGCCTGCGCTCGTGCCGCTGACATTTGAACCAATGCTACTTGATAGGCTAAAGGCTCTTGCCGGTATTAGCGTTGAGGCCGTAGCCGCACACGCGAAGACCAAATTCAAGGAGGCACTGTTGTTCACACATCGCGGTCTTTCCGGCCCCGCAATCTTGCAAATCTCCAGCTTTTGGCGTGAGGGCGATGAGATCTCTCTGGATTTGGCACCAGGTGTTCATAGTTTCGATAAGTTACGTGACGCACGCCAAAATAACCCGAAACAAGAGCCACAGACAATCGTCGCGCAATTTTTGCCTAAAGCTTTGGCGCAGTTTATCACGCAGAGCCTGGGTCTTAGCGGGCATCTGGCTGACTTCTCTGACAAGAAGCTGGCGGCACTGGGCGAGGCCATAAATCACTGGCGGGTTAAGCCATCTGGCAGTGAGGGTTATCGCACGGCTGAGGTGACGCTCGGCGGTGTTTCGACCGACGCGCTCAATCAAAAAACTATGGAAGTGAAATCTGTACCCGGGCTTTATTTTGTCGGTGAAGTCGTGGATGTCACGGGCTGGCTCGGCGGATATAATTTCCAATGGGCGTGGTCCAGCGGCTGGGTGGCCGGACAGGCCGCGTGAGTGATCATACAGAACGAAATACTTTCAAAGGAAATTGTCATTCGCCTTAAAAACCGAACAAATTTTCATATCAACGGGTCCAATTGAATGCACTTTGCTGTTACTCAAAAAAAACGCGTGGGAGTAATCTCACCACGCGCCCAATTTTCCGATCAAACCTCTTGGGAGGCACGATCGTTTCACTTAAATTCTAATCTTTCCTTTAAGACAATATAGGGATATCCCTAGTGGATTGATTCCAACATTTGGAACCCCCGATTTCTGGCAGCGATGATTTCGTCTGGGTTTGCGCGCCATGTGAAGGGTTTGGCTTCGCTGTG
>JAYVRA010000033.1:0-30419 GCA_043776635.1 Phyllobacteriaceae bacterium
ACAAACCCAAACTGTCAACAAAGTTTTGTCAAAAATAAAATAATTCTTCCAAAGCCAAAACCAACTCCCAAAACATACGCTTTTTAGCCGGTTTATGACGATCCCAAACCCTTAAATCCCGCAATTCGACACAATAAAAACAACAAAAGTCACAACAAGGCTTTAAAAAACGTGAGCATTGCCTGTTTAAATGACGTTTGACTTCATGTTCATTTTGGCGACAGTTAAAACCGGGATGTGGCGAGCGCTGTTGATCATGGGAATCGATACTAACATATGACTCCAATGGAAAAAATGGTCGCGCGACTGGGCAATGAACCCCCGTTGCTGGCAGACGGGCGCAAAGGCCCGCCTGACAAGCGCGAGGTTTCCGCGCGTTGGCTCGCCGGAACATTTCTTACCGGCTTTACCTCTATTATACTTATGGGTGTCGCGCTTTCCGCCGCGCTCGACGGGCGGCAGGTCCTCACCACCCCTGCGGAAGTGATGGCAACAGCTGAAATTTCTAATGCCAGCGGCGATGTATCGGGTAAATCCGGCCGCCTCACAACAACGGCGCTATCCCTTAAGATTTCTGACAGGCAGGTTATGCAGGTTTCCTCTATCATTAAGGAGGGCGACCGGAATGTGGTAAAAATGATACCATTCGGGCTCGTGACCATGGCGCTGGGTGCGGGCCACACAACCAAAAAATCATATCCCGCCTTCAATGCTACGGATGTGTTCGCCGATGACGCTACCAAGGGTAAAAGCATCGAGACCGGTGAAATATACGGTGCGAAGGTCGAAAGCGAAGTCACGCTAAAAACAGTACCCTTCCCGCTTGATAACGCTGCTTACGATGCCTCCAATAATTTGACCTTGGAAGAAGTGGAAGAGGCAGTCCGGATTTCAGGCACTGCGCTCACCGAGGGCGATGTGCAGGTGGCGTCACTGCATTATTTAGACCCGTTGCGTTTTGGCACTGGCGATGATTTTGCAATTAACGCATCATTTGGCGTTAAGATTGTGCAAGAAAATGTTTCTGTGGCACCAAAAGTCAACAGCGATGCACCGACAACAGAATTTGCAGAGGAAATTATCCCGCTGCGTGCAGACACGGAACCTTTGGTGGCGTTGACTGATGATGGCTATGACGGAACCGATGCAGAAGCCATTGCCGAAGCCATCACAACACTTCTCAGTGCGCCAAAACTCAAAGGTGGATGGGCGCTACGTATTGGCATCGAAACAGTAGATGATAAATCTAAAATTGTCCGCGCCTCAGTCTATGATGGGAAAACCCATTTGTTCACTATTGCTATCGATGACCACGACCAATATGTGCCAACGGAAGCACCGGAAATAAGTGACGAAATACTGGCCTCGCTTGGGGGCGCTCCTTTGCCGCCACGAGTGCGCGGCGACCTTCCTTCAGTATATGATGGCGTTTATCGCGCCGCCTACGCCTATGATTTGACCCCGCGAATGGCCAAACAGCTTATCAAGATGCTGGCCGCAAGCGTCGATTATAAAGCGCAGTTAAATCTGGGCGATACGTTAGAAGTCTTCTATTCCATCCCGGAAGGTCTCACTAAGCCAGGCGAAGACTCGGATGTGCTTTTTGTTGACGCAAATTTCAGCGGCACCGAGCATAAATTCTACCGCTTTAAGAACGACGACGGCTCGGCTGACTATTATGATGAGAATGGCGGCAGTTCACAGCAATTCCTGTTGCGCGTACCTGTGCCAGGCGCGCGTATGACGTCCGGGTTCGGCATGCGCCGCCATCCAATTCTTGGCTACATGAAACTCCACGCCGGCACAGACTGGGCTGGCCCCATCGGAACGCCGATTCTGTCCACTGGAAATGGCGTGGTTGAACGTGCAGGCTGGACTTCGGGCTATGGCTATCAAACTTTGATTAAGCACGCTAACGGCTACGAAACTTCATACTCGCACCAAAGCAGAATCTCGCCGGAAGTGTTTGAAGGCGCGCAAGTAAGGCAGGGACAAGTAATCGGGGCCATCGGCAACACCGGCCTGTCCACCGGCCCGCATCTGCATTATGAGTTGATTATCAACGGCACCAAAGTCGATTGCATGGCCGTGCGCCTGCCGAGCGGTAAGTCACTTTCCGGTAGCGATCTGGTGGCATTTAAAAAAGAGCGGGACCGCATTGACACCCTGCTGGACGCAGATAGTGACACCCAAAATGTGGCGACAAATTAGGGTCCAGACCTTGGCAAGATACCAAGAACCCCAGCTCCCGTTGCTTCACCTTTATCAGTCCCTTGGCAACCAGCCGATAACTCGCAAGCACATAGTCCTTTAACTCATCAAAACTCATGCTTTCCGGCCCCTGCCACTGAATCCAGCTCACTCCGCGCAACGCTAAATAGGGCGCGGAGCGCAACTCCGGCTCTTGGTTCAACATCTGAAACACCATTTCCGAACATTTGAACGAAACCGCCAGCCGACTGTCCGCGCCCCATACGCCAATGACAAAAACCTTGCCGCCAATTTTCCTAACATGCGACCCGCCCCATTGGATGACACTGGTGGTGCGGGAAAGCGAGGCGCAAAAAGCGTTATATTCCGCGAGTGTCATCAACTGGCTTCTTCTTCCCTCTCCCCTACCGAAGGTGGGGGATGAGGTGGCGCGGGCCAAGCCAGTGACGGTGAGGTGACGCACCGCGATACTCGAAGGTTTTGGCTGCAAACTTGAAGCGCGTTTAATGCTTTAACACTGATGTGTCAGCCCCGTCGCCTCGCCACCTCATCCGGCGTTCACGCCACCTTCTCCCCCGAACTGCGTTTAGGGGAGAAGAAGACCAACCTCACGCCGCCTTCGCCATATCCTGCGAAACCCGAAAGTTCAGCCTGTCCGAACCGGCAGACACATAAACCGTCGAGCCATCTTTGATTTCGCCGCCAAGAACCTTCTCCGCGAGCGGATCTTGCACGCTTTTCTGAATCACGCGCTTCAATGGCCGTGCGCCATAGGCCGGATCATAGCCCTTATCGCCCAGCCATTTCACCGCGCTATCATCCATATGAAGAATAATTTTGCGATCTTTCAACAGCTTCGCCAGCCGCTCCATTTGAATATGCACAATCGCGCCCATTTCATTGCGGCGAAGGCGGTGGAACAGGATGATATCATCCACACGATTGACAAATTCCGGACGGAACGCCGCCTTCACCGCGCCCATAACCTGCTCGCGCACGATGTCCACATCTTCATCGTCAGCCAAAGACACGAGATAATCAGAGCCAAGGTTCGACGTCATGACAATAAGCGTGTTGCGGAAATCCACAGTGCGTCCCTGCCCGTCGGTCAAGCGGCCATCATCCAGCACCTGCAACAGCACATTAAACACATCCGGATGCGCCTTTTCGATTTCGTCGAAAAGAATCACTTGGTAAGGACGGCGACGCACTGCCTCTGTTAGCGCCCCGCCTTCCTCATAACCAACATAACCGGGAGGCGCGCCAATGAGGCGGGCTACCGAATGCTTCTCCATATATTCAGACATATCAATCCGGGTCATGGAGCTATCATCATCAAACAGAAACGATGCCAGCGCCTTGGTAAGCTCGGTTTTACCAACACCTGTTGGTCCTAAAAACATAAACGAACCAATCGGCCGGTTAGGGTCTTGCAAGCCCGCCCGCGCGCGGCGCACGGCACGCGATACCGCTTGCACAGCCTCGCCCTGCCCCACCACACGCTTGGCCAACTCATCTTCCATGCGCAGCAACTTGTCCCGCTCGCCTTCCAACATCCGGTCCACAGGAATACCAGTCCAGCGGGACACCACTTGCGCAATATGATCCGGCGTCACCACTTCTTCCACTAAAGCGGCTTTCGTTGCATCTTGGGCCTCGGAAACAGTCAGCTTGCGCTCCAATTCCGGAATTTTGCCATAGGCCAGCTCGCCCGCCTTTTGAAACTCGCCGGAGCGCTGCGCCATCGCCAGCTCATTGCGGGCATCTTCCAACTGCTTTTTCAAGTCCGCCGCAAGGCCCAGCTTCTGCTTTTCGGCCACCCAAAGATTAGTAATGCCAGCTGATTCTTCTTCCAGCCCTGCCAATTCCTTTTCAAGTTTCTGCAACCGATCCTTGGATGCATCGTCCTTCTCTACACGCAAAGCCTCACGCTCGATTTTGAGCTGCATAATGCGCCGGTCAATTTCATCCAAAACCTCCGGCTTGGAGTCCACCTGCATACGAAGGCGTGATGCCGACTCGTCCATCAAGTCAATCGCTTTGTCCGGCAGGAAGCGGTCGGTGATATAGCGGTTAGACAAAGTGGCAGCCGCTACCAGCGCCGCATCCGAAATCCGCACCTTATGGTGCTGCTCATATTTTTCCTTCAGGCCGCGCAAAATTGAAATCGTGTCTTCCACCGTAGGCTCGGACACAAACACCGGCTGGAAACGACGGGCAAGTGCTGCATCTTTTTCCACATGCTTGCGATATTCATCTAAGGTCGTCGCGCCAACACAGTGCAATTCGCCTCGCGCCAAAGCTGGCTTGAGCAAATTGGAAGCATCCATCGCGCCGTCCGCCTTGCCAGCGCCAACAAGTGTGTGCATTTCATCAATGAACAAAATGATCTCGCCATTGGCAGATGTGATTTCGCTCATCACTGCCTTGAGGCGCTCCTCAAACTCGCCGCGATATTTTGCCCCTGCAATCAAAGCGCCCATATCCAGCGCCATCAATGTCTTGTCCTTGAGCGATTCCGGCACATCACCATTGACAATGCGCAGCGCAAGCCCTTCGGCAATAGCCGTTTTGCCAACGCCCGGCTCGCCGATTAAAACCGGATTATTCTTGGTGCGGCGCGACAACACTTGGATGGTGCGGCGGATTTCTTCATCGCGCCCGATCACCGGATCAAGCTTCCCTTCGCGCGCATCTTTGGTCAGATCACGGGCATATTTCTTCAAAGCATCATAGCCCTGCTCGGCAGTTGCCGAATCGGCCGTGCGGCCTTTGCGCAGCTCGTTGATAACCGCATTCAGCGCCGCCGCTTTCACGCCCGCCTTCATCAGCAAGTCATAAGTCTTGGCAGATTTTTCCATAGCCATCGCGGTCAGCAAACGCTCAACCGTAACAAAACTATCGCCAGCCTTTTTCGACAAGTCCTCTGCGGTAGCCATCACTTTGGCCAGCATCGGCGACATATAAAGTTGCCCATTGCCGCCAGTCACTTTTGGCAGCGCACTCAGCGCCGTACCCAGCGCGAAGCGCAGCGCGGCAGAATTCCCGCCAGCCCGGTCAATCAGCGAACCGGCCAAACCTTCCGGATCATCAATCAAAACTTTGAGAAGGTGCTCCGGCAAAAACTGCTGATGATCTTGGCCAAGGGCGTTGGTCTGCGCGGATTGAATAAAGCCCCGTACGCGCTCGGAATAAGATTCAACGTTCATACATATCTCCATTTGCCCCGGACCCTAAACGGCATCGGAGGCTCTCGAGTGAGTTGTGTTCAACTGAATCCAAAAATTTCGGAATACGCCCGGTTCTTGGGGCGAATTTCGATTCCGTATGAACGCGACTTACACCATGTGACAGGCTCCCAAAAGAGGCGAGCCAGCTTCGAATAATCATATGGGAATAATATCATCATTGCTCAAGAGCAATTTGATTGATGTCAAAACAAATAACAGTCGAACCTGAGGTGCTGCTCGAACCAGTCGGGATAAAGGTCGCTCGAACGGGCAGCATACGGAATACGTACTCACTCCCCATCAAGTTCGGACGGTTTCCGTATCGACTTCGTATCCTCTCCAAGCGATCTTCATGCGATCTCCGGCCGCTTCCCGACAAACAAAAACGACGCCACCAGGGCGCCGTTCTAAGTTCAATTCGTGAAGGCCTATTCGTCGGTCGTAACTGGAATTGGCCGGTCCGCACCGCGGGATAACGTTGCCAACAAGCCGCCTTCCGCTGGCGCTTCCGCGCCTTCCGAAGCTGCCTCTACCCGTGGTTCACGAGGGGCACGAGGCATGCGCGGGCGTGGTGTGCGAGTCCGCTCACCGCCATTTTCCCTATTGTTTTCAAGAGGTTTGCGCTGGCGCGGGTTTTCGCGTGGCTGCGCTTCCACATTGTTTTCATCGCGCGGAGCGGCATCGATAACCGGCTGCTCTGAAGAGCTGTCAAACGGCGCAACCACCACCGGCTGTGGCTGTTGATCGTGGCGCGGTTGCTGCTCTTGACGGGGAGCCTGCTCTTGGCGCGGCTGCGGATGGGCATGGAGCACATCATCGAAGCGGTTATCACCGTTTCCAGCGCCCAAATCTTCCTCTTCCTCGCGGTTATCCCTTTGATTTTGTTGTTGTTGTGCCAAAGCACCCGCAATAATCCGGTTATAATGCTCGGCATGTTGCAGATAGTTTTCTGCCATCACGCGATCACCGGATGATTGCGCATCCCGGGCAAGCGTCAAATACTTTTCAGCTATATTTTGCGCTGTTCCACGGATTTTCACGTCCGGACCATTGCTTTCATAGCTACGTGTAAGTGGATTTGGCCCACCACGATTGCGGTTATTATTGTTATTATTACTGTTATTATTACTATTGTTGCCGCTGCTGCCGCTATTATTATTTGTGCGACCGCGCATACGCCTGTTTTGTTGCAATTGCCTCATCCGATACTAATTTTCGATATAAATCAGGTTCGAGGTTATGTAGATTTGATACTGGACATGTAAAACACGAGCCAGACGCGCAATCCACACAGCGCGTCGCATCTCTATCGGCTCAAAAGCCAAAAGACGCTAACGTAACAAGGGCAAACCTCGCGCTAAAAATAGCTCAATGCCATCACCCGGACCATTTTGCAATCCGGAAGACAACCCCTTTGTCTTCGTTAATAGTCTTTTACCTGCAAACAGTGTAAATACCAAGCGTTTTTTCAAACAGGGAAAACCAAGTATTAAGCAACTGCAAAAGCCAACACTCTATCCCGGCCACCAAGATCTTGTTGCAATTTCAATTTAATAAAACCGTTTAATTTGAATAGGTTAGTGACATCATCGGCTTGATCAAATCCAATTTCCACCAGCATTAGCCCATTTACGTTCAGATGATTTTTCGCTTCGCTGGAAATGATTCTGTATGGGGTAAGCCCATCCGGACCGCCATCCAAGGCCAAAAGCGGATCATGGTTTCGCACTTCAATATCCAAATCCGGAATCACCGAAGAGCGGATGTAGGGCGGGTTGGAAACGATGAGATCGAATTTGCCCTCGACTTTCTCGAGCCAATCGCTTTGGAGACCGCCAAATCGTGCCGAAAGACCATTTAACTCGGCATTCTTACTAGCAATTTCCAGCGCACCGGCAGAAATATCCGTAGCAATAACAGTGGCTTGCGGGAACAAAGACAGCAACGCCAGCGCCAGTGCGCCGGTTCCGGTTCCTAAATCCATAATAGTTTTAGGCGGGTATTTAACCAGCAATTCCAGCGCCAAATCCACCAAAACCTCGCTATCAGGCCGTGGTTCCAGAGTTTCCGGGGATAAATTGAGCCTTAATCCATAAAAATCGCGAAATCCCATAATGCGATGCACCGGCTCGCCAGCAATCCGCCTTGCCAAATAAGTTTCCAAAATTTCAAATTTATCATTTGAAATCAGAATGTTAGGACAAGACAAAAAATCAATCCGCGCCACGCCGCAAGCCGATTCTGTCAGCAGCCGCGCCTCAACATCATACCCATCAATGGTCGTCTTCTCAAGCGTATCTATGGCCAACTGCAACGTATCGGCAAGCGTGCGGGAACCGTCCGAAGTCATTACGCCAACCGTACGAAAATGATGCGGAAAGCGTGTGAAAACCGCGCGAAAGCAATACGGACCGCCCGTTTACGCATTTTCAGCCGCCTCAGCCAAAAGTCCGGACTGGTGATCCGCCACCAGTGCATCCACAAGCTCCTCAAGCTCCCCCATCATCACCCGCTCCAATTTATAGAGCGTGAGATTAATACGATGATCCGTCACTCGGCCTTGAGGAAAATTGTATGTACGGATGCGCTCTGAGCGGTCTCCGGAACCGACTTGGCTTTTGCGGTCCTCCGCGCGCGCATCGTCCAGCGTTTGCCGCTTCATGTCATAAAGTTTGGTGCGAAGAATTTGCATCGCCCGCGCCCGGTTTTGGTGCTGGGACTTCTCCGCCTGCACCACCATAACGCCCGTTGGAATATGCGTGATGCGCACTGCCGAGTCCGTCGTGTTGACGTGCTGCCCGCCCGCGCCCGATGCCCGCATTGTGTCAATCCGAATGTCCTCGGTGCGGATTTCGATATCCACTTCTTCAGCTTCCGGCAAAACAGCAACTGTCGCGGCGGATGTATGGATGCGGCCCGATCCCTCCGTCGCCGGCACACGCTGCACACGGTGCACGCCTGATTCGAATTTCAATTTGGCATAAACGCCCTTGCCCGTGACAGACGCGATGACTTCTTTGTAGCCGCCCATTTCGCCGTCGCTGGTGGAATCAATCGAAACCTTCCAGCCCTGCGCCGCCGCATAGCGTTCATACATGCGGAACAAATCGCCGCCGAAAAGCGCGGCCTCAGAACCACCCGTTCCGGCACGAATTTCGAGAATAACCGAACGTTCATCCGCCGCATCCTTCGGCAAAAGCAGAATGAGAATATCCCGCTCCAAATGCTCGCGCCGTCCGGAAAGCACGGGCAATTCCTCTTCCGCCAAGGCGCGCATTTCGCTGTCGGTATCAGGCTCCGTCAGCATCCGGCTCAACTCTTCCTCTTCCTTGCAAACCAGCTGCCAGCCACGGGTGGCAGTAACAATGTCTTGCAGTCCGGAATATTCAGAACTTAATTTGACATAGGCTTCCGCATCCGGCCCCGATGAAAGTTCGGCTTCAATCACGGCATAGCGTTTTACAAGTTGGTCAAGCCGGGCGGCTGGAAGATTCATGGAGTGTTCCTGGAGCACAGATAGTCTAAAAGCGGGCGATCACCCCGGGTTAAAAGTTATCAAGACCGGTGGCGAGCGTTCTTCTCCCCGCTACTCCAGCGGGGAGAAGATGCCGACAGGCAGATGAGTAGCAGCACAGCCGCATACATAGGCGCGAGACCGCCCCTCATCCAGCCCGTTGGGCCACCTTCTCCCCGTTGAAAAAACGGGGAGAAGAACGCTCGCCACCAATTGATGCCAATTTAAGAACCAAAGTGTGAAATCCCTGCTCAAAAAAGGCAGGGTAAATATTAAGCCGTCCATAGCGGAAATTGCGAAGATAAGTAAAGCTGGCATTCCTAGAGCGGGATTTCGGTGACAGTGCATTTAATTGCGTGGCACAGTGAGCGTTTTGATTTCAGCACGGCCAACACGCAATTAAATGCACTGTCACCGAAATTTGTCACCGAAATTACAGCGGAATGCTCATGCGCTCGGCGTGAGCCTTCAAAAACCCGCGCAGCGAATCGAGCTTGAGCTGGCCGGGCTCCAGCAAGGGCTCCAGTTCAGCGCGTAGCTGTTCAATATCCAGGCCCAGCAACATGGCTTTGACCGGGCCGACTGCGGCGGCAGACATGGAGAGTGAGCGGAAGCCGACAGCGGTGAGTGCCATGGCGGTTAGCGGTTTGCCCGCGAGTTCACCGCATAGCGTGACCAGTTTGCCAGCCTTGTCTGCGGCTTGTGCAATAGAACGCAGCGCTCGTAGGAACGATGGTGTCATCGGATCAAAGCGGTCTGACAGATGCGCTGCACCGCGATCCACGGCCATGAAAAACTGAAACAAATCATTGGAGCCGACAGAGACAAAATCGACATATTTGAACAACTCATCCAGCTGGAACAACAGTGACGGCACCTCCAGCATCGCGCCCAGCTTGAAGCTGCGCGGCAATTGATGGGCAAATTTGGAGAGGTGCTTGATTTCACGGTCAATTAAATCCCGCGCTTGCACCAGCTCAGAAACTTCCGTGACCATCGGCAACATGATGCGCAATTCGCGACCGCCCGCTGCCTTAAGCAAAGCGCGGACTTGGGTGCGCAGTAGTCCCGGACGGTCCAGCGACATGCGGATAGCGCGCCAGCCCATCGCCGGATTTTCTTCAAACGGCACATCTTTGAAGTATGGCAGCGCTTTGTCGCCGCCAACATCCAGCGTGCGGAATGTTACAGGCATTTTGCCAGCCGCGTCCAAAACACTGCGATACAGCTCCTCCTGCGCTTCCACTTTCGGGAAGTTGGCCGCGACCATGAACTGCAATTCAGTGCGGAAAAGCCCGATGCCCGCAGCGCCGGATTCTTCGAGTTGCGGCAAATCCACCATGAGACCAGCGTTCATCAAAAGATCGACTTTTATGCCATCTTTAGAGACTGACGGAATGCCAATCAGCTCGCGATACATTTCCTGCCGCTTGGCGCGGAAGCGGACTTTTTCGGCATATGCCAATTCTACATCCGCCTGCGGGCGCAAATGTACCTTGCCGTCTTCGCCATCGATGATGATGGCGTCGCCATTTTCCGCCAGTGCCACTGCGCCTTTGACTTGGCCAACAACAGGAATGCGCATGGCTTTCGCCACAATCACCACATGGCTGGTAATAGCACCCTCTTCGATAACCAGCCCGCGCAGTTTATCGCGGGGGTAATCCAACAGCTCGGCAGCGCCCATGTTTCGCGCCAGAATGATCGCATCCTTGGGCATACTCTCAGCCAACGTGCTGACATCCTGCCCCATAATTTGGCGCAGCAAGCGATTGGCTAAATCATCAAAGTCGCTAAGGCGATCCTTCAAATAAGGGTCGGTCATATGCTGCATCCGCGCACGGGTGTCGCTCTGCACTTTTTCGACGGCAGCTTCGGCGGTCAGACCATTACGTATGGCCTCCTCCAAGCGCCGCACCCAGCCGCGATCATGGGCAAACATGCGGTAGGCTTCCAGCACCGCGCGGTGCTCGCCCTCCATTGCCACTTCCCGGCGCTCAAGCATATCGTCGATGGAAAGCCGCAAAGAGCCAATGGAATTACCCAGACGCTCCAGCTCAACATCAGTATCTTCGGCAAACAGATTTTTGACGACAACGCGATGCTCATGCAGCACGACGCGGCCAAGACCAACGCCCTCATTGAACGAGAGACCGGAAAGCGAGATGGGCTTCTTAAGGTCCAGCTGCATACCGGGCTTGGTGAGGCCGGTGAGATCGCCGGATGCAATCATTTCCGCCAGCACCATGCCGGTGGTTTCCAGCGCCTCAACCTCATCCTCGCGGTAGGTGCGCTGGGTACGGTTTTGCACAACCATAACGCCGAGCGTACGCCCTGCCCTTAAGATCGGCACGCCGAGGAATGAATGGTAAATTTCTTCGCCGGTTTCAGGCAAGTAAGCAAAGGACGGATGGCTCTGAGCATCCGAAAGGTTCAGCCCCTGCGCACTGGCTGCAATCGTGCCCACCAAGCCTTCGCCCAATTTCAGCTGCGCCAAATGCACCGACTGTTGATTAAGTCCGACTGTGGCATAAAGTTCGAGAACACCATCCGAGCGCAGCACATAAAACGAGCACACTTCGGCGACCATGTTTTTGGCGATTTCACTGACGATTTTGTCAAGACGTTCCTGCGGTGACAGCGCTTCCACCATCAACTCACGAATCCGCTTTAACAAGACGCGGGGTCCGGTCGCCAAATCACGGGTCAATGAACGTCCCTTTCCTCGAGCATTTTCCAATAACGTGCAACACGTTATGGTTAAGAACAATGCGACGCAGCAAAAGATCAGAGTGCCGTTTTGATTGTATCAAAACGAAAAACAAACCAAGCCAAATCGCTCTACGTTCTATGTCTATCAAATTTGTTGGTAAGGAAACCCTGTTTGTAAAAATGGGTGAATTTAGGAAGGCACGAAATCATCTGACTACGCTTGTAATAGCATTTTAACCGGATTGTAATTTTCTGAATACTGAAAGGAACCGTCATGTTGCTGGAACGTGCAGATCAAGCCATTTCGTCAACGGACTTATAGAAAAATACCAGAGTGCTTTTGGATAGAATGGCTGACGGCAGCCAAGATCGATATGTCGTTATCCGTGACAATCGTCCAATGGCAGTTTTACTGCCAACTGATCGTTATGAGGCGCTTATGGATGAACTTGCAGATATGCGCATCGAAGCAACTGCGCGGGACCGGATCGCTACCTTTGATCCGGATAAGGCGCTTACGCTTGAGCAGTTGAAGAAGAATTTGGGATTACATGACTGATGGCTTGGACTGTCATCGTTCATCCTGGTGTCGAAAACGATTTGCGTGACTTAGGGTCCGGACCTGTTAATTTTAACGAAATGGCAGGCGAATGGCGAAACTATGCAAGGAAAACAGTGCAGAACGGGCTTAAGACCCGTTTAAACTGTTTGACGCCTCAGAGTGTAGTCAGTTGCCTGTTGGTGCCCGAATCGGGCGCTTTCCGGCGATTGCGTTGTCGCAAAAGTTTGAAAATGCCCGCATTTCCTGCGCCTTCGCTCCAGTGCCTTGACACTTGGCACTCACCAAAAATCACCTCGACCATTTCGTCAAAATTAACAGGTCCATACCCTAGGTACACGGGAATCGCGGATAATAATCAATGTTCTGGAACAAAGGATTGCCAAAGGCGAGCCGGACAAAATTGGAAAGCCGCTTTCCGGAGAATTGGCAGGGTTTCGACACATCCGCTCCGGACATTTGCGGATTGTCTATAGTGTTGAAGGTACAAAAATCGAAGTATTTGTCATGGCGGTCGGCCTGCGCCGCGATGATGAGATTTACAAAATTGCAGTCAAGCACCTGCCATAATCAGCCTCAGCCCTTATCCAACCCATAAACCGAATGCAGTGTGCGCACTGCAAGTTCGGCATAAGGCCCGTCGATCAAAATCGAAATCTTGATTTCAGAAGTCGTGATCGCGCGGATATTAATGCCTTTGTCGGCCAGCGCTTTGAAGGCTGTCGCGGCAACACCGGCGTGGCTGCGCATACCGATACCTATAACAGATACTTTCACCATGCCGGGTTCAGACTGTATGGCATCAAAGCCAATTGTCTCGCGCACTTTGCCCAGTACGGCCAGCGCCTTGTCGATGTCAGAGTTTGGCACGGTGAAAGTCATATCCGTGCGCGAGCCATCTTCGGAGATGTTTTGCACGATCATATCGACATTGATATGCGCTTCGGCCAGCGGGCCGAAAATACCTGCAGCAACGCCCGGCCGGTCGGCAACGCGGCGCAGCGACACTTGTGCTTCATCCTTGGCATAGGCAATGCCGGTAACAACTTCCTGTTCCAAAATTTCATCCTCGTCGCAAATGAGTGTGCCGGGTGGATTGAGAAGATCACTCATGCCCGGTGCATCAGGATCTGTGAATGATGAACGCACAAAGGTGCGCACCTTATGAACCATCGCAAGCTCGACCGAGCGCACTTGCAAAACCTTGGCACCGAGCGATGCCATTTCGAGCATTTCTTCAAACGATACTTTTGCCAGACGCCGCGCCTTTGGCTCAATGCGCGGGTCCGTGGTATAAACACCGTCAACGTCAGTATAAATATCGCAGCGATCAGCCTTCACCGCCGCCGCAATCGCCACAGCGGAAGTATCCGACCCGCCGCGACCCAGCGTCGCGATACGGTTATCCGGCCCGATGCCTTGGAAGCCCGCAACGACAGCCACCTGGCCTTCACCAAAACGGCGGATGAGTTCGGTGCCGTCAATATCCAAAATCCGTGCCGCGCCATGGGCCCCGTCGGCCTTGATGGGAATTTGCCAGCCCTGCCATGAGCGGGCATTAATGCCAATGTCTTGCAGCGCAATGGCCAATAGTCCGGACGTCACCTGCTCGCCGGAAGCGACAATCGCATCATATTCGCGGGCATCATGCAGCACCGATGCTTCGCGCGCCCAGCCCACAAGCTCGTTGGTCTTGCCGGACATAGCCGAAACCACGACCGCCACTTCATGGCCCGCATCCACTTCGCGTTTCACATGGCGCGCGACATTACGAATGCGTTCGATGTTGGCAACCGATGTGCCACCAAACTTCATCACGATACGTGCCATAGGGGATGCTTTCGTCTGGACTAAATCTTGAAGTGCGACGGACCTTTAAACAAGAATGTCCGAATTCGCAACAATGGATGAATAGGAAGCTCTACATGGCAAAATACCATGTAATGGCAGGTATAATTTTGGTCCCGGAACAATGCGCTTTTCTGGAATGCGTCTCGTTTTAATAGAATCAAAACGGCACTCCAACCCTTTGTCTTACCGCATTATTTTGTACCGTAACGTGTTCAACATTACTCGAAGAAGCGCTGAAATTATCGATCAATTTCAACAACGCTCATATTTTCGAAGCCGTGCCTTCCGCATTCCCGCTGTCGATGAACGAAGCCAGCCATATTTTGATGAGTTTATGAACGCCGCAATCCCTGCCAAGCAGCCCAAACGCGGCAACTGAAATGGTTCCGTCCAACGGACTCATTAGAGCCAACTTCTTAAAATAAGAATCGAGCAGTCCGGAACCCGTGCCTCCTAAAGGTAACAGCGCGAGCCACACGGCATAGAAAACTGGACGGATTTATTTTTGGTAACCTTACCCGAACACCACCAGCAAATCCTTAGCATCAATCTGGTCGCCGGTTTTCACTAGAACCTCTGTGATTTTGCCGTCACGCTCAGCGTGGAGGGCGGTTTCCATTTTCATAGCTTCGATGGAGACGAGTACATCACCGGCTTTTACCTCTTGGCCTGCCTGAACGGCGAGCGTTGAGATCACACCCGGCATTGGTGCGCCGATATGGGCGTCGTTGCCTGGCTCGGCCTTGCGCCGGGCGCGGTACCCGCCTGCGCCATGGGTACGGTCCGGCACTTTGACGCGGCGCGGCTGGCCGTTCATTTCGAAGAACACGGTAATCATGCCCTGATCATCAGTATCGCCAATAGCCAAACAACGGATCACCAGCGTCTTGCCGCGCTCCATATCGACGAAGACTTCCTCCTCAGATTTGAGGCCATAAAAATAGGCCGGCGTCGGCAGAATGCTTACCGGGCCGTAATTTTCGGCAGCGCCCGCAAAGTCTGT
The DNA here is from genome assembly GCA_043776635.1 of Phyllobacteriaceae bacterium. Classification (GTDB taxonomy): domain Bacteria; phylum Pseudomonadota; class Alphaproteobacteria; order Rhizobiales; family Rhizobiaceae; genus JANMEX01. The sequence continues at coordinate 15,081 of JAYVRA010000033.1, forward strand.
GAAGACTTTTGGATACATGAGGTAAGACGCGAATTCTTGATCGCTGACTTTACGCTCCAGCTTGGTTTCAATGCCGGTGCGCTCTTTGTCAAGATCAGCCTCTTTGATCAGCGAACCGGGGCGAACGGTGATTGGCGTTGCGCCTTTCAGCACCTTCTTCTGCAAGGCCTGCGGCCAGCCCATTGGCGGTTGGCCTAAATCGCCGCGCAACATGGAGATGACAGAATCCGGGAAAGCGATGTCTTTGGCGGGATTTTCAACATCTGCCACGCTCAAATCCTGGCTCACCATCATCAGTGCCATGTCGCCGACGACTTTCGATGAGGGTGTGACTTTGACGATGTCGCCAAACATTTGGTTAACGTCGGAATAGGCCTGCGCTACCTCGTGCCAGCGGGTTTCGAGGCCGAGCGAGCGGGCTTGTTCCTTGAGGTTTGTGAACTGGCCACCGGGCATTTCGTGCAGATAAACTTCCGATGCCGGACCTTTGAGATCGCTTTCAAAAGCTGCATATTGCGTACGCACGGCCTCCCAGTAGAAGGAGATTTTGCGGATCCATTTCGGGTCCAAACCAGAATCGCGGTCTGTACCGCGCAGGGCTTCGACGATGGAACCAAGGCAGGGCTGCGAGGTGTTGCCGGAGAGTGCATCCATGGCCGCATCGATGGCGTCAACCCCGGATTCGACTGCGGCAAGAACAGTAGCGGCCGCGATGCCGGATGTATCATGCGTGTGGAAGTGGATTGGAAGGTCTGTGGCTTCGCGCAGCGTCTTGAAAAGCACTTTGGCAGCTGCGGGTTTGAGCAAGCCTGCCATATCCTTGACGGCGATGATATGAGCGCCGGCTTTTTGTAGCTCACTTGCCAAATTGACATAATATTTCAAATCATATTTCGCCCGCGCAGGGTCGAGAATATCGCCGGTGTAACAAATCGCCGCTTCAAGCAGTTTGTTTTCTTCCAGCACGGCATCCATCGAGACTCGCATATTTTCCACCCAGTTAAGGCAGTCAAACACGCGGAACAGATCGACTCCGCCAAGTGCTGCTTGGCGTACAAAATATTTGACAACATTGTCGGCATAGTTTGTGTACCCGACACCATTCGCGCCCCGTAGCAGCATTTGTAAAAGCAGGTTTGGCGCCGCCTCGCGCACTTTGGCCAGACGCTCCCACGGGTCTTCGGTGAGGAAGCGCATGGACACATCAAACGTCGCGCCGCCCCAACATTCGAGCGACAAAAGTTGCGGCAGGGCACGGGCATAAGTGCCTGCGATGGCCGCTATATCGTGCGTGCGCACACGGGTTGCCAGCAGCGACTGGTGGCCATCGCGCATTGTGGTGTCGGTTAGCAGAACGCGCTTTTCGTCGCGCATCCATTTGGAAAATGCGACCGGACCGTCGCGGTCCAAGCGCTGCTTGGTGCCGTCTGGAATGGTCGCGCCATTCATATAGGGCGCTTGCGGCAGGGCTGCATCTTTCGGCGGTGTCGCGCGGCCCTTGGCTTCGGGGTGGCCGTTGACGGTGACATCCGCCAGATAATTCAGAATTTTAGTGGCGCGATCCTGGCGCTTGACCTGCTCAAACAGCTCAGGCGTCGTGTCAATAAAGCGCGTGGTGTAGCTGTTATCTTTGAACTTTTGATGGCCAATGATGGCCTCCAAGAAGGTCAAATTTGTTGCCACGCCGCGAATACGGAATTCGCGCAACGCTCTGTCCATGCGGGAAATGGTTTCTTGCGGGGTTGGTGCCCAAGCGGTGACCTTTTCGAGCAACGGATCATAAAAGCGCGTGATGACCGCACCGGAATAAGCAGTGCCGCCATCGAGACGAATGCCGAAGCCGGTCGCACCGCGATAAGCGGTGATGCGGCCATAATCCGGTATGAAATTATGCTCGGGGTCTTCGGTAGTTATGCGGCATTGTAAGGCGTGGCCGTTGAGGTGGATGTCTTTTTGCAAGGGAACGCCGGACTCGGGCGTGCCAATCTTGGCACCTTCAACGACATGAATTTGCGCTTTGACAATATCAATGCCGGTGATTTCTTCGGTCACGGTATGCTCGACCTGAATGCGAGGGTTCACCTCGATGAAGTAAAAAGCTTCATTGTCGGCATTCATCAAGAACTCGACAGTGCCAGCGGCGAGGTAGTTGGTTTCGCGGGCAATTTTCAGGGCGTAGTCACAGACTTCTTTGCGCTGGGCATCAGATAGATAAGGCGCGGGCGCACGCTCTACGACCTTTTGGTTGCGGCGCTGGATAGAGCAATCGCGCTCGAACAAATGCACGACATTGCCGTGGCGGTCGCCCATGACCTGCACTTCGATATGGCGCGCGCGCTCGACCAGTTTTTCCAAGTAAACTTCGTCCTTGCCAAATGCAGCCTTGGCTTCACGCTTGCCCTCGGTGACTTCGCGTTCCAATTCACTCTCAGCCCGGATGGTGCGCATGCCGCGACCGCCGCCGCCCCAAGAGGCTTTGAGCATCAGCGGGTAGCCGATTTGCAGTGCGAGTTTTTTGACTTCGTTCATATCATCGGGCAGCGGGTCCGTGGCAGGAATGACGGGCACGCCGACGGAGATAGCGAGGTTTCGCGCCGCGACCTTGTTACCGAGACGGCGCATGGTGTCGGGCGAGGGGCCGATGAATGTGATGCCCGCCTCCAGGCAAGCATCAACAAATTCCGGGCTTTCGGAGAGAAGACCGTAGCCGGGGTGAATGGCATCCGCGCCTGAAAGTTTGGCGACACGGATGATTTCTGATATTGAAAGGTAGCTTTCAATCGGGCCCATGTCTTTTGCCAAGTGAGGGCCGCGACCGACTTGGTAACTTTCGTCGGCTTTGAAGCGGTGCAACGCCAACTTATCTTCTTCAGCCCAAATGGCAACGGTTTTAATCCCCAGCTCATTGGCCGCGCGGAACACGCGAATGGCAATTTCGGAACGGTTGGCGACCAGAATCTTTGAAATCTTCACCAGACAAACCCTTATACAATTGGCTCGACCGCACCCCGGACCCGCGCCAAGAAGATTGCTATTGCCTTGTCCTTAGCGAGAATTTTATTGCAGTGCAAATAGTTTGACCGCATCGCAACATTGCCTAAATTATAGACAAAATAAAACCGCCCGGATTGCTCCGGACGGCTCTTTTCCAATAATTAGAAAGCAGATATTACTTGTTCTGCTCGTATGTGAAAGTGCCGTCAGCCTGCTTCTTCCATGTGTAGATGACGAAGTCAGGACGCGCATTGTCGCCCTTGGCATCATAAGTTAAATCGCCAAGTGCTGTCTTGATAGGGTTTGCGGATACTACGGCAGCGGCGGCCTTAACCGGGTCATTTGAACCAGCCTTGGTTGCAGCAGCAGCGATAACCTGGATCGCGGAGTAGGAATACAGTGTGTATGCTTCCGGGTCGAAACCAGCGGCAACAAACTTGGCAACCAAATCCTTAGCGTCTGGATTCTTGCGCGGATCTGGACCGAAGGTCATCAAAGTGCCTTCGATTGCAGGGCCGGCAATAGATGCCAATTCGTTGGAAATGATACCATCGCCTGACATAAATGTAGCCTTCAGGCCTTGGTCAGCGGCTTGACGCACGAGCAAACCAAATTCCTGGAACAGGCCGCCGAAATGAACAACGGTAACGCCTGCATCCTTCATCTTGGTGATGAGGGCTGAGAAGTCCTTATCGCCGATGTTGATGCCCTCGAACATAACTTCTGTTTTGCCAGCTTCGTTCATGAACTTCTTGGTGAATTCAGACAGACCCTGACCATAAGGTGTTTTGTCGTGAATCATAGCAATCTTGGCATCTTTGAAGTTTGCAGCAAGATAACCGCCGGCAATCGCGCCCTGCTGATCATCACGACCACAAGTACGGAATACGTTGGTGAGGCCTGATTCTGTCAACTTCGGATTCGTAGCCGAAGGTGTGATCATCATGATGCCGTTTTCTGCATAAACGGCAGAGGCAGGAATGGACACGCCAGAGTTGAAATGACCCATAACATACTTAACGCCGTCAGCAACGAACTTATTGGCAACGGAAATGCCTTGCTTTGGATCGGAAGCATCATCGCCGATTACCAGCTTGATCATGTCGCCATTGATGCCGCCGGCAGCATTGATGTCAGCAGCAGCCTGCTCAGCACCCTTTTGCTCTTGCGCACCGAAAGCAGCATTTGGACCAGTCATTGGACCGGCAACGCCGATCAAAAGTTCGCCAGCATAAGCGCCGCTGACTGTCATCATTGCAGCAAGGGCAACGCCCGAGAACAAAGTTTTCTTCATAGTGTAAACTCCTATTGGGTTTATTTTAGAGGGTTCTCTTTATTGGTCCCCGGCAGTAGTTTTTTACCGCTTGGAACCAAACTTTGCCGATTTCTCAGCAAATGTCACGCTGATTCACACACCAGAAACAATGTCGCCCGTGCAAATCGTCATCAACATTAATTATCCGCGTTCCTTCCATGAAAGCGAAGATGCTTTTTCGTATAGCCACGGATATTGCGCGGTCATTTGATTGGTGCGGGTGTAGCGAAAACCGATCACGCCAACGATGCTGAGCACAATTAAATCCGGGAGATAATGCGTCAGGCTGAACATCGTTCCGCCGTACAAAGCAAAGTGTAAAAACCTGACAGCGGCTGCTAAAAACAGCGCATTGGCTGCAAATGCTGCCATCGGCTTCCATGATTTTGCCACACCTTTAGCGCTGAGCCAGCTTGCGCAACATGCGAGTGCAAAAAAAACCCACATGCCAAAGAACCAAGTGCCGCTGAGAAAACTAACAATCATGATTTCATCTCCCCTAATGGCCGCCTTCGAGATAGGCAGCGCGGACTTCCGGGTTTGCCAAAAGCTCCTGACCGGAACCGCTCATCGTGATTGCACCATTGACCATGACATAACCGCGCGAAGCAAGTTTCAATGCACCAAAAGCGTTCTGCTCCACCAGGAATACGGTAAGTCCCTTGGTCTTATTCAGTTCACGGATGGCATCGAAAATCTGCTTGATGATGAGCGGGGCCAAGCCAAGCGACGGCTCATCAAGCAGCAGTAATTTTGGACGAGCCATAAGTGCACGACCAATGGATAGCATTTGCTGCTCACCACCGGACAATGTGCCGCCACGCTGATCTATGCGCTCTTTCAGCCGTGGGAAGAGTGCGAAAATTTCCTGCACATCTTCATCATAATGTGCCAGATTATCAAGGCTTGCGCCCATTTGCAGGTTTTCGCGTACCGTCATGCGCCCGAAAATACGGCGGCCTTCGGGTGATTGTGCAATGCGCATGCGGGCGATCAAATGTGTTGGCACACGTGTTATTTCTGTGCCGTCAAACGCGACGCTGCCGCTGCGGGCCTGCGGGCTGCCACAAATGGTCATCATCAACGTTGATTTACCCGCGCCATTGGCGCCGATCAGTGTGACAATTTCGCCTTCGTTTACATCCACATTGACATTACGGAGCGCTTGAATGTTACCGTAGTAAGTGTTGACGCCGCGAATTTTGAGAAGCGGTTCTTTGGTAATTATGGCGGACATTATTTGCGCCCTCCAGTTTTAGCTACTTTAGGAGTCTTGACGGCTTTCGGCTTTGGAACGCCGACGCCTTTGGCAAGCAGTTTGGCCTGAGCCGTCCAGTCCTCGCGGGCTATACGACCGTCAAACTCAAGGTATTTTTCAACCGCAATGATATCGGCTTTCTTCCACGCAGCAATTTCTTTGAACGTGGTTATACCGTGGGCACGAAGCTTGGCGTCATAGACAGGTCCAATGCCCTTGATGAGCAACAAATCATCCGCCAGCTTTGGCGCTGGCGCAGATTTTGGTGCGGATTTGGCAACTGCTGCTTTAACCGGAGTGGACTTAACAGCAACTGGTACACTCGCCGCCGTCTTTGGCGCTGCAACTATCTTCGCAGCTTTAGGCTTTGGAATACCAACGCCCTTGGCCAATAGTTTCGCCTGACCAATCCAGTCTTCGCGTGCAATACGGCCATCAAATTCCAGATATTTTTCGACAGAAACAATGTCGCCCTTTTTCCAAGCTGCAATTTCTTTGAAAGTTGTGATGCCGTGGGCACGAAGCTTAGCGTCGTTAACAGGGCCGATGCCCTTGATTAGCAAGAGGTCATCCGGCAGTTTTGGCGCGGCGTCGGCCTTTGGTGCTGGCGCGGCTTTAACTGCAACAGTTTTTACCGGAGCCGCTTTGGCGGCAACGGGTTTAGACGCCGCCACTTTCGCAGTGCCCGCTTTTGCCGCCGCAGAATTGATCACGACAACAGGTGCTGCAGCAGCTTTTGGAGCAGCCGCTTTGGATGATTTAGCTTTGGCAGACGCCGCCATTGACGCCGCAGGCTTTGCCGGTACCGTGACTGTTGCTACGGACTTAGCAGTAGCAGATCCGCGATTGGCACGGGATGCACCAGGCGAAATTTTCATCATCTCGCCGCCAGTGGAATGACCGATAGTCTGGTCAATCAGGCCGGCCATCATGGAAGACGATGACATCGGTGCTTGGCTTTGACCAGGCCCGGCGTCAAAACCCTCGACCACTTTGTCCGGACCGGAACCCGCGAGCATGGCAGCGGCCTCGTCATCATCAACGCCAAGATAGGCGGCGATAACGCGCGGATCGGACTGGATTTCCTTTGGTGTGCCATCGGAAATTTTTGTGCCATATTCGAGCACGACGATATGATCCGAAATGCCCATGACCACAGACATATCATGCTCAATAAGCAGAATTGACGTGCCGGTGTCGGTACGGATGCCCTTGAGCAAGGTATTGAGCTCAAGCGATTCACGCGGATTAAGACCAGCGGCCGGTTCATCAAGACAGAGCAATTCCGGTTCGGTGCACATGGCGCGGGCGATTTCGAGACGGCGCTGTGCACCATAAGGCAAATCACCTGCCGGGTCATCAGCGCGACCGGTAAGGCCGATGCGGTCCAGCCACATCCTGGCTTTTTCAACCGAAGCCTCAGCAGCCCTTGCGTAGGCCGAAAAGCCGAGCAGGCCAAGCACAGTATAGCCGGATGCCTTCATCAGTGTGTTGTGCTGCGCGACGAGTAGATTTTCCAAAAGCGTCAAGCCGGAAAACAACCGGATGTTTTGGAAGGTGCGGGCCACGCGGGCCTTTTTGTTGGCCTCAAAATCCATCATGCGCTCGAGCAAATGAGTTTCCCCATTGCTACGCTTCATGGTCATCATGCCTTCGGTGGGTTTGTAAAAGCCCGTGATGCAGTTGAAAACCGTGGTTTTGCCTGCGCCGTTAGGGCCGATAAGCGCGGTAATTTCGCCGCGCTTGGCTTGGAACGATAGATCGTTGACGGCAACAAGACCGCCAAACTTCATCGACAAATGATCAACTGTAAGAATTGCATCAGACATTTTGTTGGTTTCCAAATTACCAGAGGCCATCATCCATGTCCCTCTTTGGTAAATTCGGCTGAGATGTTTTTACGCGCTGCGTGGAGGAAAGCGGTCGGTGTGCGATTACCGACAAAACCGCGTGGTTTGTAAAGCATCACCACAATCATCGCCAAGCCGAAGATCAACATGCGATAAAGTTCCGGCGTAAAATCTTCGCCGAAAATGCGCTTCAAAAAATTCATTTCGCGCAGTAGTTCAGTGCCGCCAACCATTGCGATTGCCGCCATTGCGATACCGGTCAGCGAACCCATGCCGCCCAGAACCACTATTGCCAAAATCACCGCTGATTCCAAGAACACGAAGCTTTCAGGTGAAACAAAGCCTTGGCGTACTGCAAAGAATGCACCGGCGAAACCACCGAACATCGCGCCGATGGCAAAGGCCGTCAACTTGGTTGTTACGGTGTTGATGCCAAGTGACTTGCAAGCAATCTCGTCTTCTCGCAGTGCTTCCCACGCGCGGCCAATAGGAAGGCGGCGCAGGCGGATTGTAACGAAAGCCGTACACAAAGCCATCAGGAGAATAAGGTAGTATAGAAAAATCTTGTAGTAGGCAGACGATGGCGTGAGGCCGAATGTATCAGCAAAGCCACCGGCTCCGGGCGTGAATTGCAAGCCAAACAAGGTTGCCTTGGCAATGCCCGACACACCGAACGTGCCGTTAGTCACCGGTGTCCAGTTAATGATAACAAGACGGATAATTTCCCCGAAAGCCAAGGTGACGATGGCTAAATAATCGCCGCGTAACCGGAGTACAGGAAAGCCAAGTATAACACCCCAGAAGCCGGCTAGAATACCGGCGAGTGGCAAAAGAACCCAGAACGATAGACCAAAATTGCTTGAGAGAAGTGCGTAGGAATAAGCACCAACAGCGTAAAACGCGACATACCCGAGGTCGAGCAGTCCGGCGAGGCCAACAACAATGTTGAGACCCCACGCAAGCATCACGTAGATCAAAATCTGGATGCCGAAGTTATCGACCCACTTCAGCGAACCCTGCACACCGGCCAACAGCAAAATTAGCACTGGATAGATGAAAAGAAACACAATCGCAATCTTAGAGAAATTTTTCCTGAAATAGGAAGGTTCGCCCTGAGCCACTGGATTTGCTGCAGCGAAGGCTTTTTTCTGTGCCTGATAGGGCTGAACATAGGCGGACATGATGAATCGTCCGAGGATTGCCAAGCCAACCACAATTGCCAGCAGACCCCAGCGCGTACCGAGTATGAGTTCGTTGCGGAAGTTAGTCTTGCTTTCCAAGCCAATGAGTAACACGAACAGGCCGAAAGCGACTATCCCCGTAAATAACGCGTCACGTATGGCCTTCCAATATTTGCGTATCGTGTCACGGACGGCTGTCAAACTATTGCGTATCGCGTCGCGAGTGGCTTTCGAATAACTGCGTTCGGGTTGGTTGGAAACAGGTGAGTTTGCCATTGGATTACACCTTTTCCACTTCAGGACGCCCAAGCAGACCGGACGGCATAAAGATCAACACGATTGCCAGAATGGAAAAGGCCGCGACATCCTTATAGTCGATGGAGAAGTATGCCGACCATAACGCCTCAATAAGCCCGATCAGCAAGCCGCCAACCACAGCGCCTGGAAGCGAGCCGATGCCGCCCAAAACCGCAGCCGTAAACGCCTTTACTCCTGGCACGAAACCATCGGTGAACACGATTACGCCGTAATATGACAGATAGAGCGTACCGGCCACGGCTGCGAGTGCAGCACCCATGATGAAGGTAATCGAAATAGTTTGGTCAACATCAACACCAAGGAGTGAGGCCATTTTCCGGTCTTGCTCGCAGGAGCGTTGCGCGCGGCCAAGAGGTGTTTTGTTGACGATGTACCAAAAAATATACAGCAGAACTGCCGTCACAAGCATGATCAAAATTTGCTTGTTAGAGATGATAACGTCAACGCCAGTGAGTGAATTGTGATAGAGAACACGGTTTCCGGTAATCAGCGGGGGTATTGGCTTGTTTCGCGCACCTTGGGCCACCTGAATGAAGTTGGAAAGTGCAATCGACATCCCGATCGCTGTGATGAGCGGTGCAAGGCGGAACGAGCCACGCAGCGGGCGGTAGGCAACGCGCTCAATCGACCAATTCCACAAACTGGTCAGCACCATGGCGACCAACATCATAATGAGCAGCGCGATGGCGACAGGAATGCCGACAAACAGCGATGTTAAAATCAGATAGGTGATGAGCGCGATGAATGAGCCGACCATGAATATGTCACCATGGGCGAAATTTATCATGCCTACTATACCGTAAACCATCGTGTAGCCAATTGCGATGAGGCCATAAATAGACCCTAGGGTGATGCCATTGATCACCTGCTGGACAAAATACTCCATGCGACTCCCTTACCCCCGGTTGGCTGCTCTTTGTCAGCTTTAATTCCCGTATCGCTAACAAGTAACGTGACCAAAAAGGAAAGCAACAAATTTTTGACGCATTTAGGCGATTTAAGTCAGGGTGTGTAGAAATTTAGTGGTATTCACTAGAAATGAAGATATTTACGGTGTATTTATCTTAAAATACAAGAATCTATACAGCTAAACCATGCATTCCGTTGCGGCAGAAATGGTTAACTGACAGTAAATCCATGACAGAACGGGTCGCGGTCATCGATGAAGATGGTGTTATAACCAGTCATGCGCGCCCAACCGCCAATTGACGGTATCATGGCGTTATAGCCCGCCACTTGCGCTTCCTGCTCCACACGGCCCTTGAACAGCGATCCAATGATGGATTCGTGGACGAAATCATCACCCGCTTTTAAGCGCCCTTTGCCAAAAAGCTGCGCCATACGGGCGGATGTGCCCGTGCCACATGGCGAACGGTCGATGGCCTTTTCACCATAGAAAACCGCGTTGCGGGCATGGGCTTGCGGGTGCGTTGGTTGACCTGTCCACAGCAGATGCGAGAGCCGGTTTATGGACGGATTTTCAGGGTGCTCAAATATGTAAAGCGCGTTAAGACGCTCGCGCAATACCGGACTCCATTTGATGAAATCAAGCGCCGTGTAATCCGCCATGTCGCGATAGTTTTCTTGGGGCTCGACGATGGCATAAAAATTTCCACCATAGGCGACGTCAACTTTGAGCATCCCTAGGTCCGGGCACTCCACTTCGAGACCGGTCTTATAGAGGAACGACGGCACATTCGTAATGCGGACTTCCTCAATGTATTGCCCGTCTTGTTTGTACTCGGCGATGACAAGGCCCGCAGGCGTATCGAGCCTCAGCACACCCGGCGTCTTTGGCGCGACCAATCCTTGCTCCAGCGCCATCGTTACCGTGCCGATTGTGCCGTGGCCGCACATGGGCAGGCAGCCGGACGTCTCAATGAATAATATTGCGATATCGCAATCGGCCCGCGTCGGCGGGTAGAGAATCGAGCCGGACATAATGTCGTGCCCGCGCGGTTCGAACATCAAGCCCTTACGAATCCAGTCAAACTCGGCAAGGAAATGCGCGCGCTTTTCCATCATCGTGTTGCCGACAAGATTCGGGCCGCCACCCGCAACAAGCCGGACCGGATTGCCGCACGTGTGGCCGTCGATGCAAAAGAAAGAATGGCGCGCCATTATATGGATCCCGTCTAGAATCTTTGAGGGTTAAACGGTGACAGGTCGAGCGAGGGAGTTTCACCGGATATGATCTCGCAAAGCAAGCGGCCTGTCGCGGCGGATTGCGTGAGGCCCAAATGTCCGTGGCCAAAGGCATGGATGATGTGTAGCGATTTTTGTGAAGGGCCAATGGCCGCTAGAGTATCTGGCAGCGATGGCCGGTAGCCCATCCATTGCACGCCGCGCTCTGTCTTCAAATCCGGCAAGTAGCGCTTGGCTTTTTCAAGCATCGCTTCGGGGCGCTTATAGTTTGGCTTGATGTCGAGCCCAGCCAGTTCGACTGCCCCGCCAATGCGAATTCCGGTGGAAAGCGGCGTCAAAACAAAGCCATCGCTTGAAAATATCAACATCCGCTTGGCATCGAACGCACTTGCAGGCAGATTGGTATTATAACCTCGTTCGGTTTCGAGCGGAATTTTTTCGCCAACGGTGGCAGCTAATTTATGGCTCCATGCACCCGCCGCGTTGATGACGTAATCAGCTTGCATCTGCTGGCCGTCGGCCAGAGTCACACTGGCTTTATCGCCATTGCCGTCGAGCGTGGTGACGGTTGCTTGAAGGAATTTTGCACCAAGTTTTTCCGCATAGTTCCAAAGCGCCATGCTGTAGTCATATGGATTACTCAGCGTGCGCCATGAGGGTGAAAATGTGCCTGCAACGATTGACGGGCTGAGGCCGGGTTGGAGCTCGGCAAGGCGCGAACCCCGCACATGCTCAAATGGCACACCGTGAGTTTTGCGGAACTCCCATCCGGCAAGTGCATTTTGGTATGCACTTTCGCCGGAATAGAGCTCCAACGACCCGTCAGCGCGGATCATAGATTGAGCGCCGGCACGTGCCGCAAGCGCCAACGTTTCCTTTTCAGACATGCGCATCATGGCGACCTGCGCGGCAACAGATTTTGCACGCTTGGCAGGCGAACTTTCGCGGACCAAACGCAGCAACCATGGCAATATCGTAACGAAGTATGATGGTGGAATGGAGAGCGGCCCGAGCGGGTCCATCAGCCAGCGCGGCACGTTTTTCAACATGCCCTTGTGGGCCATCGGCATCACATCGGAAAAAGCCAGAGCCGAGGCGTTGCCGGAGCTTGTGCCTTTGCAGATGCCATCGCGATCTATGACAGTTACCGCAAAGCCCGCTTCACTCAAAAAGCAGGCGGCGTTTATCCCTATGATCCCGCCTCCGACAATGATGACTGACTTGTTGTTCATGGACGGCTTAGTTGCCGATGTGTTCGGCTCTGGCAGCAATCGCATCGCGCACTATTTTTTCCACCGAGGCGCGGCGTTCACCGTACAGAGCTTTACGCGGGCGGCGGACATGTTCTGTCGTGCCGATGGCGATGGCTTCCGCCAGCTTGATGTTCTGCACCAGATAAGTCGAAACATCGAGGTCCAGCAGCGGGCGGAACCAGCGGTATATATCTAAGGCCTCCGCCGTGCGTCCGGCGCGCATCAGGCGATAAATGGCGACTGTTTCCTTCGGGAATGCCACCACAAGACCCGCTACCCAGCCGACAGCGCCGACAGACAGCGCTTCATAGGCGAGATTATCCACACCTGTGAACAGGTCAAAACGATTGCCAAAACGGTTGATAATGTCCGTCGAACGACGGATGTCGTCAGAGGATTCTTTGACCGCCACAAACAGCGGATTGGCTGCCAGCTCTTCCATAATGTCAGTCGTGACATCGACACGGTAGCCTATTTTGTTAGAGTAGATCATCACCGGCAGACCGCCGGCATTGGCGACATCATTGAGCGTGGCAACGGTCTCAGCAGGGTTGGTGTGATAGACCATCGACGGCACAACCATAAGACCATCGGCACCGGCTTTGGCAGCCAGCCGCGCAGCATTTTCAGCTTCGCGGGTTCCGGCTTCATTAATTGTCATGAGCACCGGCAGTTTGCCCGCGACAGATTTCGCAGTCTTAAGGACTTCCAGCTTTTCATCATTGTTCAGCATCGGGCCTTCGCCTAGCGAACCGGCAACGATGATGCCATCCACACCCGCATCAATTTGCAAGGCGAAGCAGCGCTCCATTTCCTTGTGGTCCAAGGCTTCATTGGAATGAAACTTGGTGGTTACAGCGGGAAATACACCCTTCCACATAACACTATCTCCTATTGATATATCACTAATATATCTGTACTGTGAATTTTCGTCAATGAGTTTTCCATGAGTATTGAAATCAATCATCGCGCTGTTTCACACACTTTCCAAGCCTATTTAGTGTTGGAGCGCGAAATTGTGACTTTGCGCTTGGCACCCGGCCAAATGGTCACTGAAGGAACGCTCATAGACAAGGTGGGATTGGGTCGCACCCCAGTGCGCGAGGCCATCCAACGATTGGAATGGGAAGGATTGCTCGAAATCCGCCCCCGCTCCGGCATTTGCATCGCGCCACTAAACCCGACCGATTTTCCCAAGGTGTTGGAGGCGCGGCGAGGGGTGGAGATTGTCTTGGCGCAAAGCGCAGCCCGTTTTGCCTCGCCGGAACACGATGACGCGCTGCGAACGATTGGACAAGCAATGGCGGCGGCGGCAACCAACGCAGACATCGACGGTTTTTTGGATGCTGATAAGCGCTTTGACGAGGTGTTGGGCGAGGCTGCCGCGAATGCATATGCAGCGCGGCTGGCTGCGCCTTTGCAAACCCATTCGCGGCGGTTTTGGTTTCGCTTACGAAGGCCGAATTCGCTCAACCGCGCTGTCCAATGGCACGTGGCGCTGATGGAGGCAATTATTGCCCGCAATAAAGAGCTGGCGGGGTTTCAGGCCATGGCTTTGATTGACCATTTATTGGGCGAATAAGAGGGTGTGAACGCATCTGTTCGCAATCAAGACATTATTATCGGGAACAAACCGTATGGTTAGCCAATTACCTGATTCCTGATATTTAAAGGTTATCTATGTACCGCTCTCTTGCCTCAGTGTTTGCGCTTCTCACCGGAACGCTTTTTTTGCTCGCTGGTTTTGGTATGCAGGGCCTAATTATGCCGCTTCGCGGACAAGCGGAGGGCTTCACAGTTGGCCAGCTCGGCCTCTTGGGCACAGGCTGGGCGAGTGGATTTGTGTTTAGCTGTTTCTTATCGCCAAGGCTCATCAGCCGCGTAGGGCATGTGCGTGCTTTCGGCGCATTTGCGTCAGCCGGCGCAATAGTTGCGCTGCTTTCAGCGCTTATCATTAACCCGGTTGCGTGGTTTGTTCTTCGGATTGTCACCGGATTTGTCATGGCTGGTGCTTTTATGGTCATTGAAAGCTGGCTGAATGATGCTGCCACGAATGAAAATCGGGGTGTGGTTTTCGGCATGTATTTAATGGTGACTTACGCCGGCATTACGCTTGGCCAGCTTGGCGCTGCGTTCGGAAGTACCACAAATACATCATTATTTATTGTAACAGGAGTACTTTATTGCCTTGCGCTCGTACCAACCGCGCTATCGACTGCCGCCTCCCCGAAGCTTCCTGAGGAAGCCAAAGTAGATATTGGCGCTATCTGGCGCAATTCGCCAATCGCAGCGTTTGGCTGCTTACTGATTGGCATTGCCAACGGATGTTTTGCAACACTGGGCGCGGTTTACGCCAGCCAAATCGGACTTACATCAACAAATGTGGCGATTATGATGAGTGCGGCAGTTTTGGCAGGGGCTATCATCCAGATTCCGGTGGGGCGCTTTTCTGACAAGACCGACCGGCGCTATGTGTTGGCAGCGGCGGCAACAGGGGCGGCGCTGGTGGGATTGGCGATGATTTTGTTCCAACCGCGTAGTACCGGCCTGATTTTGTTGATGGTGGCGATCTATGGAGCTCTTGCATATTCGCTCTATTCCGTCGCGGTTGCTCACGCTAACGATTTTGCTGATCCTTCCAATTTTGTCAAACTTTCCAGTGGGTTACTGCTTTTGTATGGCGCGGGAACCATTGTAGGCCCGCTGTTTGGCGCGCTGGCGATGGAGCATAGCGGGCCGGAAGGGATGTTTGCAGTAACGGCGATTGCTCATCTGCTATTGGCGGGATACGCGATGGTTCGCTCAGTCAAACGTGCGCCGATTCCAATCGGCTTACGCCGTGTGTTCCGCTCTACACCGTCAGAGCGGGCGCTGACGCCACAGTCCGTAAGGCTGGACCCGCGCTCGGAAAAGGACCAGGGCGAAATCAACTAGTGGATTGATCGCAACGAAGGAGTCCAGATTTGGATTCCCTTGTTTTGCTGGATGTGCGATTCAGGGTTATGCGCACAGGAATTGAGTTCAC
>JAYVRA010000034.1:0-30175 GCA_043776635.1 Phyllobacteriaceae bacterium
GTCGCCTACGGCTCCTTGCGGGCCGGTCTGCCGGTCACAACAGAAGCGGACAATTCATGTGGTACATAAACCGGACAATTCTATTTGTTCTCGACAGTGCACATCACCTCGCAAAAATCATCTCCGACCCCACAACCACCAACCCTGCGCCGACCCATCTCATTGCTGGCGGGCGGTCTCCGATTTACCACCAGAGCATATGAAGGACGAGCACGGGTGTGGTGGCGATGTGGAGTTTCGGGATTCAGATTTGTATAATGCTGATTATAGTCATGTGTTGAGGAATAAGGGGAAGAATAAGGGGAAGAAGAAGGGGAAGAAGAAGGGGAAGAAGAAGAAGAAGGCTACGCCGTCCAAGGATTGATAGCAGTCACCCCCGCCGCCTCAAATGGTGCGACGTCGCGGGTGGCGACGGCGAAGCCATGGGCAGCCGCAATTGACGCTATCTGGGCGTCAGCCATTGAAATATTGTATCCGTTTTTCTTGGCGTTTGCTGACAGGCTGGCGAAGGCGTGTGCGGCGGCGATATCAAACGGCAATATTCGGTCCGCGAATAACAGTTCAAGCGATTTGTCTGTTTCGTCTTTTAGCATTGTTTTTCTTTTGCCATGTGGCAACAATTCAATACCGCGATAGATTTCCGCGACGCTGATCGTGGTGAGATAGCAGTAGGCGCCGTTTTGACGATTGAGCCAAGCCACGACACGCGCGTCCGGATTTGGCCGTGTTGGCTCGGAAATGACGTTGGTGTCAATTATCATCAATCGAACACCGCTGGCTCAATTGGTGATTTGTCGCGTTCAATATCCAGCTCCACGCCGCCATATTTGCGTCCGAGATTATAGAGCGCTGTGCCCAAACCAACATCTTTTGGCTTGGTCGCTTCCTCCAAAATTGCGCGGATTTCGGCTTCTGTGCTGCGGGAATGGTTGGCGGCGCGAAGCTTTAGGGCGCGGTGGGTGGCTTCGGGGATGTTTCGAATTGTGACGGCGGCCATTTGATATCACCTCGACTAATTTGATAGCAATGATATCACAATAGAGGATTTAATGTCAAAAATCCGGCATGAAACTGAGAAACGTTACTCTGGAAAATCCTGCATGTCGATCTTGCCCGCCAAATAGTTGGCACGCCGCAAAGCCCATGCGTCTTTTTCAGCTTGTGATATGGAGACGCCAGTGACGATGGGGTCGATGCCTAGCGCCGGCTGGCCGGTTTGCACGGCGGTTTCCCGCGCGTGGTTGGGCGCGGCGAGGACCAGAGAGAGACAGAGTATCGCAAGTTTCAACATGACCAAACGCCCCGCATTGGTTTAGAAATTACAAACAATTTGATAAGAATTGGTTAAAGTGGCGAGGCGGGAATGCGTTAGCTTGAACGCTTGACCATGATGACCTCGATGCCCAAAAGCCGTGCGGCGGCGATTTTGGTGTAGGCTCTTTGGCCACCGGAATTGCGGCAGATGATGCAGGTGATTTTATGGTCGCGCAGCAGGGCGTATTCTTCTTCCATTGCGCCTGGCTTGGCCAAGATCAGCTCATGGTCGGGCAGGGCAACAGGTGCCAGCGGCGGGTCCACCATGCGGACGATGAAGTGCACATCCGCCCGCGCGGCGAAGGGCGCAATGTGTTGGCTGCCAAGCGCGAGCAGGGCGGTTGCGCCGATGGGAATTGCGCTCACAGCATCGACCAATATGGCGACTTCGGTCCAGCGATCGCCAGCCATTTTCTCCCATTGCGGGCGTTGGTGGATGATGAGTTCGACGCCGGATTTGAGGGCGGCTGCCTGCGCATTTTTGGAGACTTGCAGCGCGAATGGGTGCGTCATATCGATGAGTTGGTCGATTTGATTTTCAGTCAAATAAGCTGCCAATCCATCCGCGCCGCCGAAACCGCCGATGCGGACTTTGCCGGTGAGAGGCTCCGGTTCGAGGGTGCGGCCGGCCAGTGAAGTGGTGACATTATGGCCCGCGTGTACCAGCGTTTGCGCCATGTCCGCGGCCTCGCGCGTGCCACCGAGAATGAGGATGTTTTTAGCTGTGCCGCGCAATGATTTCACCCTTGCGGTCGGTCACTAAAATCTCGATATTCACTGGTGCGCCATGCAGAATCTCTACCGCTTGGGCGTGTGCCAGTTTGGCAATTGGGGTCGCAAGATCAAAGCCGGATTGCTGTGTTATTTCAAGCGCTTCCTGTGCAGTGTTGGATTTTTGAATCTGTGCGATGAGGTTTTGATTCAACTTACCATCGCGGGCGATTGCGGCCAAAAACTCAAAGTCAATTTGGCTGCGCGATGAATGCAAATCCATTGCGCCTTGGGCGAGCTTGGTGAGCTTGGCAAAGCCGCCTGCGATGGTGACATTTGGCACCGGGTGGGCGCGGACATATTTGAGCAGGCCGCCGACAAAATCACCCATGTCGATGAGGGCGATTACGGGCAGGCCATAGAGTTTTTGCACGGCATCTTCAGATGTTGTGCCGGTTGATCCGGCGATGCGGGTGAGGCCTTCCGCGCGTGCGACATCGACTCCCCGGTGGATGGAATGTATCCATGCCGCGCAGGAAAAGGGATGGACTATTCCTGTGGTTCCCAAGATGGAAAGGCCGCCAATAATGCCCAAGCGCGGGTTCCAAGTTTGCTGTGCGATGGCCTCGCCGTCAGGGATGGATATGGTGATTTCAATATCTGCCGCGATGCCTTTGGCCGCGCACAACCCGGTGACGACTGCGCTCATCAGCGCGCGGGGGACGGGGTTGATCGCGGGTTCGCCTACGGGGATTGGCAGGCCTGCCTTGGTGGCAGTGCCGACGCCTTCGCCAGCGATAAAGCGGATGCCGCTGGCAGGCGGTCCAAAGCGCACAGTGGCTATTATCGTGGCGCCATGGGTAACATCGGGGTCATCGCCTGCGTCTTTAATGATGCCGGCGGCGGCGCTGTTCTTTTCGCGTTTTTCGTGGGCGAGAGCAAATGCCGGTTGCTCGCCTTTCGGCAAAATTATGGTGACGGGATCGAGAAACTCGCCATATAATAGTGCATGGAGGGCAGACTTTGTGGCGGCGGTGGCGCATGCGCCGGTGGTCCAGCCGCGTTTCAGCGGGGTTTCCGGTTTTGCCAAGCCTGCATCTGGTTCATCACGCATGATTTGTTTATAGAGCGACTTGAATTAAGAAATATAGGGCTACGCTGAAACTTATGAGCATTTTTCTTTTCCAGTTAAGTGAGCGGTTATGAGGGGCGGGTTTCTCATCGCAGCACCGCATTCCGGCTCGGGAAAAACTGTGTTGACGCTGGGTATAATGCGGGCGTTAGCCGATTTGGGACATAAAGTTGCGCCGTTTAAAGCGGGGCCGGATTTTATTGATCCGGCGTTTCACGCTGTCGCCGCAAGGCGGACTTGCTATAATCTCGACCCGTGGGGCATGCGGCCGGACTATTTGCACTGCGTTGCGGCGAATGACGGGTTGACAATTGTTGAAGGCATGATGGGCCTGTTTGACGGGGCGGCTGACGGTTCTGGTTCGTGCGCGGATTTGGCGGCTCTGCTGGGCTTGCCAGTAGTGCTGGTGGTCGATTGTTCGCGGCAGTCGCATTCGGTGGCGGCGCTGGTGCGCGGGTTTAGGGACCATCGGGCGGATTTGGAAATCGCGGCTTTGATTTTGAATCGGGTTTCCACAGCGCGGCATGAAGGCTTGCTACGGGACGCGCTATCGGTTCTGGGTGTTCCTGTTGCGGGCGTCGTGCCGCCTTCTGATGCGTTGCATTTATCAGAGCGTCATTTGGGGCTGGTGCAGGCGGGGGAGCATGACGGGCTTGAGGTATTTGTATCAGGCGCGGCGCGGATTGTGTCTCAACATATTGATCTTGCGATGCTTTCTGATCTTGCAGACAAACGTGTTGAGAGTGAAGCTGCCGGGATATTTGGCATAGCGCCGCTTGGTCAACGCATTGCTGTGGCACAGGATCGTGCATTTGCGTTCGCTTATCCGCATATTTTACAACGCTGGCGGCAGGCGGGTGCGGAGGTTTTGCTGTTTTCACCGTTGAATGATGAGGCACCTGATGCAGGTGCTGATGCGGTTTATTTGCCAGGCGGGTATCCTGAACTTCATGCTGGAGTGCTGGCGGGCAATGCGAATTTCAGGGCAGGAATGCTGAGGGCCAAAGAGCGTGGTGCGGTGATTTATGGTGAGTGCGGCGGGTTTATGGTGCTGGGTGATTGCTTGATAGACGCCGGTGGCACTGTGCATATGATGCTTGGATTCTTGCCTGTGACAACAAGTTTTGCCAAGCGTAAGCGGCATTTGGGCTATAGGAAGCTTGTTGGCCGCAAGGGTGGTTTGTTTGAAGGGCATTATCGTGCGCATGAGTTTCATTATTCATCGCTGATTAGTCAGGGTAGTGGCGATGCACTGTTTGAAGCGCAGGATGCTAACAGTGTTGACCTTGGTTCTTATGGTTTGCAGGTTGGCAAGGTTGCGGGCTCTTACTTGCATCTTATTGATATTATGGAAGAAAATTGATGATTGAACATGGTGGCGCGTTGGATCGCGCGATTGCGGAATTTGGTGGCAGCCGTGAGACTTGGTTGGATTTGTCAACGGGTATCAATCCGATCGCCTATCCGGTTCCTGCCTTTGCGAACGATATTTGGGCGCGGTTGCCAGATTCTGGTCTGGAAAAACGGGCGATTGATGCTGCGCGGGGCTATTATGGCTTTGTGCCGGAAGCGGGCCTTGTGGCCGCTCCGGGCACACAGGCTTTGATACAATTATATCCGCACTTGGCCGCTCCCGGTGATGCGGTTGTCATTGGTCCTACCTATGAGGAGCATGCGCAATCGCTGGGTATTGCCGGGCGTGACGTGCGTTATGAGCGGACGCTTTCGTCGATTCAGGATGAGGATATGATCGCAGTTGTGGTCAATCCGAACAATCCGGATGGGAGAATTATTCCTGCGGATGCGCTGGTTTTTGCGGCTGAACGGCTGGCGGAACGTGGCGGTTTGCTGGTGGTGGATGAGGCGTTTGCGGATACGAATGCCACCGATAGCGTTGCGAAATATGCCGGCATGGACGGGCTTATCGTGTTGAAATCATTTGGTAAATTCTTTGGTCTTGCGGGGGCGCGGCTTGGGTTTGCAGCCGGACCAAAGGACATCATTGACATCATTTCCTCGATGTTGGGACCATGGGCGGTGTCGGGTCCGGCGCTGGCTTTGGCGGAAAAAGCCTATTGTGATGCGGAAGCGATCGCGCAAATCAAGGCGGATTTGAAGGTGCGGCGGGTGCGGCTTGAGGCGCTGTTTACCAAAGTAGAAATGCAGGTGTCGGGCAGCACGGATTTGTTTGTTTTAGCACGGCATTTTCAGGCATCGTGGATACATCTGCAACTCTGCGAAAAGCATATTTTGGTGCGAAAGTTTGGCTATCAGGCGGATTGGTTGCGCTTTGGACTGCCCTGTGACGATGCCGGATTTGAGCGCTTGGAACTGACACTTTCTGAAATTATGGCTTCGATCTAACCTGCTGATATTGTTCAATTTTGGAAGATTAGTCCGATGGGATTTCGTCTCTTGACCCTAAGTATCGCGCTTGCGGTGGATCGTGTTTTCGGTGAGCCTGATGTGATATGGTCGCGCATTGCGCATCCGGTTGTGGTGTTTGGCAATGCGATTTCGTTTGTTGAAAAGCGAATGAATGATGCTAAAAAAAATGGCTATGAGCGTCGGCGCAACGGGTTTTTAGCGATTGCCGGACTGCTGGTTCTTGCGGCTATTGCTGGCATGTTGCTACACTGGCTATTTCAAAAATTTGGCATTTTTGGTCTCATTTTAGAAGGCATTCTCGCCAGCATTTTCCTCGCGCAACACAGTCTAATTGCGCACGTAAGTGATGTGGAAACCGTACTGCGAACGAACGGCGTGGATGCGGCGCGGGTATCGGTTGCAAGAATTGTCGGACGTGACCCCAATTTTTTGGACGAGGCAGGAGTTTGCCGTGCAGCGATTGAGAGCTTGGCAGAGAATGCATCGGATGGCGTGGTCGCGCCGGTTTTCTGGTTTGCCGTTTTGGGTCTGCCAGGGTTGCTGATGTATAAAATGCTTAACACAGCGGACTCGATGATTGGGCATATGAATGAGCGCTACCTTGATTTCGGGCGGGCTTCGGCAAAGCTTGATGATGTTGCAAATTATATACCGGCCCGCCTTTGCGGCCTGCTGTTTGTTATTTCGACGCTGATAGTTAGTGGTGCAGCGGCGGCGCGTCGCTCGCTGGGCGTGATGATGCGGGATGCGCGATTGCACCGCTCGCCCAATGCCGGATGGCCGGAGGCTGCGATGGCCGGTGCGCTGGATTTAGTGCTCGGCGGGCCGCGCGCCTATTCCGGCTATGCCGTCAATGAGCCTGTGCTGAATGCTTCGGGGCGGCGAAATGCGAATGGTGATGATATTCAAGCATCACTTAATATATGTCGTATTATGTTTTCACTAATATTTGGGTGTATAATTTTTTCTGTATTTCTTAGCTAAGATTGCTTTGTGCGCCGGGATATTAACGATTTTCACTTAGTGCTTTTGACCGTTAGATAAAATTATGTCATTCTCGTCTTACTGGGGCGCGAATAGCGGCAATGGAGACTTCCTATGAAGATTTTCAGGACCGCCTTTGTGGCGGTAGTTCTGTGTGCAATTTCTAATACGAGTAGCTATGCTGCAAGCATAGTGGCCTATGTTGATATTTCATCGCAGACAATGACTATTACGAAATATGGTTTTCCGATTCATACGTGGCGGGTTTCGACTGCGCGTTCGGGATATTACACGCCCACGGGCCAATATCATCCCCAGCGCATGGCGCGTATGTGGTATTCTAAAAAATATGATAATGCGCCTATGCCCTATTCGGTGTTTTTCAATGGTGGTTATGCCATTCATGGAACCAATCATGTGAAGCAACTGGGGCGCCCGGCGTCACATGGCTGCGTGCGGTTAGACACTGCGAACGCAGCTCAGTTTTACAGTCTGATTGAGGCTGAAGGGCGCGGCAACACCCGTATTGTTATCACGCGATAGATTGGCGGTTGCCACGGCGGGATATTCTGTGCCGTGGCCGATCATATGCACGGACTACGCGGATAGCCGGTTCTCAATGATCGCTGACTTGGTTATGATCTCTATGAAGATGGCAGGTTGATTGCTATCGTTTATCATAACGCCCGCTAATCCCTGCGGAATAATGATTTGATCGCCGCTGGTGAGCGATTGGCTTGCCGCACCAAGCAAAAGTTTCAATTTGCCCGAGACTACAGCAATGCTGCGCGTGAATGGGGCATTGACATCAATTAATAGGCGTTGCTTAGGCTGAATGGTGTTCTTACTGATATGCACACCCCCGATTTCCACCAAAACCTCTTCACTTCCCCAAGTGAAGCTGCTGGTTTGCTTTGTGGGCTGTGCAGTGGCTGCTGTGGGTTCAGGCTGATTTTGATAATGGTCTTTGACCTGTTCCTCGGACCCGGGGCGCAGGACCAAAACTCCGTCAGCGCAGGCGATAATCTTGGCGTCGTTATAGCCGCAAACTTCAACCGGCAGCGCTGCCTTTTGAACTCCCTGCATAACGGACGGATCGCGGAATGATTGGACAACACGGCAATCATCGCTGGCAAGATAGATGCCAAGGTCATTCAAATTTGGTGCGATGAGTTGCACGAGGCCCGGACGTCCAACTAATCGCAAAAAGTCGCCACGCGGGCGTATGATCCGGCCTGCATTATCGGCCATTTGAAGTGCATTACCGCAGGCGGAAACCAGTGTTGGAAAACTGGTGGTTAAGCGATCAAGAAGCAGCGCGGGTGGTACAACAACGGGGCCGCAGCCGCGCACCAGCGAGCGCATTTCGCGCATCGCCGATAGCATATCAGTATCACGATCTACGTGAAATGAGCGAACGGAGAAAAATGTTTTTCCGGGAATTCGTTGGCCTATTTCAAGACTGAAGCTAAGGTCTACACCGTCACTCCGGCTTGCCATCAAAATCGCCAACTGATCGGCCTTTGACGCCATGGCCATTGCGGCTAATCCATCAAATGCTTGAATGAGATTTTCTGCGTGGAAGCTGGCTGGAATAAGCGATAGTGGCAGCGGTTTTTGCTCGTTGGTCTCCGTCATTGCGGCCAACACGGCGGCAGTTCCGGAGCCGGTGCCAGCCGGCACCAGCAGTATTTTGGCCTGTGCATTGTGGCGCGTGATAAGCGGAAGCGCATCAGGTGCAGCCGCCTCGCTGAGAATTATTACGGGAGCGGCGAACCGGTTTGTTGCAGCCAGTGCATCAATAACGTGTCCCAGCGGCGTGTCACCATGTTGGTCGGGGCGGATGCAAAACGGGCGCTCCGGCGTGGAAAGCGGCCAGAGGCGGCGCTGGCGCGACGAGGCAATGATTACCGGACGGGACGAAATTGAGGGGGCTTCGCTCATGGTGACAGTCTCTTTGCTGGGGATAATATCCAGTTAGAGTTGTAAATAACTACTTTAAGATTTCAGTGCGCGAACTATTCGCGCCTGCATTGAAGAGGGTTGTGAAAAGACTATTTCCAGCGTTTGTGAAACCACATCCATTGGTCTGGATATTCCCGCACCCAGCTTTCAACGATGTCGTTCATCATCTGGCACGAGGCATCAATATCCATTTTGCCTTTTGCAGTGCGAGGCAACTCAACCTTCTCAAACAGTTGCAGCCTGTAGCGCCCGTTTGGCAGGCGAATGCAGCGCGCGGGGTAAATATCTGCATCAAATTGGCGGGCGAGGCGGGGAAGCAACGGGCTGGTCAGTGCCTGCCGTCCGAAAAAATTCACTTGGCTGCCATTGTGGAAATATTGGTCCACCAACATGCCGACATTGCCGCGATTGTCCAAAATTCCCGCCAGCGACCAAACGGCGCCTGCCTTAGAGGGCACGAGGTGGCCCATGTTTGTGCGGCGCGCGTGGAGCACTTTTTTGGCAATGTGCGGGTTGTTAGGCGCACGGAACAGGGCCGTGACTTCCAGTCCGAAAGTCGCGGCGCAGACGGGCAGTAACTCGAAATTTCCGGTGTGGGCAGTGAAAAAAATGCGCGGACGTTTTTCGGCTTGCAGGCGCTCGAAAATTTCCGTGCCTTCGACCTCGATGAGACCGGGTTTTGTAGCCAGTGGGTCGTAGTCGAATATCTGGTCGAGGAAGACATATTCGGCGAGCAGGCGGGCCATATTACCCCACATGCCGAGCGCGATTTGTTTGCATTCTTCGCCGGATTTTTCGGGAAATGCATTTTGGATATTCTTCATCGCCACTTTGTGCCGGCTGGAAAGCGGGCCAATGCGACGCGCTGCGCTATCCATGAAATTCATGGCTGCGACAGGTGGCAGCAGCCGCAAAATGCGCAGAATGAGGAACGTCAGCTGCGCGACCAGCCACATTTCAACATGGCGGAATTTGCGCCAAAGACGATAGAGTGCGAGTTTCAAATGATTAGCCTGCCACCGCTTTGTGCAAAATTGAATTGATAAGAGTTTGGTAGGGCATGCCCTCGCGCTTG
The DNA here is from genome assembly GCA_043776635.1 of Phyllobacteriaceae bacterium. GTDB lineage: Bacteria > Pseudomonadota > Alphaproteobacteria > Rhizobiales > Rhizobiaceae > JANMEX01. Next base: position 9,570 of record JAYVRA010000034.1, read on the forward strand.
GCACGCTCCTTGAGGCGTTCAAGGTCATCATTTGTCACGCGCAGCGAAATTTTCGTGCGTTGCCCGTTCTTTTCACGGATTTCATTGAGCGTGAAGCGGGCGGCTTCTTGTAGCTCTTTTAGGCTTTCGGGTGTCAGGCTGCTTGGGCCAGGGACATAACCGGGAGCGCTCACCGCTTCGTTAAAAGCCTCGATCATATCTCGTTCTTCATCGTCCATGTAGGCGCTGACGAATGGTTCTTTGCCCATTTTTCTTATCCTTAAGATACAGTCGCGTGTAGTTTCGGCTCTCGTCTTAAACCCGACCACTCTTAAGCCAAACCCCTCCGCCGTCATTCCGGAAAAGCGCAGCGCAGATCCGGAATGACGGCGGGGGGGGGATTGCAGACGGTCTTGAGTAAGAAAGATATATTACCCTGTGCTGGATCATTTCGAAGCAGTTTCGACATTTATTCATTCCACACTATTCGTCTCATGCATACACTGTATGGACAAAGTGTGGCAAGTCAACAAGTAGGCTTACGCCACTCTCAGAATGATTTTGCCGAATACATTGCGGGTTTCCATGCGTTGAAGGGCCTTGTCGATGCCAGCGAAATCCACTTCGGTGTCGATGACCGGGGAGACGAGGCCTTGCGCCATTTTCTGCATGGCATCCGCCATATTTTCCATGCGGCAGCCGAACGAGCCAATAAGGCGGAGCTGCTGTTGGAACAGCATCATCAGATTGATGGTGGTGGAAACGCCGGATGTTGAGCCGCACGTGACAAGCCGGCCGCCGCGTTTCATGCAGAGCATCGAGCCTGCCCACGTGTCCGCGCCGACATGCTCAAACACAACATCGACGCCTTTTTTCTTGGTAAGCTTGCGGGTGACGCCTTCAAAGCGGTCTTCGCGGTAGTTTATAACATGATCCGCGCCAAGCGCTTTGGCTTTTTCGATTTTATCATCTGAGCCGACGGTAGTGATGACGGTGCAGCCGATTTTTTTCGCAAGCTGAATGGCAGCGGAGCCAATGCCGGAGCCGCCGGCATGGATGAGGATTGTTTCGCCCGGTTGAAGCCTGGCGTTGTCAAACAACATGTGCTCGACCGTGCCGAAGGTGACGGGGGCAACTGCGGCGGCGATGTCCGTGACACCTGGAGGGGCGGGGACGAGCTGGCGGGCGGGGATGTTGACCTGGTCACAGGCAAAGCCGCCAAGGTGGAAGCCGTGGACGCCGGATACATGCTCGCACAGATTATCGCGGCCTTCGCGGCAAGCCTTGCACAGGCCGCAGATTCGCGCGCCATAGATAGAGACCAATTGGCCGGGCAATACGTTTGATACTCCCGCGCCGATGGCGGAGACGGTGCCTGACGCCTCCGCGCCGATAGTGAGCGGCAGCGTGCGCTTGGCAAACGCCATGCCGCGCCAGCCCCATACGTCGATGTGGTTGAGCGCGACGACTTTGATATCGACTGTAACTTCACCTGGACCGGGCGCCGGCGGCGCATCCACCTCACGCACCTCAATGCGTCGATCTTCAATTAGCTGTAGGGCGCGCATGAGCGGCGGTCCTTTTCATAAACTTCACGGGGTAGGGATTAGTGTGCTTCGCGGGCCATGACAAGGCAGCTATTTTGCCCGCCGAAGCCAAACGAGTTTGAAAGCACCATGGAAACATCGGCATCGCGCTTAACATTGGGCACAGTATCCAGCGGAATCGCCGGATCCGGCACATCATAGTTGATGGTCGGCGGGATGGTTCCATGAAGCATGGTGAGCAGCGAGAATGCGGCTTCGACAGCGCCAGCGGCGGTGAGCGTGTGGCCGACCATCGACTTGTTGGACGATACCGGAATGTTGGCGATGCGCTCGCCAAAAACGGTGGAGATTGCCAGCGCTTCCATCTTGTCGTTTTCGGGCGTGGAGGTGCCGTGGGCATTGACGTAGTCGATTGATTGCTCGTGAGCACCGGCATCGGCCAACGCGGCACGCACGGCGGCAATGGCAGGCGAGGCATCCGGCTTCGAGCGGGTGCGGTGGAAATCATCGGCTTTTTCGCCGCAGCCTTTGAGGATTCCGAGAATTTTTGCACCGCGTGCAATGGCGTTTTCGAGCGGTTCCATGACCAGTGCCGCCGAACCTTCAGCCATGACAAACCCGTCACGGTCTTTGGAGAATGGCTTGGCTGCCTTGTGGGCCGGAGTATTGTGTGTGGATAACGCCGATAAGAGCGAGAAGCGTATGAGCGATTCTGCGCCGACCGAACCATCTGTGCCAATTGCCAAAACGCGGGTGGCCTCGCCGCGACGGATGGCTTCGACGCCGAGCTGTATGGCTGTTGCGCCCGAGGCGCAGGCGGTCGAGAGCGTGACGGGCAGGCCGCGCGTACCGAATTTGGCCCGCAGTCGGTCCGCAATCGCGCCGAATTGAGCGGCGTCGAAGAAGTCCGGATGGCGGTTGGCACGGCAGACTTCGAGCATCCGCCCGTAGCCAGCGGGGCTACCGGCTGATATTTCACGCTCCAGCGCAAAGCGGTGTTGCCATTCGAGCTCGACTGGAGGCGCTGCAAGGAACAGCGGGCCGCCAAAGGGACCGGAGAGACCTGCTTGAGCGATAGCTTCTTCAGCTGCGGACGAGGCTAGCGCCAGAGATAGCAGCGATGCGCCCTTGAGGCTGGCATCGAGGAAATCCACGGTTCCGGCAATGCGTGTGTTCAGCAAATCTGTCGGGAAGCGGGTGATGGTGTGAATGCCGGACTGGCCGGATGTCAGCGCTGCCCAGTTATCGTCCTTGCCTTGGCCAAGCGATGTGATAACGCCAATGCCTGTTACGGCTACGAGCGGGCGGCCCAGGTGATCTTTGTAATACGATGCCATCAAATTCACGCCTTCGTCACAAGCGCAGCACCTTCGCTGCGATGATAGCCAACGGTGAGCGCCAAGGCACTGTCGATTGATTTTGGCGCTGCTTTTTCATTGGCGACGTCAATTGGTGGCAAGCTTGCGCCTTTGGAAACGCTGAGCGCTGCGAGCGCGACCGCAAACGGGAATTGCGCTTCCTTCATGTGGCCGGTGACGCCAGCAAAACCGCGAATGGCTGTGCCATAAGGCGCAACCGCGATTTCAGCCTTCATGGCGTCGTGTGCGCCGGAAGCGCCGGTGTAAAGTATATCAGCGCCGGACGGGCTGACATTTTCCAGAACTGAGCTGATGCTTTGTTCAAGATCGCCATTGCGCGCGGCCTGATTGCCGGAGACAGATGCGAGTTTGGCATAGGCGCGTGCGCCGCGACCTTGCGCGTGGGCGCGTGATTCGAGCACGAGGAATGCCGAACCGGAACCGGTGATAACACCGCCGCCTGAACTGCCCTGACGGCCCCAGAGTGGCGACCAGCCGTCACTTTTTAAGAGACCATTTAATTCATATGACAGGCAAATGTCCAAATGCTCTGCATTGAGTGCGCCGCCAACCAGTATGTGCGTGCTTTGACCTGAACGGATGCGGGCGACTGCAGTTTGCAGCGCGGAAATGCCTGCGCCTTCCTCGCCCATGAAGGTGCGCGAGGAGCCGGTGACTGTATGTACTATGGAAATATTGCCCGCCAGCAGGTTGGATAATTGGGCCAAAAAGAGGGTCGGGCGAAGCTCTGTTGTCAGCTTTTCATTGAGCATCACGTCGCGGTCATTGCGGGTGCGCGAGGCATCGAGAATTTGGGTGTCCACGCTGAGATCACGCTCGCCGCCGCCTGCGGCAACGATCAGATCCATCGAAGTCGTCAGCGCCTCGTTTTCCTTCATGCCCGCATCGGCAAGCGCAAGACCCGCTGTATAAGTGCCGATACGCTGCCATTGCTCCATCTGGCGCTGTTCTTTGCGCGGGATTTGCAATGCCCAGTCAACTTCAGGCAGGGGATGCACAACGTAAGGCGCGAAGCTCTCTGTGTTAAGGCGCGGTACAGCGTTAGTACTTAGCGCCTCCCAGTTGGCATCCGTCCCTTCACCAAGTGATGACAGGAGGCCTATGCCGGTGATGAGAACATCATTGCCGCTCATGGCTGAACTCACGCCTTCTTGGCGGCCACGAGTTCGTCGATTTTACCGCACAGGTTCTTCAAAACGAAATATTCTTCTGTTGGCGCACGGCCTTCATTGACGTCTTGAGTCCATTGCTCCAGCGGCACTTTAATGCCGAACGCCTTGTCGATTGCGAATACGATGTCGAGAAAATCCAAGCTGTCGATGCCTAAATCATCAATTGTATGACTTTCAGGCGTGATGCTATCACGGTCAATTTCGCTGGTGTCAGCAATGATATCAGCAACTTTGTCAAATGTGGACGACACGGGCAAAACCTCTTTATTTAGTGGAGACTGGCGCGCAAATGGAGATGAACTATGCCTGCCGCCAGTGCAGTCGGGCGTTGTCTAGCCTTTTTTGACGATTTGGGAAAGCCCGAAAGTCCGGATTGTTGCAGCGTGGTATTTTGCGCGATTGTCACGGTTCGCCGCCATTGTGTTTTGCGGGTTGGCGCACTATGAGTGCCGACGGCAAATTTGGAGCATTTTCATGGATATTTTCGGTCAGACCGGCAGTGGCGAAGCGGTTCAGATGGTTGAGATTTCCGGTGGTGGACTAACAGCTAAAATCATCAGTTGGGGCGCTGTAGTTCAAGATTTGCGCTTGAGGGGCCACGACGCGCCGCTGGTGCTGGGCTTTGATAATTTTGATGACTATCTTGCGCACTCCAAATATTTCGGTGCTAATGTCGGGCGTAATGTGAACCGGATACGCGACGGTAAGTTGGTTATCGATGGTGTCACATATGAATTGGAAAAGAATTTCCGTGGGAAACACAATCTCCATGGCGGCACACATGGCATTGGCACGCGCAACTGGACCTTTGTGGCCGTTTCGCGCGATGAGGCAGTCCTGGAAATTTGCTGCGCGGATGGTAATATGGGCTTTCCGGGCAATCTTGACGTGCGCTGCACCTACCGTGTTTCGGGTAAGGGCGTGTTTTCGGTCATTCTGGAGGCGGTGAATGACAAGGCGACGGTGTGTAATCTGGCACATCACGGCTATTTCAATCTCGAAGACGGCGGCCTCAGCGATATCCGCGACCATCAAATGCAGATTTTCGCCGATGCTTATTTGCCAACTGATGAAGATTTGATTCCTGATGGCCGCGTGCTGCCGGTGGAAGGGACAGCCCATGATTTCCGCCAGCCGCGTGCAATACGGCACGAGGTGGCAGGCGAACAAACTGTCTATGATAATAATTGGTGTGTGAGCGCGGCGCGTGGTGCGATGAGGGCGGTTGCTCAGGTGAAGGCGCCAAAATCAGGCGTGGTGCTGGATGTTGTGACGACGGAGCCCGGATGCCAGTTTTATGCTGGAAACACTCTGCCAGCGGGTCCGAACGGGCTTACGGGAAAGCCGTATTTTGCCCATGCGGGTTTTTGTCTGGAAACGCAACTGTGGCCGGATGCGACTCACTATTCGTATTTCCCGACAACGATATTACGTCCCGGCGAAATATCGAGGCAGAAGACGGAGTACCGGTTTACGAAGGGATAGAGATAAAGGTCAGACTTCCCAGTTCACTGTTTTCAGGTTTGGAACCATAGAAAAGGCTTTATCAGCCGTGACCAACGTGCAGCCGGACGAGAGCGCGTGCGCGGCTATGAGTGTGTCAAAGACAGAGAGTGTGGCTCCTGATATCTCCATTGTCGCTCGCATTGCCGCATATACTGCGGCCTCTGACGAGCCCCAATCGAGAACGGGTAATTCTGCCAGCAGGGCATTGGCTGAGATAGCGATCTTTGTTGCTTCTGGCTTTCGCGCAAGTCCAAACCGGATTTCTGCCTCTGTTATTACTGATATACAAAGATTTTTAGTGCCCGCCATTGTAATAGCTTTGTCTATGCTGCTGCTTTTACCGCGAGCTATGGCGCTGACTGCATTTGTGTCCAACATAAAGAAAAGTGGCATCAGAAGCCCGTCCGATCGGGTGGAATTGTGCTATCGTCGCGCGCGAATTCAAAGTCTTCAAGAGCCCCAAGTTCATCGCGAAGCTTCAAAAATCGTTCCCAACTCTCACTTTTTCGGGGTTTTTCAAACAGAATTACCCCGCCTGTCACCGCGTCGCGGGTTATCTCAACTTCTGTACCGGTAAACCGGAATTCCTTCGGCAGCCGAACTGCTTGGCTGCGGCCTGTGGTAAATATTTTTGCGGTTTTGGCCATAATGCGGGCTCCCATATTTCTAAATGATACATATCATTGATATGTATCATTTGCAACTTGTTATGATCGCAAAGAGGTTGGGGTTATAGCAAACTTGCCTTTGAATGCCCTGCTAAAGCTTGCGGCTGAATTGAACCCCGTTCGTGTGGCAATTTCAGTCATTGGCAGCTTTGTGTCTGTCACCATTTTACGGGCGGCGGCGAGGCGTAGGTTCAGGTAATAGTGTCCGGGCGTTTCGCCGATTAGTTTTTGGAACGCTATTTCCAAAGTGCGTGGTGTGATGGTGAGGCGTTTGGCGATTGTGGAGATTGGCTGTGGCGCGTCAATGTTGGTTTCCATGAGGCGAATGGCGGTGGCTATGCGCGGGTTTTGCGTCTCGAGTTGACCGAGGGAGACCAATGTCTGGTTTTCGCTGCTTGAGCGCGGTCGGTCATAGACGAATACGCTTGCAACATTGAGCGCCATGGCCATGCCTTGGCGGGCACGGATGAGACGGAGCATCAGGTCGAAGGTTGGCGATGCGCCGGCGCAGGTAAACACAGGACCGTCGATGACGTAGCGGTCCGTTCGCACATCGCTATGGGGAAATGCAGCGCGGAAGTCTTCTTCGTCTTCAAAGTGTGTAGTGGCGGCACGGCCATCGAGTAAGCCAGCGTGGCCGAGCAGCCATGTACCGGCCTCAATGCCGCCGACGGCGCGGGCGCGGCGTCCTGCTTTGCGAAGCCCGGCCAAGAACGGCCCTTTGGTGAAGGGTGCAGTGCCAAAACCTGCAATGACAATCAACACTTCATGATGGGCACCGGCATCGAACTTACCTGAAACAGCGACGGGCAGGCCACTGGTGGTTTGCGGATTTGATCCATCCGGCGAAACGATGGTCCATTTGTAGAGTTGTTCGCCCGCGATGCGGTTGGCGGCGCGGAGCGGGTCTATTGCTGAGGCGACGCATAAGATCGACGTGCCGGACAGCACCAGAAACGTTATTTCCAGAGGTTCGTCGTTTGGAATAAAGAGTGAGAGCGGTTCGTTTTTCATCAAGACATATTCGTAATATGCAAAGCAGTGTTTTTCAACTGATTCATGATGAACGGAAATCGGGAGTGATTTTGTATGCCACTGACCATGAACCGCGAGGTTTTTATCACTTGTGCTGTGACTGGCTCCGGTGGCACGCAAGATCGAAGCCCGCATGTGCCGCGCAGCCCGAAGCAGATTGCGGATGCGGCAATTGATGCGGCCAAGGCAGGCGCGGCGATTGTGCATTGCCATGTGCGCGACCCGGAGACGGGGAAACCGCGCCGCGATGTTCATCTGTACCGCGAGGTGACGGAGCGCATTCGCGAGGCCAATGTCGATGTGGTGCTGAACCTCACTGCCGGTATGGGCGGTGATATGGTGTTTGGCGATGTCGAAAACCCGCTGCCGTTGAAAGTACAAGGCACGGACATGGGCGGCGCATCCAACCGCGTTGAGCATGTGCGCCAGTGCCTGCCGGAAATCTGCACACTGGATTGCGGCACGATGAATTTTAACGAGGCCGACTATGTGATGACCAACACGCCGGGAATGCTGCGTGCGATGGGCGCAATGATGACGGCGTTTGGCGTGAAGCCGGAGATTGAGGCATTTGACACGGGGCATTTATGGTTTGCCAAGCAGCTGGTGGAAGAAGGCGTTTTGAAGCCGGACGCGCTGGTGCAGCTGTGCATGGGCGTGCCGTGGGGCGCACCGAATGATCTGAATACGTTCATGGCGATGGTCAACAATGTGCCGTCCACATGGAACTGGTCAGCGTTTACGCTCGGTCGTGATCAGATGGCTTACGTTGCTGCGGCGGTGTTGGCGGGCGGCAATGTGCGTGTGGGGCTGGAAGATAATCTCTGGCTTGGCAAGGGCGTGCTGGCCACCAACGCGCAACTTGTGGAGCGGGCAGTGACGATTGTTGAGAACCTGGGCGCGCGGGTGATCGGGCCTGATGAGGTACGCAAGAAGTTGGGATTGAACAAACTGGCGATGGTGGCGGCATGATAAAAGTTAACAAAGCAGCCTGCATAGGCGGCGGCGTCATTGGCGCGGGGTGGGTTGCGCGTCTCGTCCTCAACGGCATTGATGTTTCGATTTTTGATCCCGATCCGGACGCCGAGCGCAAGGTCAATGCGGTGATGAAGAACGCGCGGGCGGCGTATCGCCAAATGACGCAAGTGCTACCGAAGGAAGGCGGGATTACTTATGCCAAGACACTGGCTGAGGCGGTTAGCGGTGCGGATTTAATTCAAGAAAGCGTGCCGGAGCGGCTCGATATCAAGCACCGCGTGCTGGCGGAGATTGATGCTCATGCGCCGCGCCACGCGATTATCGGCTCGTCAACTTCCGGCATCAAGCCGAGTGACATGCAGACGTCGATGGCCAATCCGGACCGGCTGGTGGTAGCGCATCCGTTCAATCCGGTATATCTTTTGCCGATAGTCGAGATCGTTGGCGGTATTAAAACCAGTGCGGATGTGATTCAGAAAGCCCGGGAAATTTATGCCTCGATTGGCATGAAGCCGGTGGTCATCAAAAAGGAAATTGAAGCCTTTGTTGGCGACCGTTTGCTGGAAGCGGTGTGGCGCGAGGCGCTTTGGCTTATCAAGGATGGCATCACGACTGTCGAGGAGCTCGACGATATCATGCGCTACGGGTTCGGCATCCGCTGGGCGCAGATGGGTATGTTTCAGGTCTATCGCATTGCAGGCGGCGAAGCGGGGATGCGGCACTTCATGGCGCAGTTCGGGCCGTGCCTGAAATGGCCTTGGACCAAGCTGATGGACGTGCCGGAATTCAACGACGAACTGGTGGATTTGATTGCCGGACAGTCCGACGATCAATCCGGCAAATGGTCAATCCGTGAACTCGAAGCCATCCGCGATGAAAACCTCGTGGCGATCATGGCGGCGCTTTCCAAGACTAACAAGGGCAAGGGCTGGGGCGCGGGCGAATTGCACAAGGACTATGTGAAGCAATTGGCGAAGAAGGCTGGCGTTTCGCCTGCTGCGGCTAAGGCCAAGGCGGGCAAGCTGGTGAAGAAGGGGTGAGTGAATGAACAACGGAAACGCAGATCAATTCGGGGAGAGTCTACTTTTGGTGATCAGCAGGGACCGTTGCTCCACGATAAAATGGAGACGCTAAAAGTAAACTGTCCCCGAATTGACCTGCGTTTTTGGAGCTCTGCCAAAGGATTAAACTCATGAATTTCGGCCTGACAGAAGAACAGAGCCTCATCGTTCAAACCACCCGCGCGTTTGTGGAGAACGAACTCTATCCGCATGAAGCGGAGGTGGAGCGGACGGGTGTTTTGCGCATGGAATTAATAAAGGACATTCAGGCCAAGGCGATTACGGCGGGGCTTTATGCGGCCAACATGCCGGAGGATGTGGGCGGCGCGGGGCTGGATACGCCGACATGGCTGCTTTACGAAAAGGAGCTGGGCAAGGCCAACTATGCGCTGCACTGGACCTGCGTGGCGCGGCCTTCGAATATTCTTTTGGCGGGTACGGCGGAGCAGCGCGAGACATATTTGTTTCCCTGCATCAAGGGCGAGAAGTGGGACTGTCTGGCGATGACCGAGCCTGGCGCAGGTTCGGATTTGCGCGGCATGAAGGCGAGCGCCAAGCCAGACGGCGATGACTGGATTTTGAACGGCACGAAGCATTTCATCAGCCATGCTGATATTGCGGATTTTGCAATTGTGTTCATGGCATCGGGCGAGGAAGACACGCCGCGCGGCAGGAAGAGACTGATTACGGCGTTTTTTGTTGACAAGGGCACGCCGGGTTTCATTGTGCGCGATGGGTATAAAAACGTTTCGCATCGGGGCTACACCAATGCGATTTTGGAATTTGACGATTGCCGCTTGCCCAAATCTCAAGTGCTGGGCGAGGTGCACAAGGGCTTTGAGGTGGCCAAACAGTGGCTTGGCGCGACGCGCCTGCAGGTGGCTTCCACATGTTTGGGCCGCGCAGAGCGGGCGCTGGGGCTGGCGATTTCCTACGCGGCGGAGCGCAAGCAATTCGGGCAGGCGATTGGCAAGTTTCAGGGCGTTTCGTTCAAGCTGGCGGATATGGCGATGGAGCTGAAAGCGGCGGAACTTCTAACCCGCGAGGCGGCGTGGAAGTTTGATAACGGCACTGTGACCGAGACCGACATGTCTATGGCCAAACTTAAGGCTACCGAAATGCTGGCTTTCGTGGCGGACGAGGCGATCCAGATTTTCGGCGGCATGGGGCTGATGGATGATTTGCCGCTGGAGCGCATCTGGCGCGATGCGCGGGTCGAGCGGATTTGGGAAGGCACCAGCGAAATCCAGCGGCATATTATTTCGCGCGAGTTGCTGCGGGCGGTTGGCGGGTAATCTTTTATGGCGGCGATCAAAGAAACTGACCTTTATGCACCGATCAAGCAGATGCTTGAGGAGCAGGGCTATGAGGTAAAATCTGAGATCGGGGCGGCGGATGTTGTGGCGGTGCGCGAGGGCGACGAGCCGCTTATTGTTGAACTGAAAACTGGCTTTTCGCTTTCGCTTATTCATCAAGCAATAGAGCGGCAGGCGATTACGGATGCGGTTTATATTGCTGTGCCAAGCGGGTCAGGGCGGGCGTTCTTGTCGGCGCTGAGTGCGAACAAGGCGCTGTGCCGGCGGCTTGGTCTGGGGTTGATTACGGTGCGATTGGCGGACGGGTTTGTGGAAATTCATTGTGACCCCGAGCCGTACAAACCGCGTCAATCCAAGCCGCGCAAGGCGAAATTACTGCGTGAATTTGCGCGGCGGGTTGGCGATCCGAACACTGGCGGCGCGACGCGGCGCGGGATGGTGACGGCTTACCGGCAAGACGCGCTGCTTTGCCTGGGCGTGCTGCATGTAAGTGGTCCGACAAAGGCTGCGGAAGTTTCGCGGGTCGCGGGTGTGAAGCTGGCGCGCAACCTGATGGCGGACGATCATTATGGCTGGTTTGAACGGGTGCGGACCGGGGTTTATGGGTTAACGCCAAAGGGAATGGATGCAGTGGGATTGTATGCGGGGGAGCTGAAGAATTTGCGGGTGAAATTTGAGGTGGTGCTTTGACCCGCCTCGAACGCCTCCTTCGCCCGAAATCCATTGCGGTGCTCGGCTCCGGCTGGGCGCAAAATGTCATTGAGCAGTGTCAAAAAATGGGTTTTGCTGGGCCGGTTTGGCCGGTGCATCCTACCAGGACGGAGATTGGCGGACTGAAGGTTTATGCCTCGCTTGCCGATTTGCCGATAGCGCCGGATGCGGTGTTTATTGGCGTCAACCGCCATGCGACGGTGGATGTGGTGAGAGAACTTGCCTCCATGAGCGCGGGCGGGGCGATTTGCTTTGCTTCGGGCTGGACGGAGGCAGGCGAGCCGGAATTGCAGGGGCGGCTTATTGAGGCGGCAGGGGATATGCCTATCCTTGGGCCCAACTGCTATGGCGTTATCAACTATCTCGATGGTGCGCTTTTGTGGCCGGACCAGCACGGCGGCAAACGGGTTGAAAAGGGCGTGGCGTTGCTCTCGCAATCGTCGAACATTGTCATCAATATGACGATGCAAAAGCGAGGGCTGCCCGTGGCTTATGTCGCCTGTTTGGGCAATGCGGCGGCGGTGGGTTTGGCGGAACTGGCAAGCGCACTTTTGGATGACGAGCGCGTGACGGCAATTGGCATGTACATCGAAGGCATTGACGATGCAGCGGCGTTTGCAAGGCTTGCGCAGAATGCGCGGGCGGCGGGTAAGGGCATCGTCGTTATCAAGTCCGGCAAGACGGAAGCATCGCGTGACGCCGCGCAATCGCACACCGCATCGCTGGCTGGAGGCAGGGCGGCATCGTCGGCTTTCTTAAGGCAATGCGGTGTAGCCGAGGTGAACTCGCCTGCGGAACTCATTGAAACATTGAAGATATTTCATCTCTATGGCCCGCAAATCGGCACACGGATTTGCTCGCTATCCTGCTCCGGCGGCGAAGCGGGACTGGTGGCGGATTTGGCCGCCCCGTTTGGTATAGAATTTCCGGAATTATCAAAAGCGCAGCGGCTGCGGCTGGAAAAAATTCTCGGACCGATTGTAACGATTGCCAATCCGCTGGATTATCACACCTTCATTTGGGGCGACGGGCCGCGCACGACGGACGTGTTTACGACGATGCTTTCGGGCTACGATGCCGGCATTTATATCATAGATCCGCCGAGGCCTGACCGCTGTGATCCGTCGTCGTTTCAGCCCGCACTTGAGGCGATTGTTTCTGCGGCGAAAACGACGGTTAAGCCTGCGTTCGCGGTCTCGTCACTGCCTGAGAATTTAGATGAGGAGCGGGCGGTAGCGCTGCTTGATCAAGGCGTGGTGACGCTGATGGGGCTGGAAACAGCACTTGCGGCGATCAAGGCGGCGCAGACTGTTTCAGGTGTTGCAAATTGGATTCCGGCCACGCCAATTTCGATTGGCGAGACAACTCTTTTGGATGAGGCGCAAGGCAAGGCATTGTTGGAACAAGCAGGCATATCTGTGCCGCGCGGGGTCTCGGCACTCTCATTGAATGAACTGAGGGCAAAAGCAGTTGGACTGGCTGCACCTTTGGCGTTGAAGGGGCTTGGCTTTGCGCACAAGACAGAAGCAGGGGCTGTGCGGCTTGGATTGGTTACGCTGGAAGATCAGGCTGAAATAACCGGCGCAAGTGGCTATCTTGCCGAAGAAATGGTGACAGGTCCTGTTGCTGAAATGCTGATCGGTTTGCAGCGTGATCCGGTTTACGGGGTGACGCTGACACTTGGCATGGGCGGCGTGACAGCGGAAGTTTTGGCCGATACGGTGACGCTCGTGCTGCCGGTTGATGAGGACGAGATTTTGACGGCGTTGAAGCGCTTGCGGCTGTGGCCTTTGCTTGATGGTTATCGTGGCAGGGCTAAAGCTGATGTGAAATCGGTGGCGCAGATTGCCGCACGGCTTGGTGTGCTGATGGTTGCGGACGCCACGCTGACGGATATTGAAATCAATCCGGTGATGGTGAAAGTTGACGGCGCAGTAGCGGTTGATGCGCTTGTGCGCGTGGTAAAATGAGGGAGAAAATTTATGTCTGAATTTATCACCATACGCCGCGAGGGCGGTATTCTTGAGGTTACGCTGGACCGCCCGAAGGCCAATGCGATTGACTTGAAAACTTCGCGCGTGATGGGCGAAACGTTCAGGGCGTTTCGCGATGATCCGGAGTTGCGCGTCGCCATCGTGCAGACTGCGGGCGATAAGTTTTTTTGCGCCGGTTGGGATTTGAAAGCGGCTGCAAGTGGCGATGCGGTGGACGGGGACTATGGCGTTGGCGGATTTGCGGGCTTGCAAGAACTGCGCGATATGAACAAGCCGGTGATCTGCGCGGTCAATGGCATGGCTGTTGGCGGCGGGTTTGAGCTGGCGCTGTCTTGCGACATGATCCTCGCCTCGGCGCATTCCTCGTTTGCGTTGCCGGAAATCAAGGCAGGCACGCTGGCGGACGCTGCGACGATCAAATTGCCGAAGCGCATTCCCTATCATGTGGCAATGGATTTGCTTTTCACGGGGCGCTGGATGCATGTTGCCGAGGCCCATCGCTGGGGGCTGGTTAACGAGATTTTACCTGACAATGAGAAACTGATGAAGCGGGTCTGGACGTTGGCACGTCTCCTCGAAAGCGGTCCGCCGCTGGTGTTTGCGGCCATCAAAGAGGTTGCCCGCGCGGCTGAGGGCATGGATTACCAGAACGCGATGAACAAGGTGACGAAGCGCCAGTTCCCGACGGTGGATGCGCTATACGGGTCCGAAGACAATATGGAAGGCTTCAAGGCATTTGCCGAAAAGCGCGATCCGGTATGGAAGGGAAAGTGAGCGACCGCAAGCGTTATGCAGTGCTCGTTCTTTGCTCGGGCATTGGCTTTGCCAGTATCCAAGATGTGTTCATGAAATATTTGAGCGGCGCTTATCCTTTTCATGAGCTTCAAGTGATACGTTGTATCATTGCCATTGTGCTGGTCATTGCCATTGTCCTTTTGAGGCAAGGTGCGGGTGCATATCGCCGCTCTTTCCAATCCGCTCTGATTTGGCGAGGGCTGTTGTTGGGATCGGGAAGTGCATTTTTCTACTTGAGCTTGCCTGCCATGACCCTTGCCGATGCTACTGCCATCTATTTCGCGCTGCCGCTGATTGTAGCGATATTGTCTGGAATGGTGGTGGGCGAGACAGTGCAACCGTGGCGCTGGTTTGCGGCCGCATTCGGATTTGTTGGTGTGGCACTTGCTATCAAGCCGACGAGTGCACTGTTTGAACCGGCGTCGATTCTGACGCTGATTGCGACGTTTCTCTACGCCCTGGGAAATCTGTTTACGCGTAGGATTGACCGGCGCATTCCGCCCTTAGTGGTGGCCACTTATACAGGTCTGGGCTTTACATTCATTGCCGGGGCATTGGCGCTGATATTTGGTTCGGGCGCTTATTACGAGGCGAGTTCGCCGAGTTATGGATTTTTGACGCGACCTTGGGTTATGCCTTCACTGCGCGATTGTGTTTATATTGGCGGCTTTGGCATTTCCACGGCAATTGGTTTTTTCACCTTTGCCGAAGCCTATCGCAGTGCGCCGCCGAGCTTTGTTGCGCCGTTTGAATATTCCTCCATGGTTTGGGCAATCGGGCTCGGCTATGTATTCTTCGCCGATGTGCCGGCATTTACGACGTTGGCTGGCAGTGCGATTATCATCGTCGCCGGCTTGGTTTTAGGTTGGTGGGAACATCGCCAAGACAGGCTTTTACTTTTGAGGCAGGCGTAATCCAAAGCGTTATTCATTGCGTAAATATCTATAATAGCGGAGTAAACAATATGGGTTCTGATCGCGCAGCGTGGGTGATCATGTTCGTTGGGTTTTTCGCTTCAACGATCTCGCAGCTTATCATCAAGGCGCGGATGGATGCGGCAACTGGCGCTGCGGTATCTTACAAGTCGCTGTTGCTGAGCCCGATGATGTGGCTGGCGGTGGCGCTGATACTGGTTTTTGTAGTGTGTTGGTACACGGCGCTGGCAAAGTTGCAGCTTAGCGTTATGATGGCATGGTCCGCTGTGATTTTGCCGCTGACAGCGATTGGCGGCTATATGTTTTTGGGCGAGCCGCTTGGCATTGGAAAAATTGCTTCCATAAGTGTCATTGCCGCAGGCGTCGCTATGTTGGCGGTATTTTGAATCAAAACTCTATGTAATGTCCATATTTTACGCATGTTTTTCTCGGGGTGCTTCAATCCGGCAAAATAATCCTATATAGTAGTCAACATTCATTGAGGGTGCGGTCATGTCAGTCGATACAAATCTTGCGGAATTCAGGCGCAATTCCATCGACCCTGTGTGGAATGCTGTGCGGCATGATGCTGAAAAAGCGGCTTCTAATGATCCGGTGTTGGCGAGCTTTTTGTTCTCCACTGTTCTCAATCACGACTCATTGGAATCGGCGATTATCCATCGCATCGCAGAGAGGTTGGACCATCCCGATGTTCCGGCAGCTTTGATCCGTCAGACCTATCAGTCGATGGTTGTGAGCAATGCGAATTGGTCAAGCACGTTGCGGGTGGATTTGCAGGCGGTATTTGACCGTGATCCGGCATGTGAGCGCTATCTCGATCCACTGCTCTATTTTAAAGGTTTTCATGCAATTCAGTCGCACCGGTTGGCGCATTGGCTTTGGGAAACTGGACGCAAGGACTTTGCTCTTTATCTGCAATCGCGGGTTTCGGCGGTTTTCCAAGTGGACATTCACCCTGCGGTCAACATGGGCAAAGGCATATTCTTTGACCATGCCACGGGTATCGTCATTGGTATGACCGCCTCGATTGATGATGACGTCTCGATTTTGCAGGGCGTGACGCTGGGAGGAACCGGCAAAGAAACCGGGGACCGCCACCCTAAAATCCGTCGTGGTGTACTGATTGGCGCGGGCGCTGAGATATTGGGAAACATTGAAGTCGGACATTGTTCAAAGGTTGCTGCCGGTTCTGTTGTACTGAAAGCCGTGCCGCACAATGTTACAGTCGCAGGCGTTCCGGCACGTATTGTTGGCGAAGCGGGGTGTGCGGAACCGGCGCGCGCAATGAACCAGCTTTTGTAAGTTGAGATGGTCGTAGATGATAATGACGGGTGAAAAACGTCATGTGCGGTAGTTTTGCTTGCAGGGCGATTTCTGCCGTGGCATGAGCCGTTACCTATTTAATCCGGAGATGATCTCGTGAAGCCTGACGAACTTAAGAAGCTTGATGCCTATTTCAAACGTACGTTTGGAAACCCTTCGATTAGTGTGAAGGCGCGTCCGCGTAAGGATGATTCAGCGGAAGTGTTTTTGGGTGAAGAGTTTCTTGGTGTTATTTATCGTGATGATGAGGACGGTGATCTGTCCTACAATTTTTCTATGGCCATCTTGGATATGGATTTGGTTTAAGTCAGAGCATCGTGCCAATAAGTGTATGAGGTCCTTGGCAATTAGCGATGCTAAAATAAAGGGTTAGAACGCCTGGCTGACCATATACCGGTGCTTATCGCGCTAACAGTAATTTGCATAGCTTTGAGGCAATAACGCCAGCACTTTTGCGGGCTACGCTTCATTTTGCTGTCTTAACAATCGTATTTGCAAAGCTGGCAAGCCTGGCATCCAGCTGCTGCCAGTTGTCCAAAAGTTCCGCTGGAAAGCGCACCATCAAAACCAAATCATCACCGATATGAATATCCCGGTCACAAGGGGCAATGCTGGTTTGCGCAGTTTGAGCATTGAGACATCTGGCGATAAAGGGACGGTTGCCGGTAGCGGGGCCGACATATAATTCTTCGTCCGTAAAGCCTGACTTTTCAGGGAGTGGAAAGCGCGTCAACCCGTTGCTAAGACTAACTCCGGGCTTATTAATCATAGCCTTATAGATTGGTTCGTAGCGGTCGGACATGTCGCGACTTAGTGTGCGTGGCTCCACCGAAATAAAGATCAATTTATTTGTTTTATCGATAGAATTGTTAAAAATAGCTTTGGACTGTGACGTGTATCCACGCATTGTCGGCCACATAACATAAATATCGAGGCGGTTTGCAACACCATCACGCCGTTGTTCGGGATAGCGGATCATGTTGGCCGGTAACACAATAACATCATTACCAATAATGATTTCATGGTTGGTCGTATCATCGGTATGACCGCCCATTGTGAGCTTGGCACCAAGTTCACGGCCAGCAATACTAATCAATAGCGATAGAAGCGCCAAAATTGCAAACGCTGTGAACAAGCGATTGAAGAATTTTGATTCAACCTGATTGTATCCATTTTCTAGCGTAACGCTCACGATTTTACCCCTGTTCCATTTCGGTACAAATTTTCCGGAATAGAACTTGCTGTTGTTAGTTTGTCGCATTCTGGCGATTTATGGTAAACAGGTGGTAAATTATGAGCGCAGAAATCATGATTGTAGCGATGATTACCGGAATTGCTTTTTCAGGCATGGCAGGAACTTGGCTGGAAGCTCAGACGGGCGAAACTGCGCGGTTGGGGTTGCCGTTTCTGCGTGTTGAGGATCCCTTTGGCTCTTTAGTGAGGCTGATTTCAGCTGGCCCCTATCTTCTGGTCAGTGAAGTCATTGCCGTTCATCAGCATCATCGCGCAGGATGGGACGTTGTGCTGACAGGGTTTGCATTTGCCATTGCCTGGTGTTTGGCATTAGGCATAATATGCGTCGAGGCATTGTGGCAGGTCACACAATTGCTGTGAGCGATAGTTTGGGGAACTCTATGACGATATATAAGCTTGACGGCATTTCCCCGCAGTTTGATGACGAAAGCAGCTGCTATGTTGCACCCGGCGCACTGATCATCGGGCAGGTGGCTATTGGCTCGGATGTTAGTTTTTGGCCCTATGTGGTGGTGCGCGGCGATAATGAGCTGATGCGCATCGGCAGCGGCACCAATATTCAGGAACATGCGTTGCTGCACTCTGACCCCGGATTTCCGCTAACGATTGGCGAGGGCTGCACCATCGGCCACCGCGCCATTATTCACGGATGCACAATTGGCAGCCACAGCCTTATTGGCATGGGCGCGACTATTTTAAATGGTGCGATTATTGGCAATAACTGTCTGGTTGGTGCCGGTGCATTGGTCACTGAAGGCAAAATGTTTGACGACGCCTGCCTGATAGTAGGGTCTCCCGCCAAAGCTATTCGTAATCTAACCAGCGAAGAAATTAGAAAGCTGGAGGCCGCTGCATTCCATTATGTTCAAAACGGCCGACGGTTTAAAGCGAGGCTTGAGCAAGTTTGAAAAAAGTGGAGCCGATGCCCGGGGAAAGCATCGGCTCCTATAGCCCGGTCGTTGGGGACGGGGAGTGGGGACTCGACCGGGTATTCTATAAATAACGCCCTACGGATTCACGCTGCCGACAATCACTTCGCGATTATCTTCAATAGTGACCCAATGGGAATCATTTTTGTCTGATTGGCGTTTTAAATAACGGTAATCCGTCTTGTTCCACGCCAGAATTTTTGGTTCTAAATTATCGAGAATGAAATCGCCTCGATCTGTTCGAACTGTAAGAACGGCATGACCGGCACCATTTTTTTGCCGTACAACGGTAATCAGGGCATCGGCCTGAGGTACGCCTTGCTCAATTAATTCTTTGCGTTTGAGCAAAACATAGTCTTCGCAGTCGCCCTTATTGACCGGTATTGACCAACGCTCCTCGACGCCCCACTGGTCCATATCGGTTATTGGCTGGATCATGGTGTTGGCGGCGTTGTTTACGGCCTGCATGGCATCCCAAAGGCCACGTGTTAATTTAACTGGAATCGGGTTATTTGTATGTGATGCGCATTGGTCTGGATTGGTTTGGCAGAACTCATAGTGGCCAATGGGTTGGCTAGTGCGCGAACCTGACGGCATGAAGCTGGCTGCACTTGCTTCCTGAATAAGGAAGGGAAAAATGATAAATCCAGCTAGATGTTTTAGGGCTCTTGTGATCATCGTCCAACTCCTGATGTTTGGACAATCTCACAGATGTTTTTACATCCCGAAAAATCTAACAGTATATTTAAATATAAGATTGAAGAAAATTATATTTATGATTGAGTTATATTTTATAATTATGTGAATAAATTTATAAATGTTTGAATTATATTAAATTAACTAAAGCTGTTAGAGATAGTATTTATTTTGAATGATTTCAATGATTTACTGTTTTTGAAAGTGTCGTGAGCCTCATGCCGCAGGCGAGCGGGTGGGGTAGAGTTGGCGGATTTATCTCAACGCTATTGGTTTTAAGACCTTGAGAGATCAAACGCTCGCAAAATTGTGAAGAAATAAAATAACGCGACATGCGCCGCGCTGATTTCTCAAAATTTCACTCAGTATTTATTGTGCGAACGCAGCCACAAGCGTTTCCTCACGCTGAAGTACGGCAAACTCCAGCGCTACGCCATCCTCAAAATGACGGACAACTTGGCCACGCATCGTTCCAAGGGTGATCGGTGTGCCAATGGCTGGCTTGACATTGATTTCTACAGCGGCACCGGAGAGCGACAAATCAACGATCCGGCATTCATATTGCCGGCCATCGTTGAGGGCCAAAATGGTAATCGGGTTACGCGGTGCGACGCGGTCATGGCGGCGATCTTCCGGCAGGTCTAATTCGTGACGATTGGCAAGCCATGTAAGCTGTGCGGCTAATTTATCTTTTTTTCGCTCAGAACCAACGATTGTCATAGCGAAACCATCAGACAGAGTGCGCGTCATAATGCCTTCAATGCGGCCGATATGGTCAATGTAGGCGATTACTTTTTCGCCGAGACCGCCGATAGTTTCCGAGATCAGCGCGACATTGCCGGGTGACATATCTGCCACTTGGCATGGGTGTTCAGTGCGATCTTCCAACATAAAACGACCGTATAGCTTAACGTTTACGCGCTGGAAATCACGTTTTTCGGAACGGCTATGCGCTGATGCACTCATTTTTTATCGCCATTTGGGGAAAGGAGGGTGCCCTCTCACGAATGCGACTTTACGAATTGCGCATTAACAACTCGTAACTTTCAGTAGAGTAACGTTAATTTATTCTCATATGAGCTCTGCACGCCGATATAGAATCGGATTGGCGCTCTAACACTTTATTTGAGCATCGATTATTGCCAAAAACCGCACATATTTTTTGGTACGATGCTTTAAAGCGTGTTGTATTCAAACGAAATCTGTATTTGCCCCAAGTGTATTTACCCCATGGTAATCCCCCCTGAAATTAACGGTGTTCAAAAGTAGAATTTTCCCGGCATATTGAACGAGGAGATTTTTATGAAGACGAGCCGATTTAGCGAACC
>JAYVRA010000035.1:0-8267 GCA_043776635.1 Phyllobacteriaceae bacterium
CGGGCTGAGGCCCGTTTAAACTGTTTGACGCCGCAGAGTGAAGTCGGTTGTCTGTTGGTGCCAAAATCGGGCGCTTTCCGGCGATTGCGTTGTCGCAAAAGCTTGAACTTGCAAAGGCTTGCCACTCGAAGAAGCCGAAGGCAACATGCTCGCATTTCCCGGCGCCTTCCCTCCTGGCACTCACCAAAAATCACCTCGACCATTTCGTCAAAATTAACAGGTCCAGACCCTAGCACTTCCCAAATAACGCTCAAGCACTTCCCAAATAACGCTATGGTGAAAGTGGGCGATGACAAACTCTCAGCCCGTTGAATCCAATATTCCTAACATTGTGCTCCCTCATTTGCTCCGTCACCCCCAGCAACTCGCAGTAAAAGAGCTTCAGCGTTATCATGTCAAGGAATGATTACCTACCTGGAGGAGGCAGCGCGGGCGAAGCGAGTTGATACAGAACAATCTCGCACTGCACAAAATCTATCCACAGGGGTTGGAATCATGACGGCTTGTGTGTAGGAAACTCCAAATCAGGGTCCCCCGAACATGCCAAAACGTACTGACATCAAATCAATCCTCATAATCGGGGCGGGGCCAATTATCATCGGCCAAGCCTGTGAGTTCGACTATTCCGGCACGCAGGCCTGCAAGGCGCTAAAAGCCGAGGGCTACCGCGTGATCCTGGTGAACTCCAATCCCGCCACAATCATGACGGACCCGGAACTGGCGGATGCCACCTATATTGAGCCAATAACGCCCGAAGTTGTCGCCAAGATTATCGCCAAAGAGCGCCCCGATGCGCTGCTGCCAACCATGGGCGGCCAGACTGCGCTTAACACTGCTCTGTCCTTACGCCGCATGGGCGTGCTGGAGCGCTATAATGTTGAGATGATCGGTGCCAACGCCGAAGCCATCGACATGGCCGAAGATCGCGCCCTGTTCCGCGAAGCGATGAAGCGAATCGGCCTTGAAACACCCAAATCCATGTTGGCAAATGCCACCGAAGTCAAAAACCTCGACCGCCAAATCCACAAATCCAAGCGTGAGGAGCTGAAGGGAAAGCACTCCGGCAATGAATTGGACACCGCCCTTGATGCCTTGGAAAATGATTGGCAACTGGGCGAAAGCGACCGCAAGCAAAAATACATGGGCCATGCGATGGCATTGGCCGCGCAGGCGATGGATTTTGTCGGCCTGCCCGCCATCATCCGCCCTTCGTTTACCATGGGCGGCACCGGCGGCGGCATTGCCTATAACCAGTCCGAATTTTTTGAGATCATCAAGTCCGGCCTCGATGCCTCCCCAACCACCGAAGTGCTGATTGAAGAATCTGTTTTGGGCTGGAAAGAATACGAAATGGAGGTCGTGCGCGACAAGGCGGATAACTGCATTATCATCTGCTCGATCGAAAACATCGACCCGATGGGTGTGCATACCGGCGATAGCATCACCGTCGCCCCTGCCCTGACGTTGACCGATAAAGAATATCAAATCATGCGCAACGCCTCCATCGCGGTTCTGCGCGAAATTGGCGTGGAAACCGGCGGCTCCAACGTGCAGTTCGCCGTGAACCCTGCCGACGGCCGCATGATCGTCATTGAGATGAACCCGCGCGTTTCGCGCTCATCCGCGCTGGCCTCAAAAGCCACCGGCTTCCCGATTGCCAAAATCGCGGCCAAGCTGGCAGTAGGCTACACGCTGGACGAACTCGAAAATGACATAACCGGCGGTGCAACACCTGCGTCCTTCGAACCGTCTATTGATTATGTCGTCGTAAAAATTCCACGCTTTGCCTTTGAGAAATTCCCCGGTGCCTCGCCGGTTTTAACCACCGCTATGAAGTCCGTTGGCGAAGTTATGGCCATTGGCCGCACCTTCCAGGAGAGTTTGCAAAAAGCCCTGCGCGGCCTTGAAACCGGGCTGACTGGACTGGACGAGATCGAAATCCCGGGCCTTGAAAAGGGCCGCGATAAGTCCGACGACAAAAACGCCATCCGCGCCGCAATCGGTGTGCCGACACCGGACCGTCTGCGCATGGTCGCGCAAGCGTTGCGCCTTGGCATGTCGGTGGAAGAAGTCCACGACGGCTGCAAAATTGATCCGTGGTTCCTTGAACAGATGCAAGGCATCATCCATATGGAAGCCCGCATCCGCGAACATGGCTTGCCGGAAGATGGTGAAAACCTGCGCATGGTCAAAGCGATGGGCTTCTCCGACGCACGCCTGGCGGGCCTAACCGGTAAAAAAGCCAAAGATGTAGCCAAGCTGCGCAACAGCTTGAAAGTCCATCCGGTGTTCAAGCGCATAGACACCTGCGCCGCCGAATTCGCGTCGCCAACCGCCTATATGTATTCGACCTATGAGACGCCATTCATTGGCGAGCCACGCTCGGAAGCGCAAATCTCTGACAAGAAAAAAGTCGTCATTCTCGGCGGCGGACCCAACAGAATTGGTCAAGGCATCGAGTTTGACTATTGCTGCTGCCATGCCTCCTTCGCGCTGCGCGATGCTGGCTTTGAGAGCATCATGATTAACTGCAATCCGGAAACCGTATCGACAGATTACGACACTTCGGACCGCCTCTATTTCGAGCCGCTGACTGCTGAAGACGTCATCGAAATTCTCCGCGCCGAACAAACCAACGGCACGTTACACGGCGTCATCGTGCAATTCGGCGGGCAAACCCCGCTGAAACTGGCGCACGCCTTGGAAAACGCAGGCATCCCGATTTTGGGCACCACACCGGACGCGATTGACCTTGCCGAAGACCGTGACCGTTTCCAAAAGTTGCTGACACGCCTTGACCTAACCCAGCCGGAGAACGGCATCGCTTACTCCGTCGAGCAGGCGCGCATCATCGCTGGCGAGCTGGACTTCCCGCTGGTCGTGCGCCCTTCCTACGTGCTCGGCGGCCGCGCCATGCAGGTCATCCGCTCGGAATCCGCACTCCAGTCGTACCTTCTTGACACGGTTCCCGAGCTGGTTCCGGAAGACATAAAGATCAAATATCCAAACGATAAAACCGGCCAGATCAACACGTTGCTTGGCAAAAACCCGCTGCTGTTTGACCGCTATTTGAGTAATGCCACGGAAGTGGATGTGGACTGCCTTTGTGACGGAAAAAACGTCTATGTCTCTGGAATACTTGAACATATTGAGGAAGCAGGCATCCATTCCGGTGATAGCGCCTGCTCGCTGCCGGTCCATACTCTATCAGATGAAATCGTAGACGAGCTGGAGCGCCAAACCACTGAAATGGCGCTGGCACTCAAAGTCGTCGGCCTCATGAACGTGCAATTCGCCATAAAAGACGGCGTCATATACGTGCTGGAAGTCAACCCCCGCGCCTCGCGCACCGTGCCGTTTGTTGCCAAAACCATCGGACTTCCCATTGCCAAAATCGCCGCCCGCATCATGGCTGGCGAGACGTTGGACGAAGCCATCGCCCACTACGGCCCGCGCGTGAACTCACGTGATTTGAAGCACATCGCCGTCAAAGAAGCTGTATTCCCCTTCGCCCGCTTCCCCGGTGTCGACACGCTGCTTGGCCCTGAAATGCGCTCCACTGGCGAAGTGATGGGCCTTGACCGCAACTTCGCGATCGCTTTCGCGAAATCCCAACTTGGCGCTGGCGTCGAGTTGCCCCGTTCCGGCACATTGTTTGTTTCCGTAAAAGACGAAGACAAAGCAACTGTCTTGCCAGCGGTGAAACTCCTCGCCGATCAAGGTTTCAAAGTGCTGGCCACCAGCGGCACAGCCAATTTCCTCAAAGAAAACGGCATACCGACCGAGAAAATTAACAAGGTCCAAGAAGGCCGTCCGCACATCGAAGACGCCATCCGCAACCGCCGTGTGCAGCTGGTGTTCAACACCACAGACGGCGCAAAAGCCGAGTCGGATTCAAAGTCCCTACGCCGCGCGGCGCTTATGCAAAAAGTGCCGTATACGACGACGATTTCGGGATCCCTTGCCACCGCTCAAGCGATTGGCGCACTGAAGGACGGCAGCTTTGAAGTGCGGCCGTTGCAGGATTATTTTTGAAGGCCGAATTTTCCATTAAGAATTAAGTTCGGTCGCAGAATTTCCCATTCTTACGATTTTATCCAGAACTTGGATAACCTCAACATCAACTTCATTCGGCTGCATGTAATCAACTAAAACATGGTAGTCTGTTTTGCTCATTCTGTTACTAAGATTCATGTGTTCAAAATACCGCTTGAATATACGATCAAGAACTTGATCAGAAACTTTGGTGTCAGGAGACCAAGGCGCTTCTCCCAGTGTCTCTAGAGCAGATTCCACTTCACCAATAGCTTTTTTCATCGCCTCTATTCGGACGAGGCTTTCCGCAGCCTCCACAAGATCCATGTCTTTTTTTGACAACGCATATCGTAACAAGACGCTTGGAAGTGCCAAATAGTTTTCTATTTCCCGTCTATTCCAAATGTGGTTCTCTTGATGCTCGAAGCCGTCCGGGAGCGGTCGATCTAAACGATCAAATAGCGAAAAAGATTTGAGGGTGGATACAGCAGTGCGCAGACCATGGAAATGATCCAATACCTTCATTGGTTGGTTTGCTACATAAAAAACAAAGGGGTCGGACAGATATTTCAACGCCGCGTGATCCAATATTTTTGCAAAACCACGAAGGATCGCCAAATCAGTCGAACCTTCCAGATATATAACGCAGCCTTTGCGTTCAGCTTGATAATAATCATCAGCTCTAATATTTTTGAGTGCCTTACCAATTTGCGATCCTCGATCATCCATTCGTCTTGGCTTTCCTACAAAACCAATTAAGACATCGCGATCAATTGCCTCCTGCATTACGACCTCGGAATGACTCGCTATGATAATTTGGTTCCCTGATTGGCGAGCCGCCTCACTAATCAAGGAATAAACTTGCCGTTGCCGCAGCACTTCTAAGTGAGCGTCAGGTTCGTCCAATAGTACAGTGGAGTTTGGGTGCCCTTCCAAATATGCAAGTAAAAGCAATACTTGCTTAAATCCACTACCGCCACTGGTTATTGGATACTCAATTGCACGTTCGCGATAGTTAAGATGAATAACGCCTCTGGCTTTGTCGCGTTTTGGATCGAGCATAATAATACCAAAAACGTCTTGCACGCCCTTTTTTACTCTTTCCCAGCGTGCAGGCTCTCCTTCGAATACCGTCAAACACAGGTTTCGTAGCACCTCACCAGATCTGCCCTCTCCCAATAATACACTAACTCTCCCGGGTTGATATTCTGGCTCGTCGGTGGAAATACCGGAAAGTGGAGGTAGAAGTGTAATCGTCTCACGCTTTGCAAGGTCAGGAACATCCATCCGCGTTGTCCCCAACCTCATTGGTCGGCAATAAAATGACTCGGAATTAGCGTAGTCAAATTCGAGGCCACAGCTCCAAGCTTTACCCGCCGTCTCTCCGTCAACAACAATGTCTATGAGAATATTTTCTGTCACCTGCTTAGAGTCTAAGCCCCGCTGTACATTTCGAACCTTAAGGTTGCGCCACAGGTGTTTTGCATCTCCCACCGGAATTTGAGTTAAGCCCAACCGTGGCATTGTAACTCCCGGACGTTTCACAGAATCCGCTTTTCGTTCGCTCGACCACACAGATAGTCCGGCATTCCAAAGCAACAATGCCTGCAATGCGGATGTCTTTCCCCCATTATTAGGGCCAATAAAAACAACAACATCACCAAACTCTACCTCAACATCATCCAGCCTCTTAAAATTTTTCACTCTGAGCTTTGTGAGCATATCTACCTCTTGCCGTCGGCAATTTATTACTGAATCAAAACGTTCCAAATCTATCAATCCTAGAATGACACTCTCAGACATGCATTGCAAATATTGGAAGTTGATCTGATATTTGAGCCAGAAAATCACGATTGACGTTTAAATAATTATCCATTACTAAACTATTCGGTTAATTAACCAAATGGTTTACTAAATGACCCTTGACCCCCTATCCGCCACTCTTTCCGCGCTTGCGGACCCGACGCGCCGCGCCATTCTTGCGCGTTTGGCAAAGGGCGAGGCGGGGGTGAATGAACTGGCTGAGCCATTTGCTATGAGTTTGCCCGCTATTTCTAAACATCTAAAAGTGCTGGAGAAAGCAAAGCTGATTTCCCGGTCCCGCAATGCGCAGTGGCGACCATGCAAATTGGAACCCGAAGCGCTTAGAAGTCTCGACGGCTGGCTGGGTGAATATCGCCAGCTCTGGGAAGGACGCCTCGACTGTCTGGAGGACAATTTGCGCGAGTTGCAGGCGAGCCGGCAGAATGAATTGCCAAAGGAGAGGAACTCACCATGAAAATCACCGTCGAGACAAACGTGAAGGCTCCGATTGCCGCCGTCTGGCAGGCTTACACCACGCCGGAAGACATCATAAAATGGAACGCTGCATCCGATGATTGGCACACCAACAGGGCAAGTGTGGACCTTCGCGAGGGCGGCGCATTTTCATCCCGCATGGAGGCCAAAGATGGCAGTTTCGGCTTCGACTTTGCAGGAACCTACACCAAGATTATCCCGAACGAATTGATCGAATATGCCTTCGGTGATCGCGCCGCCACTGTGGAATTTCTTCGCGCAGGCGAAGGCGTGAAAGTGCGCGTCACCTTCGAGGCCGAGACTGAACATCCAGGCGAAATGCAACGCAGCGGCTGGCAATCCATTCTCGATAATTTCAAGAAGCATGTCGAAACAAGCGCTTGAGCATCATTTTGAAAGAGGCCACCGTGCCAATGGAAATCATCACCATCCGCGAATTCAACGTGTCGCCGCAGGTGCTATTCGCCGCCTTTTCAAATCCGGAAAGCCTCACCCTATGGTGGGGTCCGGATGGCTTCACCAATGAGATGCATATCTTTGAGTTTCAGGAAGGTGGAATTTGGGACTTTACGATGCGCACCGGTGGTTTCGCAGATTTCCATAACCAATCGCGCTTCCTAAAAATCAACTTGCCGCACCACATCAGCTTTCTCCATCTCGGCCCCATCCATGTGTTTACAATGTTGATGGACTACGAACAAACCGCAATCGGTACGCGCCTGACTTGGACCATGCAGATGGATGACACGCTGCAGAACCACGAAATCAAGCATTTCATAGAAGCCGCCAATGAGCAAAATTTTGACCGGCTGGAGCAATTTATCTCAGCATAACAAGAGAGGAGTTTCCTATGAACATCCACGCCGAAAGCGCCGCCCGCACCATCGAAATCTCGCGCGTCATAGATGCCCCGCGCGCGCTGGTATTCCAAGTATTCACTGACCCGAAACACATCGATGCGTGGTGGGGGCCGGAGGGCTTTCGCAATGAAACGCATTCAATGAAGTTCGATGAAGGCGGCATCTGGCACTACACGATGCACGGCCCTGACGGCAAGGATTGGCCAAACTGGATTGGCTATAAGCGTATCGTGGCGAATGAATTGCTCGCCTACGACCATGGCGGAGAACTTGGCGAACCAGCTCATTTTTCAGGCGAAATCCGCTTCGCAGATGAAGCCGGCAAAACCCGCATCACGCTCTCGCTTCTGCTGCCTTCCCTCGAAGACAAGCAAGCCAAGGTCAAGTATGGTGCCATCGAAGGTGGCGAACAAACGCTGAGCAGGTTAGATGCTTACGTAACATCTTTGCTCTGAATGTCGCTACAATATATTAGAAATCACTGTTAAAACTGAAACTAATTATGAACTGCAACATAATGATTCAAATCCTCAACTCAAACGCCTAGGTGATTCAAATGGCAGACAAACCCTTTATCATAATCCGCACTTTTAATGCGCCGCGAGAACTGGTTTTTGATTGCTTCACTAAAAGTGAGCACTTGAAACACTGGAAAGGGCCGACCGGTTCCTCGGTCGTTCATACCGATATTATCCTGCGTCCCGGCGGCACAAACCACAATGGCTTAAAAACACCGGACAGCTTTATCACATAGGGCATACAAAATTTCATCGAGGTCGAACCACCCGTAAATCTGGTCTATACCCAGTCATTTTCCGATGAAAATCGCGGCATCACCACTCACCCTATGGCCCCCACTTGGCCACTCGTCATGCACACCGTCGTCAACTTTGAAGACCTCGGTGTTACTACCAAAATCACAGACAGTCATCTCAAAGCCATCTGCGACGGGCTCAATAGCACCCCAAGAAAGTGCCCCGGATGGAAAACACCGGCCGAGGTATTCAGAGAAAAGGTGCTGGACAAAACGAAATGATTACACAAAATCAAACCAGCTCGAAAGGTCGCAGTTCA
>JAYVRA010000036.1:0-8210 GCA_043776635.1 Phyllobacteriaceae bacterium
GTAGCTTTCGTCTGGCGACAGCGGGAGTGAGAAGGTCCGGGCCTCAAAAATACGGATGTGTCAAAGCCGATGGGAATTTCGGCTGCGAGAGAAAGCCATGCCGTTTCCTGTTATAAATGGTGCAGGTACAAGCGCATCTTGCAGGGGAGTCCGGATTGTTGGAAATGGCCGCGATTGGCTCTTTCTTTCATCGACAAGCAAAACGGTCGAAAGGCCAGCCCGGGCTGTGATAGCGAAGCCATATCGTGCGGGGCGCAAGAGTAGCGCAACCCACTACAATTCAGCGCTTCCGGAGAAGCGCCCCGCTTCCATTTGTCAGCGACCAAAAATGGCGACGCCAGTTTTGGATAAAGCCGTTTGCCGGTGTGATTTTTGAAACTGACTATCAAAATCCCCGCCTGATGCACGGCTATTTCAATAAATCCTACTCAAAAACAATCACCGGCATCGCCTTGCCATCTGCCTTGCCAGCCAACACCCCGGCCCAGACTTTAGTCGCGATATCACGGTAAATTTTTGCGTGGGGACCATTAGGCTCAGTGGCAGTCAAAGGCGTGCCATTGTCTGAATTTTCACGCAACGCCATATCCAGCGGCACTTCGCCAAGGAATGGCACACCAATGCGAATCGCCTCCGCCTTCGCCCCGCCATGGCCGAAAATATCGTAGCGATTGCCCGTGTCCGGCGCGATGAAATAGCTCATGTTTTCAATGATGCCAAGCAGCGGCACATCCACCTTGCGGAACATGCCGATGCCCTTGCGCGCATCAATCAGTGCCAAATCCTGCGGCGTGGACACAATCACTGCGCCTGCAAGCGGCACTTGTTGCGCCATGGTCAGCTGCGCATCACCGGTGCCGGGAGGCATATCAACCACCATCACATCCAGATCACCCCAGTTCACCTCGCGCAACATTTGGGTCAACGCCGACATCACCATCGGCCCGCGCCAGATCATCGGCGTTTCTTCGTCCACCAGAAACCCCATCGACATCACCTTGATGCCGTAGTTTTCCATAGGCTGCATAATGCGCCCGTCCGTGGTTTGCGGGCGACCTTTAATGCCCAGAAGGCGCGGCATCGACGGGCCGTAAATATCGGCGTCCAGAATGCCAACGCGCAACCCATTGGCCTTTAGCGCCAGCGCCAAATTCACCGCCGTGGTTGATTTACCAACACCGCCCTTGCCCGAAGCCACGGCGATAATCGCGCCAACGCCGGGAACCCCCTGGCGGGCAGGCGCACGGCCATGGCTATGCTGTGCGGCAGCAGGTTTAGCGGGCGCTCCAGCGCTTGCCTTCTTCTCCGCAGTCAGCGCCGCTACAGCGCTATCCACACCGGGAATGGCCCGCACCACTGTCTCAGCCGTTTCACGTAGCTTTTCCAACTCCTGCGCCCGCTCAGCAGGCACAGTCACCGAAAAAAACACTTTGCCATTGGCCACAAAAATACCTGACACCAAGCCCAGCGAAACAATATCGCTCTTGCCATCCGGTCCGGCAACGCCCCTAAGGGCTTCAAGCACGGTGTTCTGAGATACGTCAGTCATTTGCTTCCAATTCTACAAACCGGCCACTTGGCAACCCTCAATAAAGCCCGATAACATGGGCGGGACAAATATTAAAAGGCTATCATGTCACAAGATCGCAGCGAGACGCAGAAAATTAATCCAATCCGCGAAACATCGCAGGAAGCGATCGAACTTGCCAAGTCGCTTATACGCAAGGCTTCATACGGAGCATTGGCCGTGCTTGATCCTGCGACCGGCTTCCCCCTCGCCAGCCGCGTTGCAGTGGCAACAGACAGTGCTGGTGCGCCAATCATTTTGATTTCCAGTCTATCCGCGCATTCAAAGGCTTTGATGGCAGATAATCGTTGTTCACTTCTCCTCGGCGAGCCTGGTAAAGGCGACCCCCTCGCCCATCCGCGCATCACCTTAATCTGTGTTGCCGCGTGGCTGGACCGCGATGCACCCGAAACACAGCTCATCAAGGAACTCTATTTGCGCCACCAGCCCAAGGCCGCTCTCTATGTTGAGTTTGGTGATTTTTCGTTTCTTCGCCTGATAATACAGACTGCCAATCTCAACGGCGGCTTTGGTCAGGCATTTAAATTAACTGCTACGCAGATAATGTTAGCAGATACTCATAATCCTGCTGTTTAGGGTCTGGACCTGTTAATTTTGACGAAATGGCAGGCGAATGGCGAAAATATGCAAATAAAACAGTACAGAACGGGCTAAAGCCCGTTCAAACTGTTTGACGCCGCGGATTGAAATCAGTTGGCTGCCATTTCGTCAAAATTAACGTGTCCAGACCCTAAGGTTTATTGAGTTCAAACGAAATCAGCATTCGCCCTGCTATTGGGAAAAATTACGCTCTAAAGTCTGAAATCCTAAACACTATCCTTCCTGTAAGACCAAAAAGCCAATCAGCATGAGGGATAAAGCGTGCTGAACGATTTAGAGATATAAAAACCGCTATTTTTGTGAACACACTGTTCACTTACTTGTCGGATATTTTACAAATATTAGCTTTTATTTCATCATCGCATCGTTACAGTATGTTTCAAATCGATACATATCGTTATAATAATTAGGCACAGCGAA
The DNA here is from genome assembly GCA_043776635.1 of Phyllobacteriaceae bacterium. Classification (GTDB taxonomy): domain Bacteria; phylum Pseudomonadota; class Alphaproteobacteria; order Rhizobiales; family Rhizobiaceae; genus JANMEX01. Next base: position 2,609 of record JAYVRA010000036.1, read on the forward strand.
GGGGCTTTCGAATGTCGCCAAATGAACTATCAAAGAACATCGGGCAATCTGTAAAATTGTTGGGTGCATTGGCGAATGAAAAACGTCTGATGATTATGACACATCTTTTCGAAGGTGAGAAATCAGTTAATGCTTTAGCGGCTCAAGTATCACTAAGCCAGTCGGCATTATCTCAACATCTTGCCAAACTGCGTGCTTTAGGGCTGGTACAAACGCGCCGCGATGGTCAGACAATTTATTATAAATCACAATCTAAAGAAGCAATGGCCGTCGTTAATTCTCTTTTTGCATTACACAAAGAGGTCTGATTAGTCTTAAAAGTGCTGCGGTTTCCATAAAATATGCTCATCAAAATTGACGATCCTGCTGATGCAAGGCTTGATGGCTACCGCGATATTCGCGAGCGGGATATGGTCGGACGACATGGCCGGTTTATTGCCGAGGGCAGAGTTGTGCTTTCGGTGCTCATGTCGGTTGAAAATTTTGCGGTTGAATCGCTTCTTATCTCCGAAAATCGTTTGGCTGGGATTGCCGATCTTTTGGAGCGGTTAACGGATGACATTCCAGTATATATTGCATCGTTGGAGACACTTAGCGCTATCGCCGGCTTCCATGTCCATCGTGGCGTGATAGCGATTGGTGTTCAGATAACCAGCTGTAATTTTGAAATAACACTGAAAAAAGTTGCGGAAAACAGCCTTATTGTGGTACTTTCCGAGATCTCTAATCATGATAACATCGGCTCAATTTTCAGAAACTGCGCAGCATTTGAGGCAGATTTAGTGATCTTGGATGATAAATGTTGCGACCCGCTCTACCGCAAATCCTTGAGAGTTTCAGTCGGTGCGGTACTCAAAGTGCCATTTATCAGATCGGGCGCTATCAGCGCCATTGTGACCGGGTTGGAACAACAAGGGTTCTCTCTGGCTGCGCTCTCCGCACAAGGTAGTAGATCAATATCAGCGATGGTCCCAAATGGTCGCCGGGCTCTGTTACTAGGCAGTGAAGGTCACGGACTGCCGCCCGCTATTATGGAAAAGTGTAAGACATGGGCAATTCCAATGTCGCATACATTTGATAGTCTAAATGTAGCCACCGCCTCTGGCATTGCGTTATTTCACGCCAGCCAATTTTCCCAAAAATAGCGAAGCCGTCAGCTTCCACGCGCTGCCTGCTGTAACGCCTTTATTCTGCTGGCAAGGCTGATTGGCATACCGTCTCCATCGTCCTTATTATCTTGAATATTTGCAGCTTTCGCATTGAGCAAAGCCGGAATCGGCGATTTTTCACCCTCAATCTCGGCTGCCATGACTACAAATTTCGCCGTGATATCGTGCATTTGCTCACGAAGTGCAGGTTCGGAAAGTTTGGGGCTGGCATTCAAGTTGGCGGTTATCAACGCCAGTTGGCGCTCCAAAGCTCTTTTGTCGGTGGTCAACTGAGCTACTTGGGCGCTAAGTCGCGCTCGTTCTTCTTCATTTTTCTTCAAGGTCTTTTCAATTCCGCCAATATTGGCAATTGCAGCCATTTTACCGACCCGCTCTGTCAGCCCCGAATTCTGATGTTCAAGGTTGGCAAGCTGACGCCCTGTTACTGTCAATTTTTTCTCAAATTCACCGCGCTCACCGGCCAACTGTTTGGAACTGTCGCGAAAGCGCACGAGCTCACGCTCACGCCGCTCCAACTTTTCATCCCGGTCCATAAGCTGGCTGACCAATTTATCGTGCTTCTTTTCAACGTCCATAATCTTGCGGCGGTCAGCGCGAGCCGCCTCCTGCGCTGCACGAAGCTCATTTGCCGTGCTGCGCAATTTTTGCTCAACAGTTTGGCGTACTTGTTTAATTTCGGTAATTTGCCCAACCAATTGCTCTTTGGCCGTGGATTGCGCCGCAAACTCAATACGCCTGTTATCGGCATCAATTGACAAGTGGCGGATCGAATGTTCACGCTCCTCGATATCGCGCAGACGAGCCTCAATTAGTAATTCCAGCTCCGAGCGTTTGGTCTCCAGAGTTGCCACTTCAATGGCGCGTTGTTGAAGCGTAGTACTCATATCGCCCGATTGTTCTTCAAGCTCATGAACTTTCTGCACAAGCTGTTCGCGCTCAGTGGCAATAAGACGAAGTTCCTGGTGGCCGCGCGTTACATCAATCTGCTGCGTAGCAACCTTTTCCTTCAAGGATTTTACTGTAATTTCGAGTTTCCTTGTAGAAAGAGCAAACTCAGCCCGCAATTGATCCTTGTCGGCCTGCACTTCATTAAGCGTTAGAGGTACCGACGCTTCAATGCGTTTTTTTGTCAAATGCACTGCCCGCCGCCAAATCGCAGGCGCAAATAAAAAGGCCAAAAATCCCGCGGCCAAAAACCCAAATGAAAATAACAGAACTGATTGTACCAAAACAGTTTTCCCGATTATGCTCTATTTTGCCACGTTCTCCCGCCGATTGAAATACCCCAACGTCAGAGCATTTTCGAATAACGTGGAACACGTTATGGTTAAAAATAATGCGACAAAACAAAGAGTTAGAGCGCCGCGCCGATACTATACAGGTGACCGTTATTCAAACTGTAGCTATCGACAACAGTGAATTATGTCCGAAAAACCCAACGAGACGCAGCGGATATTCAACAGGTCAGAATTATAAAATGCCTTTTTTACAAGAGGTTCCTTTTTAAAAAGGGTTCCAAGTCTTAAAAAGGGTTCCATGTCGGTTGTTGCGTTACTTTCAGATAGCCAATGTTAACACCAAGTCGAGCACCGACACCAGTATGAACCGGCACTAACAGTACATCTCCGCGCTTCAGCACATGGAATCCAACCCCGGCGAGAAAATACGCCGACCCGGAAACGCCGCCAAAACGAGCCTCCATTTGTGATACGTCGCCCAGATTATAAACCAGCATCATGGTTCGATCACCCGCGCCGCCGAAATCCCAGCCAATCGATGGGCCTTGCCAGAACAGCTTATGGTCGCCAGCATTCTTGGTGTAAAGTGTTCCTTCACCATATGTCAGGCCGCCGATAAATGCGCCACTGCCCTCTTGACCAAGGACATAGCCATTTGGCAGACCATAGTTGGAGAAAATCTTTTCAATTACAGTAGCAAGTCCGCCGGACGTCGAACCGAAAAACCCGTTCCCGGAATCAACGATTTCTTGCATCGTATAGCCATTCTCAGCCCTCACAGGCACCGCAAAAGCCGTAAAGACTAAAACTAGCGATAGAAAAAAGCTTCTAAATGAGTGAATAGACGTCATGGCAACCTCAACTTCAGTTTTGTCGGTATGTAGCCCAAGTGACGTCCCTGTTTGCCGTATTACAGATCTTATGTCTGCTTTACACGCAGAACCGACTATATGGTGCAATCCTTGCCTCATCATTAAAAATACAAAATGACAGTATTAGGGCGGAGCCGTGCGTTCTGTGCTTTATTGCAGGGTTAACAATCCCAATGTATCGACTGCTTAACAATTTTTGAGTGATTCGCGGCTATTTTGGCCACAAAATTTCTTGCGTAATAAACTTCGCACAACAAAAGAGTTGAATGAATGCAATTTAATCTGACCGCAGCCGATTTAGCAGCCCTGCTTTGCAGCAAAGTTTGCCATGATGTGATTTCGCCGGTCGGCGCCATCAACAACGGCCTCGAACTGCTGGAGGAAGGCGGTGCTGACGAAGATGCGATGAATCTGATTAAAACCAGCGCCCGTACAGCCTCTTCCCGCCTGCAATTTGCCCGTATCGCCTATGGAGCCGCAGGGTCAGCCGGTGTTCAAATTGACACTGGAGAGGCGGCAACAGTCGCGACCCAATTTATGAAAAGCGAAAAGGCCGAATTTTCGTGGGATGGCCCGCGCATTCTTCTGCCAAAAAATAAAGTCAAATTGCTTTTAAACCTGATGATTATCGCTAATGGCGCAATTCCTCGCGGAGGCAAGCTAAGTGTCAAACTGGAAGAGCTCGAATCAAGACCGCGTTTTGTCATAACGGCCGCCGGACCAATGCTGAGAGTACCGCCAAAATTTCTTGAATTGCACTCAACAGGGCTATCGGCAGAGCCAATTGATGCTCATTCGATCCAATCCTATTATACACTGTTGTTGGCGCATGAATCTAAGATGAAAATCTCGATAACGGCCACCGCCGAAGACATTCAGTTCAGCGCGATAAATAACATTCCATAAATATAAACATTTTATTAACCATGCACTTTGGTGGTCTGTTCACCAAAATTCTATATCGTCTGAAAAGACTCATCAAAGTTGAGTCACTTTATTGGAGTGAATGACGTTGAAAAGCTGTATGATTGTTGAGGATTCAGCCGTTATTCGCAAGGTTGCAAGGCGCATTCTTTCCGGTGTTCCTTATGCGGTCAGTGAGGCCGATTGCGGTTCAGACGCTTTATCAAAACTTCGCGGCGCGATGCCCGACATCATAATGCTTGATCACGGCCTATCGGATATGACTGCCATTGAGTTTATTGAGGCAATAAAACGACGCATGCCGGTCAAAATGCCAACAATTTTGCTCTGTACAACGCAATTCGATGTTGTACGTATCATGAAGGCCAAGCGCGCAGGCGCTTCCGGCTATGTGCTAAAGCCATTCACACGCGAGACACTGCTAGCCAGCTTTGAAAACCAAGTGCTGGAAGCCGCAGCTGCTTAGCAATTAGCGCATCGTTGAGACAAAGATAAGACTGAAAGCGACATGTCATTCTACATTTGCAACCCCTGCCTTGTGTGAGCTGCCACCTGCGCCATAGATAAACTTACAGCAAGAAATGGGCATCGTTTTGATTAAAGCGACTTGGGGTATCCTCTCTACAGCGCCAATTTCAGCAGAACATCACAACAAAAAACCCGATCTCGCGACCGGGTTCCTCAAATTGGCTGTCTCAAAAATTCGTCTTGTCGAGACAAATGGGGTGATTTCCGCAGAACCCGGGATCCCCGCCAGTCCCTTGGGACTTAAGGGCGGGGCAATTATGCGCAGCGTACTTAAGTACGTGAGCACCTGAAGCGCAGGAAAATTGCACAAGTTGGCCGAAAGGCGGATTTTACGCGCTTTCGCGATATTCTGTGTGTTCCGGTTCCCTCAACACATACCCGCGACCCCAGACGGTTTCGATGTAATCTTCGCCGCCCGATGCTGAATCCAGCTTCTTGCGCAGCTTGCAAATAAACACGTCGATGATTTTCAATTCAGGCTCATCCATACCGCCGTAAAGGTGGTTGAGGAACATTTCCTTGGTGAGCGTTGTGCCTTTGCGCAGTGAGAGAAGCTCGAGCATTTGGTATTCTTTGCCGGTGAGGTGCACACGTTGGCCGGCCACTTCAACGGTCTTGGTATCGAGGTTCACCAGCAATTCGCCGGTGTGGATCACAGATTGGGCGTGGCCCTTAGAGCGGCGCACAACAGCGTGGATTCTGGCAACCAATTCGTCTTTGTGGAAAGGCTTGGTCATATAGTCATCAGCGCCGAAGCCCAAGCCCTTCACCTTATCTTCAATGCCGGCAAGGCCAGAGAGGATGAGGATGGGGGTTCCCACTTTGGAAACGCGCAGGGATTTTAGAACTTCATAGCCAGACATGTCTGGCA
>JAYVRA010000037.1:0-29675 GCA_043776635.1 Phyllobacteriaceae bacterium
CGGCGAACTCAATTCCTGTGCGCATAACCCTGAATCGCACATCCAGCAAAACAAGGGAATCCAAATCTGGACTCCTTCGTTGCGATCAATCCACTAGCATAGTTTCGCCATTCGCCTGCCATTTCATCAAAATTAACAGATCCAGACCATAGCGCGATAGTGACTAACTTCCAATAGCGTTGCGGCCCACAAAGCTGAACCGGAAATGAATGGGTTCGTCACAGGCCGTTCAGGTCGCCTCCCGTATATTAGAGATATAAGGGGCAATAAAATGAAATTTGAAAATGCAGTAATTACGAGACGCTTCACTATAATCTGCTTGATTGCCATGAATTTCGGCTTTCTATTCGCCAATTTGGTTGCCAGCCGTCCGGCAAATTCCTACGAAATCGGGTTGGTAACACCTTGCGTGTTTGAACAGGGTCATTCGTGCTTTGCGCGATGAGTGGCGGCATTCGTGCTTTGCGCGATAAGTGGCGGATTGTGACGATTTGATGATTTTTATCTTAGGGTCTTTTCTAGCGTCAAAACTATCTCTACTGGTAGCCCATGAAAACAGAAGTAAAGTTTGATACGACGTTGGTCGTAACCCCTCCGGATATTGAACCACGCACTTTTACGGATGCAAAAGCTGCTGTCCAAGAACTCGGACGTATTTATAACCGCAACACGCAGTTCCTGCGCGATTGCTTTGCCGCTGTCTGCCACGGCGAAACGCCTGGAGGACGTGCGCGCGCTTATTATCCTGAGCTGCGCTTTACCACCAATAGCTATGCCCAGGTAGACAGCCGTCTGGCCTATGGTCACGTTTCCGGACCGGGTGTTTATACTACGACGATCACCCGCCCTGACCTTTTTGAGACCTATCTCGAAGCACAAATTGCGCTGCTCATCCGCAATCACAATATGCCGATCAGCGTTGGCGAATCCAAAACGCCAATCCCGCTGCATTTCGCGTTTCTTGAAGGCACGCATCTTGAACAAAGCGCGACGGCAGCGCTGAACAAGCCGCTGCGCGATTTGTTTGACGTGCCGGATTTGAACGGGACGGATGACAAAATCGCCAACGGCAATTTGGACCTTCCCGCTGGCGAGCCGGAGCCGTTGGCGCCGTTTACCGCACAGCGTATCGACTATTCGTTGCACCGCCTGACGCACTATACCGCGACCAGCCCTGAGCATTTTCAGAACTTTGTGCTGTTCACCAACTATCAATTTTATATCGACGAATTCACCGCATATGCCCGCCAACTCATGGCGGATGGCGGCGGCGCTTATGATGCGTTTGTGGAACCGGGCAACGTCGTGACTAACGCTGGCGAAGCGCACATGCCTGCCCCAAGTACACACCGCCTGCCGCAAATGCCCGCATACCATCTCAAAAAAGGCATGTCGGGCGGCATTACCATGGTCAATATCGGTGTCGGGCCATCCAACGCTAAAACGATTACAGACCATATCGCCGTGCTGCGCCCTCACGCTTGGGTGATGCTTGGCCATTGCGCGGGACTGCGTAATACGCAGGCGCTGGGCGACTATGTTTTAGCGCACGCCTATGTGCGCGAAGACCATGTGCTGGATGCGGATTTACCGGTTTGGATACCAATCCCTGCGCTGGCCGAAGTGCAAGTGGCACTGGAAGAGGCGGTAGAAGAAGTGACCGGCCTTGAGGGCTATGAACTCAAGAAAATCATGCGCACCGGCACTGTGGCGACAATCGATAACCGTAATTGGGAACTGCGCGACCAGCGCGGCCCTGTGCAGCGGCTCTCACAATCCCGCGCGATAGCGCTGGATATGGAAAGCGCCACAATCGCCGCCAACGGCTTCCGCTTCCGTGTGCCTTACGGAACGTTGCTGTGCGTCTCTGACAAGCCACTGCATGGCGAACTAAAATTGCCCGGCATGGCGACCGATTTCTACAAACGCCAAGTCTCGCAGCATCTGACGATAGGAATTCGCGCGATGGAAAAGCTTGCCGCAATGCCGCAGGAGACACTGCATTCACGGAAATTGCGGAGCTTTTTTGAGACGGCATTTCAGTAGATGCAACATCCCGGGTTAAACGAAAACCTCATGCTTACGCCCACATCAAGCCATATTCTTCTGGTTGAAAGCATTATGGTTTTAAACGGCGGATGGTGATGCGGATACTTCGATTTTTTATCTATATTTTTGGCATTGCCGCCTTCCTGGCAATGACCATCGGGTATTTAGGCAGCCTTCATCCCGCATTCGATTCTATTGGACACTTCCGCATTCACATAGCGCTTGCCACGTTGTTGTCCGGGTTTATGATTGCATTGGCACGCGGGTTTCCCGGCGGCATAGCTTTGATAACTTCGGCGGCGCTGGTTCTTTGGACAACCATAATGCCGTTATCGGGGCAAGAAAAAGCGGTAATCGATGCGGGAAACGGGCCGGTTTACAGGCTGCTACAAAGTAATTTGCGGTTCAGTAACCTTACGCCGGACGCATTTTTGCATCTTGTTGGCGAGGTAAAACCTGATGTTATCACAGTGCAAGAAGTTTCACGCATTTGGCCATCCAAGTTCAATCAAATCAAATATCTTTATCCCTACCAGCTTATCTGTCCGGGTTCGGAAGTTATGGGGCCGGTCGCAATTATTTCACGGCGGCCGTTTGTGGCAGGAGATTCCGGAAAGTGCCTTCAAGGCAGTATTTTGGCAATTCAAAGCATTGATTTCGGCGGACAAACCGTGACATTTGCCTCAATACATTTACGTTGGCCTTGGCCAGGGCGTCAACCGCGCCAAATTAATGACATGTTGCCCTCGCTGGCTCCGCTCAAAGTGCTGGATCACAGCGTATTTATTTCTGGTGATTTGAACGCCGCAACATGGAGCCATACCGCTAAATTGATTTCTCAAACTACTGGAACTGAGGCCTTGCACTATTCCGGTGGTAGCTGGGCACCATTGGAATTGCCATCTCAGTGGACGCCATTTATCGGCCTTCCGCTTGATAATATTTTCCATAACGATAAAGTGAAAATCCGGAGCATTGTGCGACAACAAAGTATGGGCTCCGACCATTTGCCATTGTTGATCGAATTCACATTTTCATCAACAAAAACAGATTCAGAGCCAGATCAAGCTGCAAGTTAGTTAATTTTATCCGGCAGTTCTAAACTGATTTTTTGCCGGCCCATATGGAATTTTTCGCTCTAACACATTGAATATATGTATTAACGCTTTGCAGAAAACTAAATTTACAGTTTTGAATATTTATTTTTGTCCACACTTGGACGAACGGCCTCATAATTCTCAGCAATTGAAACTGCTGGACTAATGAGGACCGTATGGACAACACTGGACGATTTGATTTACCGCTGATTTTGCCCAGCCAAGCGCAAAAACATGTGACGCACAATGAGGCGTTGACGCTGATTGACGGGCTGTTCCACCTTGTCATCAAGACATTTGGCGAGACCGCCCCGCCCGTGACAGCGCAGATTGACGATGCGTTTGTGGTTGGTGCATCGCCTACCGGTGCTTGGTTCGGGCAGGCTGGAAGTATCGCATTTAACTCTGTTGTAGGCTGGCGGTTTTTGTCACCACGCCAAGGGATCATTGCGCTTAATGCCGCGACTGCAAAGTTGGTGGTCTATGACCAATCGGCGTGGAAAGCTCTGGGCGATGCCATTGACGTATCGACACTGGGAATCAACACCAATGCAGACGCGGTGAACCGTCTTGCCGTGCGCTCCAACGCCGCTCTGTTCATCGCCCTCAATGCCGGCGATGGCGGCAGTGGTAATGTGCAGATTAAACTCAGTAAGGAGTTGGCGAGCGATACTGCCTCGCATTTGTTCCAGACGGCCTTCTCAGGACGGGCGGAAATCGGGCTAACGGGTGATGATGATTTTCATCTCAAAGTCAGCCCCAACGGGGCGACATGGAACGAGGCGATCAAGGTTGATAAAACGACTGCACTCGTCACGCTCACAAATAATTCGGTCAGCAACGCTGCGTTGATTGACATGGCTAGCGCCCGCATTAAAGGCCGCACCTCAGCAGGCACGGGCGATCCGGAAGATTTGTCGGGCACGCAAGTAACGGCAATGCTAGATGCATTTAACTCAAGTGCCAAGGGCGCTGCACCTGCTTCAGGCGGTGGCACGCTGAACTTTTTGCGGGCTGATGGCACATGGGCAACGCCCATAAGTGGCGGCGAAGTGAATACCGCGTCGAACGTTAACGCCGGCGGCTCGGCAATTTACAAGCAAAAGACAGGCGTGAATTTGGAGTTTCGCGGCATCAACGCCGGATCAAACAAGGTGACAGTTGCGCTGGATGCGGCCAACAATGAGATTGATGTGGATGTGGCGGAGGCAAATCTCACGCTCGGTAATTTGGGTGGATCGATTGATTTGAGCGGCTCGAAGGCATCCGGTATTTTGGCTGCCGCGCGCTTTCCTGCACTCACTGGCGACGTGACAAATACGCCTGGAACGCTGGCAGCCACGATTGCCACCGGTGCGGTTTCCAATGCCAAAATGGCAAACGTGCCGACGGCAACTTTTAAGGGCCGGACAGGCGCGGGAACCGGTTCGCCGGAGGACTTAACGTCGGCGCAGGCCACTGCGCTCATCGACATTTTCAGCACCACACTGAAGGGCCATGCACCGGCTTCCGGCGGCGGTACGGCAAACTTTTTACGCGCAGATGGCACATGGGCGGCGTTGCAAAATCTCGCTACCCTCGGCATCAACGCCACGGCTGATGCGACCAACAAACTGGCGGTGAACTCAGCAGCTGCGTTGTTTAACAACGTCGGCAATGGCGTTCAGATCAAGCTTAACAAAGCAGGGGCAACGGATAGCGCCTCGTTCCTGTTCCAAGACGGGTTTTCAGGCCGCGCGGAAATCGGATTGACGGGCGACGATGATTTTCATTTCAAAGTGAGCAGCGATGGCTTGGCATTTTTTGAATCACTCTTGATAACGCGCTCCAACGGCTTGGTAACGGTGAAAAACGGCTTTGTATTTGACCCTCAAGCCGCTGATCCCGTTACTCCAGCCAACGGCCAAGTTTGGTACAATTCGACACTGGCGAAATTCCGTAAACGTGAAAATGGCGCTTCAAGCGATCTCGCCCCTGCATCCGGAGGCGTTTCAGATGGCGACAAGGGCGACATCACCGTGTCCGGCGCTGGCGTTGTGTGGACAATCAATGCGCAATCCCAGATCGGCAAGGATTTGGTACTCAACAGTAATCTATTTTCATTTTAGGGAGAGACTGACATGGCTGGAAATCTAGCACCAATATTTTCAAAAATCGGCAAAATCGGGTTTGCGTCTGCAATCGTTTTGGCCAATACCGCCAAGGATGGCACGGGTATTGTGGATGTGGTTTTCACCGCTGATGCGACCAACGGCTCATTTTTGCAAAAGCTGAAAATCCGCCCGAAGGGGACAAACGTCGCCTCGGTTTTGCGCGTTTTCCTCAATAATGGCGGCGTGACAACTACGGCAGCGAACAACACGCTGCTTGATGAAATCTCACTTCCGGCCACTACACTTACGGAAGTGGCGGCGTTGGCGGGATTTGAATATCCGGTAAACTTGGCACTGCCTGCGGGCTGGAAGGCGTTTGTTACGCTGGGAACGGCCGTTGCCGGCGGCTTTGCGGTTACAGGCGTTGGGGGTGACTACTGATGAGTTTTCCGTTTCACCTGCCGAAAGATCAATCCACCAGTCAAAAATTTGATAGTCTGGGAACGGGCGTTTGGCACACATGGCAAAAGCCACAAGGCGCGGCGCTGATTGAAATCATTGTGTGTGGCGCAGGAGGTGCTGGCGGCGCGGGCTTTGGCGCGGCAGCCGCCACGGCACGCGGCGGCGGCGGGGGCGGCGGTTCCGGCGCATTCAGCCGCATCGTTGTGCCCGCCAGCTTGTTGCCAGACACGCTGTATATAGCGCCCGGCATGGGCGGTGCGGGCGCGGGCGGCGCATCCTATGTGTCCTTCATCCAATCGACCACAGCGGCGTCGCTGCTTATCACCGCATCAGGCGGCGGGCTTGGCGGCATTGGTACAGCCGCTGCCGTTGGCGCGGCGGGCGCCGCAGGCACGGTCACTACGGGCGCGTCCTGTCTTTATTCGGGGCTTGGAGTTTTCGTTTCCATCGCCGGACAGGCGGGAGCCGCAGGAGGCGCGATTGCAGGCGCGGCGGGCACGGGCGTGACTTTCGGAAACGCAGGCGTGCCCGTTTGCGGCGGGGCGGGCGGCGCGGGATCAACGTCTGCAGATTTTGCTGGTGGAGGCATCACGGGCGCAGGCTTTTGCCCGACCATTTCGGGCGGGGTGGCAGGCGGCAATCGCGGCAATGGTGGCTTCGCGCTGGAACTCCCCCTCACCTACAGCGGCGGCACAGGCGGCGGCGCATCCAACACAGTCAACGGCGGCAATGGCGGCGACGCCGCACTTGGCTCCGGCGGCGGCGGGGGCGGTGCAGGCGTGACGACCGGAGGCATTGGCGGACGCGGCGGGAACGGGTTTGTGATTTTAGGGGTGGTGCGATGAATAAAATTGCGGGGTGCCTTGCACCCCGCGTAGTTTTACATATTCGGATAAACCGGCCCCTCACCACCCTGTGGAGGCACCCAGTTGATATTCTGGTTCGGGTCTTTGATGTCGCAGGTTTTGCAGTGGACGCAGTTTTGGGCGTTGATGACGAAAGACTTGTCGCCATCCTTTTCGACCCATTCATAGACACCGGCGGGGCAATAACGACTGGACGGACCGTCATAAACTCCAAGTTCGGAAGCTTTTTGCAGCGCCGCATCCTGCACTTTCAAATGTACGGGCTGGTCTTCGGCATGATTGGTGTTGGACATGAATACCGAGGACAAGCGGTCAAACGTCAGCACACCATCCGGTTTTGGATAGGCGATTGGCTTGTGCTTGGAAGCTGGCTCCAGAGATGCCGCATCTGTCTTGCCGTGCTTCAAGGTCCACAGACCTGTGATGCCAATTTGGTTCAGCCACATATCGACCGCGCCCAAAACCACGCCACCAATGAGGCCGAATTTGGACCAGAACGGCTTGACGTTGCGCACTTTTTTCAAGTCCGCGCCAATGTCTGTGTCGCGCCAGCTTTGTTCAATTTCGAGCGGCTCATCGTTGGCGTGGCCATCAGCAATGCGGGCGGCTATTTTATCGGCGGCCAACATGCCGGACAGCACGGCATTGTGCGAGCCTTTGATACGCGGCACGTTTACCAATCCTGCCGAACAGCCTATTAATGCGCCGCCGGGGAAGGATAATTTCGGCACAGACTGATAGCCGCCTTCAGTGATTGCACGCGCGCCATAGGCTAATCGCTTGCCGCCTGCAAAGGTTTTGGCAATGGCCGGATGAGTTTTGAAGCGCTGGAATTCCTCGAATGGCGAGAGGTATGGATTTTTGTAATTCAAATGCACCACGAAACCGACGGCGACTTGGTTATCTTCCAAATGGTACAGGAATGAACCACCGCCGGTCTTCATATCCAACGGCCAGCCGAATGAGTGCTGAACCAGACCGAGGCTATGGTTCTCCGGCTTAACTTGCCATAGCTCTTTGATGCCAAGACCAAATTTTTGCGGCTCACGGCCTTCGGAGAGGTTATATTTACTGATAATTTGCTTGGCGAGCGATCCTCTTGCGCCTTCGCCTATCAGCACATATTTGCCGGTAAGCTCCATGCCACGCGCGAAATTCGGGCCCGGTTCGCCGTTCTTTTCAATGCCCATGTCGCCCGTGGCAACGCCGCGCACAGCGCCGTTGTCATCGTACAAAACTTCAGTCGCAGCAAAGCCCGGATAGATTTCAATGCCCAGTGCTTCCGCCTTTGCGGCCAGCCAGCGGGTGACATTGCCGAGTGAGACGATGTAATTGCCATGATTGCTCATCAGCGGCGGGATGGCAAAGTTTGGCAAGCGCAGGGAACCGGCAGGCCCGAGCGCGAGGAAAACGTCTTTTTTCACTTCGGTTTTGAACGGATGGTCCGCCTCTTCTCGCCAGCCCGGTAACAGTCGGTCAATGCCAATCGGGTCCACCACTGCGCCGGATAGTATATGTGCGCCGGCTTCGGCACCCTTTTCCAACACGACGACCGAAAGTTCCGAGTTGATTTGCTTCAGGCGAATGGCAGCGGAAAGGCCAGCCGGCCCCGCGCCAACAATTACCACATCAAATTCCATGCTCTCGCGTTCCGGCAGTGCCTCGGCCATGTGTATCTCCCAACGGGATGATTGCTCACCCCAAAACCAATTTTGTTTCTATCGCTAACCTCTAAAGCAAAAGGCGGCAATATAGAATGCGACATTCTCCTGCCACTGGTCAGCTCTATAAATATTTGACGTTTACGTCAATATTAGATTTAGGCGAATTGCGCTGTGGGATGTAGCAGAATGAAATTGCAGGTATGCAGTAGGAACAGTATGGTGCGCTCATGCAAGCCACACTCACTCGCAGCGACATTGCCGATATTTTGCGCTTCTACGAAAGCGCGGGGCTGGACTTTGCTTTGGCGGAAGAGCCGCAGGACCGGCTGGTTGCGCCGCCGATTCTGGTAAGTGCGGCTGGTTTTGTCGCACCCGTATTGGGGCAGATTGCTGAAGCGCCGCGCCCGCGCCCGATGGTGGCGACTGCCAGCACAGCTGTGCCGGATAAGGCGACGGCGGCACGGGCGCGGGACGATGCTCGGCTTGCGCCGACGCTTGAGGCTTTGCGTGAAAAGCTGTCTGCTTTTGATGGATGCAGCCTGAAATTTACGTCCAAAAATTTGGTGTTCGCCGATGGAAACCCGCTCGCCAAAATCATGCTGGTGGGCGAAGCTCCGGGCAAGGATGAGGACTTGGAAGGCCGGCCGTTTGTCGGCAAGGCCGGGAAAATGCTGGACCGTATGCTGGGCGCAATCGGGCTGGACCGTACACATGTTTATATCGCTAACGTGATTTACTGGCGTCCGCCCGGCAACCGGACACCAACGCCAATCGAAACTGAAATATGCCGCCCGTTTATTGAACGGCAGATTGAACTGGTGAACCCGGATATTTTGGTGTTCGTCGGCGGCGTTTCGGCAAAGAACTTTTTGCCCGGCCCCGATGGCATCTTGAAAACGCGCGGCGTCTGGCGGGAGTGGACGATGCCAAACGGGCGGACAATTCCAGCTTTACCCATGCTTCATCCCGCTTATTTGCTGCGCCAGCCAGCACAGAAGAAACTGGCATGGCGGGATTTGCTGAGCCTGAAGGCACAGGCGGAGGAGATGGGCTTGCTGGCAAAGCCCTAAACCATCACGGCGTTTGCGCCTCCTTGGCGCGTTTGCGCTCCAAACCCAAACGATGTTCGCGCCAGATGATGAAGAGGCCGGCACCGATTACGATGAACGCACCAATCAGCATTTGCATCGTTGGCCGATCGTCGAATAAATAGTAGCCGATGGTGAGCGACAAGATCAACGAGACATATTCAAATGGCGCGATGGTGGACACGTCGGCGTAGCGATAGCAGGAGGTGAGGAAAATTTGGCCAATTCCGCCGATAAGTCCGGTGCTGATGAGGAAGATTAGCTGTGTTTGGCTTGGTATAATCCAACCGAACGGGACGCTGACAAATGACATTAATGCTGAGATCACCGTGAAATAAATAACGATCGTAATTGCCGGTTCCTTGCCTATGAGACGGCGAATTTGGATCATTGCGCCTGAGGCAAACGCAGCGGAGCCTAGCATGGCTATTGCGCCGAAACCTGTTTGGTAGGATGAAGCGTTGGCATTTGTGAAGATGGTGAGACGCGGCCAAGAGACAACGATAACGCCAATCAACCCCACGACGACTGCCGCCCAGCGGTAGGTGCGGACTTGCTCTTTGAGTAGCACCGCACCCATGATGACCGTAACCAGCGGCATGGCATAGCCGATGGCGACTGCTTCGGGCAGCGGCAGCACCGTTAGCGAATAAAAGCCAAGGCCCATGGAGGTGACGCCTATCAATCCGCGCCAGATGTGTCCGACTGGATCATTGGTTTTGAAGGCTTTGAAACCACCGCCCTTCCAGAAGACCCATGCCAAAACAGGCACCAGTGCGAAGAGCGAACGGAAGAACACGATCTCGCCCGCCGGTATGTGACCTGCGAGTTTCACGAAAGTGTACATGGTAATAAAGCTGCACACCGCACCGACTTTCAGCGCAATCCCCAACATCGGACGGTGGACTTTACGGTCTTGAATATCAGTCACAAATTCACGCCTTCGCCGCTTGGATGGTTTGCCACACGTTAAGCGGCGTTGCGGGCATCTCGATGTGGCGGATGCCGTGGGCGCGGTAAAGTGCATCGATTACGGCGTTCATTACCGCAGGCGTCGAGCCAATTGTGGCCGCTTCGCCAGCACCTTTGATGCCCAAAGCATTGGACGTGGATGGCACATTGCGCGTACCGAATTTGAAATCCGGCATTTGGTCGGCGCGGGGCACGTTGTAATCCATAAAGGTCGCGGTGAGGAGCTGGCCGTCTGGCGAGTAATTCACGCCTTCGTAAAGCGCCTGCCCGATGCCCTGCGCCAGTCCGCCGTGGATTTGGCCTGCGAGCAGGATCGGGTTTACGACGATGCCAAAGTCATCGACGACGTTGTAGTTGACGATTTTGGTCTCGCCGGTTTCAGGATCGATTTCCACCTCGCAAACATGCGTGCCGTTCGGATACGTCCCCTCAGGCTGCTTAACGTCGCCGACAGCGATCAAATCTTCCGGATCCCTCGCGGCCTTGGCGATGTCGGCAAATGAGATTTGGCGGTCTGTTCCGACGATGCGGGCGAAGCCATTTTCCAGCTCAATATCTTGGATGCCTGCTTCCAATTCGTCGGAGGCAATCTTGCGGATTTTGGCTTTGAGTATTTCACTGGCTTTTGCAGTGGAGACGCCACCGAGGGGTATAGAACGCGAGCCGCCAGTGCCGCCGCCTTCAGATAATTCATCTGTGTCGCCTTGCCGGACTTCGATTTGAGCGAGGTCCAGATTAAGGTGATCCGAGACGAATTGCGCATAAGCCGTCACATGGCCTTGCCCGTTGGATTGCGTTCCGATACGCAGTTCAACGATGCCATCTTTGCGCAACGAGACAATCGCAGGTTCACCGCCATCGAAGGCGCAGATTTCGACATAGGTGGAAAGGCCGATACCGCGCAACTTGCCACTTACTTTGGAAGCGGATAGCCGTGTATCAAATGTGGACCAGTCAGCGGCGGCTTTTGCTTGTTCCAAGTGGCCGTTGAATTCACCAACATCATAGATGCGACCGGCTGCTGTTTCGTAAGGGAAACTTTCCGGCGGGATGAAATTAATGGCGCGGATGACATCTGGTGCCAAACCTGTATCGCGCGCGCACTCATCTACCAAGCGCTCGATCAAAAATGCCGCCTCGGGCCTTCCCGCACCGCGATAGGCATCGACCGGACAGGTGTTGGTATAGACATTGTTGATTGTAACGGAAATGTTGGGGATGTCGTAAAGGCCTGTGGTCATATACAAGCCGAGCAGCGGCACAAACACTGCGTTTTCAGATAGATACGCGCCCATGTTGGCAATTAGATTCACCCGCATGGCTAGAAAGCAACCGTCAGCGTCAATCGCCATTTCGCCGACGGCGTGATTATCACGGCCATGAGCATCGGTGAGGAAATGCTCGGTACGCCCGCCGACCCATTTTACCGGCTGCCCGAGCCGCTTTGCCGCCTCCATCACCAGCGCATATTCGCGGTAGGCGAAGGCTTTGGGGCCGAAACCGCCGCCAACATCTGGCGTGATAACCCGCACTTTATCCAGCGGAATGCCGAACACATCTCCAGCCAGTTTGGCGCGAATGCCGTGGACGCCCTGGCTGCCAAGGGTCAGCACAAAGCGGTCTTCATCTGCCCGCCACTCGGCAATTGCGGCGCGGGTTTCCATGTAGTTGGAGACGAGGCGGTTATTATGAAATTCGATTTTGGTGACTTTTGCCGCGCGGTTAAAGGCATCATCGGTGGCGGCGGCATCACCATGGCGCATAGTATGCGCAAGGTTGGTTTCCAGCTCGGGCCAGACCAGAAGCGCGCCCTCTTGAAACGCATCCTTGCCGTCCACGATGGCATCTTCACTATCAAAATCAACTTCAATCAGTTCCGCCGCGTCTTCAGCTTGACGCAAGGTTTCGGCGACAATGAAGGCGATGGCGTCGCCGGAGTAATGCACATGGCTTTCGCACAAGATTGGAATGTCGCGGCTGATGAATTCCGAGCCGTCGTCCTTATCCGGACGATATGATGTGGCGAGCGGCTTGAGGTGCTTAAGGTCTTTGCCCGTCAACAAGAGGCGCACGCCCGGCGCGTTTTCTGCTGCTTCCGTCGATGTAATCTTGAACGAGCCGTTAGCGATTGGAGAGCGCAGCACAAAGCCCTGCAACAATGATTCGACCACAATGTCGTCTGTGTATCGGCTTTTGCCGGTGATGAAGGCTTTGTCCTCAATGCGAAGCACAGAGGCACCAATGCCAAATTTCGGCGCCGAGACTGCCATTTTAATCCTACCACTTAATTGGGGGGTCTATTTACCGTGAAGCAAACACAAAGTCGGGTGATTTTCGTTGACCTGTTCAAGTTTGTAAATTGTTACACATGCACAGTTTGTTCAAGAGGCTTTATCGGTATAGACACTGTATAAAGCGAAATACTTTGTGGAAATTACATGCTTACCGATACCGGCACGACATTCAGACTTGGAGACTACAAGCCAACTGACCATGCGATCAGCGAAGTGCTTCTGCTATTCCGGCTAGGTGCAACGGCGACCCATGTCACAGGCACGATGAAAATTGAGCGTCGTTCAGGAGTGTCTGCGGATACGCCGCTGGTTTTGGTTGGCGATGGTTTGACGCTGGTGTCGCTGGCAATCAACGGCATGTCAGTTTCTGAACACTCATTCGAGGCGACGCCAAACAGCCTTACAATCCGTGATTTACCGCATGATGCTTCGTTTGAAGTCATCATAGAAACTGTGATCAACCCGACTGCCAACAAGGCGCTGATGGGGCTTTATCGCGCGGAAAATATCTATTGCACACAGTGCGAGGCCGAGGGCTTCCGCCGCATGATGTATTTTCATGACCGGCCCGATGTGCTGTCCGTTTACACAGTCCGGATTGAGGCTGAGCGGGCGGAAGCGCCTCTTTTGCTTTCAAACGGAAATCACACGGCGTCTGGCTACCTTGACAATGGCTGGCATTTTGCGGAGTGGCACGACCCGCATCCCAAGCCTTGTTATTTGTTCGCGCTCGTCGCTGGTGATTTGGGCATCATCGCCGATCATTTTGTCACAATGTCGGGCCGTAAGGTTGAGCTGCGAATTTATGTCGGGCATGGCAAGGAATCCCGCGCGACATACTCGATGGATGCGCTGAAACGTTCGATGAAATGGGATGAGGAAAAGTTCGGGCGGGAATATGATCTTGACCTGTTTATGATTGTGGCTGTCTCATCGTTCAACATGGGCGCTATGGAAAACAAAGGGCTTAATGTATTTAACGACAAATACGTTCTGGCAGATTCCGATACGGCGACAGACAGCGATTATGCAGGCATTGAGGCGGTCATCGCACATGAATATTTCCATAACTGGACCGGCAACCGCATTACCTGCCGCGACTGGTTTCAGCTCTGCCTCAAAGAGGGGCTGACAGTTTTCCGCGATCATGAGTTTTCGGCCGATATGCGCTCGCGTGGTGTGAAGCGCATCGCCGAAGTCAGGGGCCTCAAGGCCAATCAGTTTCCCGAAGACCAAGGGCCGCTGGCCCATCCGGTGCGTCCGCGCAAATACAAAGAGATCAACAATTTCTATACATCAACGGTCTATGAAAAAGGCTCGGAAGTGGTGCGCATGATCCGCACCATACTGGGAGCCAAAGCATTCCGGCAAGGTATGGACCTTTATTTCGACCGCCATGACGGGCAAGCTGTAACCATTGAAGATTTCATCGTCTGCTTTGAGGACGTGTCGGGCAAAGACCTCTCGCAATTTGCGCTTTGGTATCATCAGGCAGGGACACCGACCCTGACGGTGACAGCGGAATGGAACAAGGCGGCCAAGATGTTCGCGCTGGACTTTGAGCAGACCATGAAGCCAACGCCGGGCGAGAGCCGCAAGAAGCTCATGCATATTCCAGTGGAGTTCGGGTTGATCGGTTTGGATGGTAAGCAGGTTGAGGCGACCAGCATTGAGGGCTCCGGCGTGTCCGGCTCCCTCATTCACATTCGAAAAAAGCGTCAACGCATTGTATTTAATGGTATTTCTGAGCGCCCCGTGCCGTCTCTTCTGCGCGGTTTTTCTGCTCCGGTGACGTTGGCGTTTGAGCAGAAGCTTGAAGACCGTATATTCTTGGCCCGCCATGACAGCGATCTATACTCGCGATGGCAGGCGCTGCACATGGTGGCGACAGATGCGTTGATCCAAGCAACCAATGCCGTGCGCGGCGGTGGGATGCCTTCATTTGATACAAAATTGCTAGAAGTATTTGGCGAGATTGCCGGTGACGAAAGCCTCGAACCGGCATTCCGCGCACTGGCGCTGACGTTACCTTTGGAAGGCGACATCGCCCGTGAGATTGGCCGCAATGTAGATCCTGACGCGATATTTGTTGCCCGCAATGCGCTGGTAAAAGCTATCGCCGTGAGGAACCATGTTGCATTGACTGCCGTTTGGAAAAGTATGTCGGACAGCGGTGACTTCGATCCGGCGGCGGCTCCGGCGGGCAAACGGGCTTTGAAGAATGTGTTGTCGGATTATTTGTCGGTTTACTCAGGCAATCCGGATCTGGCGTCAGAAGCCTACAAAACTGCTACCAACATGACAGACCGATTTGGCGCTTTGCTATTGCTGACACAGCGCTTTAGCGGCACGGCGGAAACTGAATTCGCACTCAACGCCTTTGAGGCGCGCTTTGGGCGTGATGGCCTTGTGATGGATAAATGGTTCTGGGCGCAGGCGATTGCGCCGGGTGAAGCGACACTCTCCAACGTCAGGAACCTAACGGCACATACGGGCTTCTCGTTTGATAACCCTAATCGGTTGCGCTCATTGGTGGGTGCGTTCGCCTCGACTAATCCAACAGGGTTCCATCGCGCAGATGGCGCTGGCTACCGGTTCCTTGCGGAAATTGTTTTGCGCGTTGACAAGGGCAATCCGCAGACTGCTGCACGGATGCTCACCGCCATGCGCTCATGGCGCTCACTTGAGCCATCCCGCAAAGAAAAGGCACGGGAGGCGCTGGCCGGCATCGCGACCGCGCCAAACCTTTCAACCGATGTGCGGGATATTGTTGAACGAACGCTCGGTTGAGAAAGTTACGGATCCAAAATAATTTCATCCCGAATCATTATTTGATTCGAGAGGGCTGGACATGGCGAATCACTAATGATTCATTAGCCTTGATTCGGATGTGTGATTTGCCGAAGTTGTTTTCAGTTTAATCAAAGCTCGGGGGAGCCCAACTATGGGTAAGGCGGACGTGCATCGCGCGCCAGCAGGAAATTTGTTTGCCCGCAAACAAGCGGGTAAGCGCAAGAGTGAAGGCCTTATCGGGCCAGCGCGGCTTCTTGCTGAACCTGCGTATCAAAAGCTCTTGGCTGCCGAGCCGCTGCTGCGCCGCACCATCCCTGCCCTTACAATTATTTTCCTGATCGTTGTTGCCGTCGCCCGCTTTTTGTCTCTGCTCGAAACCCGTGATGCCTTGCAGGCGCAGGCGGAGAATAATGTAAGTCTGACTGCGGCAATTCTTGAAGCCAAGCTGACACCGCTGCTTGCGGCGAACCATGATCTAACACGCGGCGATATCGCTGCCGTTCTCGAAATTCCTGATATTTCTGGCGTAACCGTCAACCATACGACTTTGATGATTTTGGACGGCACATCCAAGGTGCTGCAAACCCGTGGCCCTGACAGCTCGTTTCAGGGCAAGCAATTGGACCAGATGGCCGGTGAGGCGCAGCCGCTGTTCCTGTTCGGCGAAAGCGCCGGTGTCATGCGTGTTATGTTCTCCGGACGGGAACATTTGGTAGCGCTGCGGTTCTTGGGCAATAGTGGGAAGTCCGCTGTTGTTTTGCAAGATTTGGATATGGTTTTGGCGGATTGGAAACAATCGGCTTCAATGAATGTTACGCTGTTTGTGCTTACATCCGGCCTGCTATTGGTCATTCTTTATGCATATTTCAGCCAAGTGGCGCGGGCCAAAGATGCTGATAAGATTTATAGCGATACCCATGCCCGAATTGATCTTGCCCTGTCGCGCGGGCGCTGCGGACTGTGGGATTGGGACATGGCGCGGGGGCGGCTTTATTGGTCGCGCTCGATGTACGAGTTGTTGGGCTATGAGCCGCGCGATGCGATCCTGTCCTTCGGCGAAGTTGAAGAGATTATGCACCCCGAAGACGGCGATCTTTATTCGTTGGCAACGCGGGTAACGGCGAAAGAAATTTCGCAGATTGATACCATGTTCCGTATGCGTCATGCCAAGGGTCACTGGGTGATTATGCGTGCCCGCGCTCAAATTGTGGACCCGACCAAAGATGACATTCACCTTATCGGCATTGCGGTTGACGTAACTGAGCAGCACCAAATGGCGCAGAATGTAGAAGTGGCTGATGACCGCCTGCGCAACGCGATTGAAAATATTTCCGAATCCTTCGCTCTATGGGACGCAACTGGCAAGCTCCTTATTTGTAATTCGAAATTCCAAGAAATTTCCGGCGCTAGCGAGGCGTTCTTGCGGGATAATCCTACGCAATCGGAAATCGACCAAGTGCGTCCGTTTATAACACAAAAACTTATGGCAAACGATTCCGGTCAGGAAGGCGCGCAAACATTTGAGCGGCTGCTCGCGGATGGCCGCTGGCTTCAGGTCAACGAGCGCAAAACCAAAGACGGTGGCCTTGTGTCTATCGGCAATGACATCACACTCATTAAGCAGCACCAAGAACGCCTCAAAGATGGCGAGCGCCGCTTGATGGCGACTATTGAAGACTTAAGTTTGGCGCGTAAGGCCGAGGGCGAACGGACACAGGAAGCCTTGGAACTTAGCGAAAAATACAGTGTTGAAAAAGAGCGGGCTGAGGCGGCCAATATCGCAAAATCTGACTTTCTCGCCAACATGTCCCACGAGCTGCGCACGCCTCTCAACGCTATTATCGGGTTCTCCGACATTATGAAATCAGGCATGTTCGGCCCGCTTGGTTCAGACCGCTACGAAGAATATTCAAACGATATTAACCAAAGTGGAAACTATCTGCTGGGCGTTATCAACGACATTTTGGATATGTCTAAAATCGAGGCCGGACGCTATTCGCTCGACCCGGAACCCGTTGATCTTTGCCCGCTGATTAAAGAAGCTGTGCGCGTCATTGCCGTATCCACCAGCGCAAAAAATATTGAAGTTATCACGCGTATCGAGGAGAAAATTGCCGTTCATGCAGACCGGCGGGCCATCAAGCAAATACTGCTGAACCTTTTGTCGAACGCTACAAAGTTTACCGGCAATGGCGGGCGCATTACCGTGCGGGCGAAGCGGACCGGCGGGGCATTGGCGCTCACCATCGAGGATACTGGCTGCGGCATTCCGCGTGCGGCACTGGCGAAAATCGGTCATCCGTTTGAACAAGTTCAAAACCAATTGACCAAAAGTCATGCCGGTTCCGGTCTTGGTCTTGCGATTTCGCGCTCGCTCGCAGAACTTCATGGTGGCGCGTTAAAAATACGTTCGCGAGAAGGTGTTGGTACAATAGTCTCGGTGCGCATTCCAATGAGTGAATTGAAAGTCAACGAATTAAAGGCGGCGTGAGTTGATGCAAAAAAACCGGAAGCTGCCTTCCGGGTTTTAGAAGTTTACTGATTACTGTGTATCGTCAGGGCCATCGCCCATTCCGCCGCCTTTATCGCCGTGATGACCTTTTTTGCCCTGGCGCGGCATCTCGTCTTTGATGACCTTGCCGTCATTATTCTTGTCCATCAGCGCGAAGATTTTTTTCTGACCGACGGTAATTTCTTCCTGTGTCAGAGCGCCATCGCCATTCGTATCGAATTTATCGATCATGCGCTTTGCCATGTTTTCGGCGCGCATTTTTTCGATTGCGGCAGCCATTTCTTCGACAGTTACTTTGCCGTCCTTGTTGGTATCAGCAAGAATGAAACGGTCACCGGCGGCCTTGGAGAATTCCTCAAAGGAAATATCGCCATTTTTGTCAGCGTCCATGGTGTCCATATTCATCATTGGGCCGCCCATCATGCCGTGGTCCATACCGCCGCCGTGGCGGTTTTTCGCAACGGCAGCGCCGCCAAGTACGGTTGAGAGCGCCAAGAAGCCCAAAGCAATCATGCTCTTGTTGCTGAAGCGCTTTGTTGAAACTGGCGTTGCTGTTTCTGCGGTCACGCTTTCCGGCGTTGCTTCATTTTCCGGCGTCATTTTATTTGTATCATTCATTGCTTTGTTCCTTGTTGCATCGACACTCCCCGATGCGGGAAACACAAAAGCAATGGCCCATCATTTGCCTTTGTGCGGTTTACGGAAAAGGCTATCGAAAATAATCCGAACCTCTTTTACCGTATCTCTGACATGTGCTTGCAGCGAAGTTACATCCGGCAAATCCACCGCTTCACACATTATGCCTAATAGCGTTTCACTTGGCGCTTCTTCGCTTAAATCTTGGGTCAGGCAAAGACGAAGTATCTGCGTCAACTCGCTAAGCAGTTGGTGGGAAGCTACCAGAAATTCAAGCTGGCTTCGAGTTAAGCTTTTGTAATGGATGTAACAAAGTGTATCCTGAGTGGAAGTATTATGCAGCCCGTTTACACGCCCGCTCATAGCGGCGGTCTGGGCGATGAACTCCAAATCAATCAAGCCGCCGGGCATTTGCTTGAAATCCCATGCACCTTTTGACGGCTTTTCCTTTTCGAGCAAGTCGCGCATTTCAAGGACATCTTTATCGATTTTGGACGCTTTGCGCGGCATGTTGAGCGCTGAGGTAATGATGGTTTCGATGCTTGCTTGAAACGCCGGATTTGCCACGACCACGCGGGCGCGAGTCAGCGCCATATGCTCCCAAGTCCACGCCTCTTGCTTTTGATATTGCTCAAACGCGTTGAGCCGTGTTGCCACCGGACCCTTGTTGCCGGACGGGCGCAGGCGCAAATCCAGCTCATACAAAACACCTTCGGCGGTTGGCGCGGAGACCGCCGCAATCAGTCTTTGGGTCAGGCGCGTATAGTAAAGCGAGGGTGCAAGGGGCTTTTCGCCGTCGGATTCATCTGCGTCGTCGGGGTGGTCATAGAGCAAAATGAGGTCAATATCGGAGCCGGCAGTCAGCTCGCGGCTGCCCAGTTTGCCAAGGCCAAGCAGCGCCACCTCGCCACCTTTTACCATGCCGTGGCGATGCTTAAACTCAGTCCGCACCAGATCGAAAGTGCGGGCCAGCAGCAAGTCCGCAAGATTGGAAAGTGCCAAGCCCGCAGCAACAGGCTTTAGCGCTCTGGTGAGCATTCTTACGCCAATCAGAAATTTCTGTTCATTGGCAAATATGCGCAGCCGGTCGAGATTTTCCTCATATCCGGCATCACCGCTCATGAAGGCTGCAAGACGAGCCGATAAATAGGCAGGCGTTGGCACATCGCGGTAAATTGCAGGATCCAACAAACCGTCAAAAACGTGTGGTTTACGCGTGATAATCTGCGACAGGCGCGGTGCGGCGCCCATGATTTTGACCAATAGACCGAGCAGTGCCGGATTGGTTTGCAACAGCGAGAATAGTTGAATGCCGGATGGTAGTCCTTGCAAAAACTCATCGAATTTGACCAGGGTGTCATCCGGTGCTCCGGTTGCACCGAAGGCTTTGAGCAGAGCGGGCGTGAGTTCCGTGAGGCGCTCGCGGGCCTCCGAAGATTGCGTGGCCTTGTAGCGCCCGAAGTGCCAAGTGCGGATGATACGGCACATATCGCCGGGCCGCACGAAGCCAAGGTTGGTTAGCGTTTCGATTGTTCCTGGATCATCATTATCGCCGGTGAAAACCAGATTTCCGATGCCTGCAGAAAGCTGTGGCGCAGTTTCAAATAGAGCAGCATAGTGGCTTTCGACGACTTGAAAAGATGAGCGAAGGCGCTTGGAAAACTCATCAACTGTCTCAAAGCCAGCCATTAGCGCAATGCGCAAAAGTTCGCGTTCATCGCTTGGCAAATCATGCGTTTGCTCATCAGCGACCATTTGAATGCGATGTTCAATATCGCGCAGAAACCAATATTCGCGGGCCAGCGCATCGCGGGCGCTGTTGGAAATCCAACCCTTGCCTGCTAGTTTTGCCAGCATCGGCACTGTCTGGCGGTCGCGCAGTTCCGGCTCGCGGCCACCGGCGATCAGCTGTTGTGTTTGCACAAAAAACTCAATTTCGCGGATGCCCCCGCGCCCAAGTTTCACATTGTGGCCATGCACGGCAATTTCGCCATGCCCCTTATGGGCGTGGATTTGCCGCTTGATGGAATGGACATCCGCAATGGCGGCATAATCCAGATATTTGCGCCAAATGAACGGGGAAAGTTCTTTCAGGAACGCCATTCCTGCGGGAATGTCCCCCGCGACCGGCAACGCCTTAATAAGCGCTGCACGTTCCCAATTTTGGCCGCGCCCCTCGTAATAGAGCATTGCCGTATCGACCGGTATTGCGAGCGGAGTGGAACCCGGGTCCGGACGCAAGCGCAAGTCCGTGCGAAACACATAACCGTCTGCCGTGCGATCTTGCAAAATGCGCACCAAACGGCGTGTTAGGCGCGTGAAGGTTTCGATGCCCTCATATGGGTCTTTAAGGACGCCGGCATGGGGGTCAAACAACACTATGAGATCAATATCGGAAGAATAGTTCAACTCATAAGCGCCAAGCTTGCCCATGGCGAGAATGATCCAGCCACTTCCCTCTTCCGGAATTCCGGGGTTTTTCAGGGTGATTTTGTCACTGCTCGCGGCATCGCGCAGCAAGAAGCGGATTGTTGCTTGCACGGCGGCTATCGCGAGGCGCGACACGAGCCATGTCGTTTTTTCACCGCCAAGAACGCCCGCCAAATCGCAAAGCGCTATCAAGAAATGCGCCTCTAATTTTTGGCGGCGCAGCGTTGACATAAGCCCCTGCTCTGTTTCTTCGGTCAGTCCGAGCGCTGGCATAGCCTCAATAATTGTTTGGATGCGCGTGGTAGCGGGGGTGTCGAACAAGTGGTCGAGGATTATTGGCGTGACCATTGCCGTGCTGCGCAAAAATGGCGAGAGATCAAACACCGCGCCGAGGAATGTCGAAAGCTGCGTTTTGGATTTTGCTAAGTCCGCGAGGCGCGGCAAGTTTTCCTCTTTGGCGCGAAGGCCCAAGTCCTTCAGATGTGCACATGCCGCTATGGTGTCGAGTGCGAGGAGATTTTCGGGTTCAGCTTCAAACCAGTTTTTCATTGCGCCGCTTTCTACTTTCCGGCTGCGCTACCTTCTGGAAACAGCAGCGACACTTTTAGACCCTGCGGCTCGTTCGCTTCAATCCGCATCTCACCTTTGTGAAGTTTCATCACCGCTTTGGCAAGTGAAAGTCCAAGACCGGAACCGGGCTCGCTGCGGCTCTTTTCAAGGCGTACGAAACGTTCAGTGACTCGCTCGCGGTCAGCCTCGGGAACACCCGGACCGGTGTCACAAATTTCAACGACCGGCGTACCCGACCTGTCCTCCACCTGTACGCTCACCGTTGCATCTCCGTGTTCATTTCGAGCGTATTTCAGTGCGTTGTCGATGATGTTTGAGAGCGTCTGGCTGAGCAGTTCGCGATTGCCGGAAATCTGAATCCCGGGAGCAATACTAGCAGTCAATTTGATACCAACCTCTTCCGCCAGCGGCTCATAAAGCTCGACCACATCTGCCGTTATCGCTGATAAATCCACTTCCGCGACGCTCTCGCTGGAATAGCCCGCTTCCAACCGAGAAATCATCAATATGGCATTGAAAGTGCGGATAAGCTGGTCAGATTGCCCGATCATGTCCTCCAGCGCCGCACGGTATTCCTTGGTCGTTTGCTTGGTGGAAAGCGCGGCATCCGCACGATTTCGCAGGCGCGTAAGCGGTGTTTTCAAATCATGTGCGATATTGTCCGAAACCTGCTTCAAACCATCGTTAAGGTTCGAAATCCGGCCCAGCATTTGGTTGAGATTGTCCGCCAAGCGGTCAAATTCATCGCCAGAACCGGTTACAGGAAGCCGTCCGGTCAAATCCCCGCTCATAATGCGGCGACTGGCAGTAGAAACGCCATCAATGCGACGCAGCGCATGTCGCCCGACGAAATACCATATCAGCAGCGCACCAATTCCCATCATAGCCAAAGCTAGAGACAATGCGCGTTGTACGATTTTTTTAAATCGCTCCGGCTCACCCAAGTCACGCCCGACCAAAATGCGCATTTGATTGGGAAGAATGAACACGTGGGCCAATGCATGATGAAAACGCTCCGCACTATTACCTTTCGGATTATCCAAACTGTCTTCAGAGTAGCGCTGATAGTAGAATGGCTCTTTGGTCCAGCCTTCGTGCGAAAGAATTGCACCGTCAATTTCACCGACATTGCCAGCTAAAACGCGACCTGTGCTATCTGCGATCAAATATAAATTTGCGCCTGGAGCACGGGAGCGCCGGTCAATAGCACGGACCAATCCCGGCAGCCCGGCACGGGAGTAAATCTGAGCAAGCTCAGTAATCTCATCATTCACAGTGCTTTGCGTTTGATTGACAAGAAATCGCGCCGATTCACCTGTCATGTAGGCAACCAGTGCCAATGCGCACACTGCAAACAAAACAAGATATAACGCGGAAAGCCGCGCCGCTGTTGTTGAAAAAATTGCGCGCAGTCGGCCCATCAGGCTTTTCCTGGCACTTTCAACATATACCCCGCACCGCGCACGGTATGGAGAAGCGGCACACCGAAACCTTTTTCAATTTTGGAACGCAGCCGTGAGACATGCACGTCAATCACGTTAGTCTGCGGGTCAAAATGATATTCCCAAACGTTTTCGAGTAGCATGGTGCGCGTGACCACCTGTCCGGCATGGCGCATAAGATACTCAAGCAGACGGAATTCGCGGGGTTGCAGCGTTATCTCCTGCCCGCCCCGTTTTGCTAGGTGTGACATGCGGTCCAGTTCCAAATCGCCGACACGATAAGTGGTCTCAACATCGCCGGTGGAAACACGGCGCTGTAGCACTTCCACGCGGGCAAGCAGTTCTGAAAACGCATAGGGTTTGGTGAGGTAATCATCGCCGCCAGCCCGCAAACCTGTCACTCGATCATCGACTTCGCCGAGTGCAGACAGAATCAATACGGGAGTACGATGACCTTTTGCGCGGAGAGCGGCGACCACTGAAAGTCCATCGCGGCGCGGCAACATGCGGTCAACGACGAGAACATCATAAGTACCACTGTCCGCCAGCGCAAAGCCAGTCTCGCCATCGGCTGCCAAGTCAACAGAATGCCCTGTCTCGCTCAAAGCTTTGGCAAGATATTGTGCGCTGTCGCGGTCGTCTTCGATTACAAGAATCTTCATTATGACACTATGGGAAATATTTCTGCGTTTTGAAACCCGCGTGAAAAACGAAAACGGCAGCGGGCGTATGGGCACCCGCTGCCTTGGTTTACCTTTTGCCGACGGGGGTGGTGTCGGGGGCCGGTAAATATTTAGCCTTTTGCTACCGGAAGCGGCATGAAGCGTGTGCCTTTTTCACCTTGTATTTGGACCAAAACTGATTTGCGACCCTTCGCAGCTGCGGATGCAACTGCCTTAGTGAACTCATCAGCAGAGGCAACCGTGGCATCATTAACGCCGATGATGATATCACCGGCGGCAAGGCCGCGTTCGGCTGCCACGCTGTCGGGATCAACATTCATCACCACAACGCCCGGACCCTTTTCGTTCGGCGTCACTTTGATGCCAAAGTTTGTTAAGTCCTGAGGTGCGTCCGGCGCGGCAGCGGGAACTTCAGAATTTGCCGGTGTTGCGTCAGTCAGCTTTTCAATAGAAACGCTGAGCTTGGTTTCCGCTCCATTGCGCCACACCAGCATTTCTTCTGATGTGCCCGGGGCAATTCCCGCAACCTTGCGCGCCAAATCTTTTGGACCGTCAATTAAATTGCCGCCAACGCTCAAAATGACATCGCCGGTTTTCACGCCCGCTTTTAGCGCCGGGCTGTTTGGCTGCACATCGTTTACCAACGCGCCCTTATCACTCTTCAAACCAAGTGATTCAGCAATATCCGCACCAACTGGTTGGATTTGAACGCCGAGCCAGCCTCGCTTGATGGACCCACCACGCATGAGATCATTGACAACGACCTTTGCAGTGGACGCGGGGATGTCAAATGCGATGCCCACATTGCCGCCGGATGGTGAAAAAATCGCGGTGTTGACGCCAACAACCTGGCCGCTTTGGTTAAATGTCGGTCCGCCGGAATTGCCGTGGTTTACAGCTGCATCAATTTGGATAAAATCATCGTACGGGCCGGCACCAATGTCGCGTCCCAGTGCGGACACAATGCCGGCAGTCACTGTGCCGCCAAGACCGAAAGGGTTGCCGACTGCGACGACCCAATCCCCGACACGGGTGGATTTGTCAGCTGCGAAGTCAACATAAGTAAACTTACGATCTTTAGCGTCGACTTTAAGCACGGCCAAATCAGTGCGCTTGTCTTTGCCAATGAGTTTGGCGTTCAGTTCTGTGCCATCGTTCATGACAACAAGAAACTCCGCGCCATCATCTACCACATGGTTGTTTGTCACGAGGAAGCCATCTTCAGTAATGAAGAAGCCGGAGCCTTGGCTCATCTGGCGCGGCTGGCGCTGCATGTGGCCCTTTGGGCCATTCCCATTTCCATCCGGACCGCCGAATTCCTTGAAAAACTTCTTGAGCGGGCTGTTATCAGGCAGTTGGTCAAATCCTTGACCCCCCTGACCGTTGTCGCCTTGCGGGTTTTGGCCCATATCATCAGAGACGGGCTGAAGATTACCCTTTACGCGAACGCTAACAACTGCCGGAGACACTTTCTCAACAACGTCTGCAAAGCCCTGCTGGGCCGGTGCTTCAACTTTGACGGCTTCGGCAAGAGCGTGGGACGTTGCGCCAAAACCAGTAAGGCCAATTGTGGTGACAAAGGCCGCGCCGGCAAGAAGGGCAATAACAGATTTATTGCCGCGTAGTGAATTTGGGGAACGATCGGAGTTCATGGACTAAAATCCTTTTTCAATGACCGGCATTTACGCTGCCTTGGTGAGATCATTAGATTATCGAAAGTTACCGGACCATTTCCGCCACATGAAATCTTTGTAATGTTCGCCTTGAAGCTGCCGCTATTTTTCCGAAACCAATTTGAAAAGACGCTCTTTTTCAGAGTCCGATAATTCAGGTAACGCATTGTAAATATTGGTTTTTCTATATTTAAAAAATAATACCACCACGCCTGAGACAAGCAAAAACGCGGGTGTCAGCCACAGTACAAATGTGCGTTCCTGAAAGCGCGGTTTTAACAAAACAAATTCGCCATAGCGGGCAACAAGAAAGTCGTAAATTTGGGTGTCAGACTCGCCAGCTTTCAGATGTTCACGCACCAGCAAGCGCAAGTCTTTGGCAAGGTCGGCATCAGAATTATCAATTGATTGGTTTTGGCACACAAGACACCGCAGTTCAGAGGAGATGGTACGGGCGCGGGATTCCAGTGCGGGGTCAGCCAACACTTCATTGGGATTAACGGCAAGCGAGGGGGCATTCATACCCAGCAGCAATATCACGGCCAGCAATGCTTGTTTGGGCCACCAATTTGTCATGCCCGTGCCTCTTGACTAGCCTTACGTGCTGAAGCTTTTGGTGCGCCCACGCGCAGGCGCCTGTCAGATAGTGAGATCAATGCGCCAAGCGCCATGAAAATGGCTCCGAACCAAATTAACGTCACAAGAGGTTTCCACCAGACGCGGACAACAACAGAACCGTCTGTACCTTTGTCGCCCAGCGAAACATACACTTGGCTTAAGTGTCGTGTGTAAATGCCAGCCTCAGTGGTCGGCATTTTGCGTGCTTTGTAAAACCGCTTGGATGAGGCGATGGGCGAAAGCGATGCACCGGTTGCATCAGTCAGGATGAAGTTGCCGAATTCTTCGGCGTAATCCGCGCTGTCTTCGTCAGTCATGTTAACATAGTTCAAGTGATAGCCAGAGACTTCAATACTATCTCCAGGCTTCATTGAGACGATATTTTCAGTGCCAAATGTTGAAACGGCGACGATGCCGAGTGTCGTTACGCCAATTCCAAAATGGCCGGACGCCGTGCCAAATACTGAGCGTGGCAAACCACCAAGGCGGGCAAACGCAACAGGGACCGACACATTGCCAAGTCCTGCTTTGCCCGCCAAATCTGTCAGGCTGCCAATGATGGTCCATGCGGCTAATCCGAAACCGAGGGCCGCCAAAACCGGCGCCCCCGTTTTGAAATAGAGAACGGCGAGCGCGACGAGTATTGCAATGCCAAATGCGAAATAGAGACGCTGCGCGACACCTGCGATATCGCCACGCTTCCACGCCATCAGCGGCCCGAAAGGTATGGCGAGTACCAGCGGTATCATCAGCGGGCCGAACGTGAGATTGAAGAACGGCGCACCAACAGAGATTTTTGCGCCCGTCAATGCCTCCAAAAGCAATGGATAAAGTGTCCCGATCAGCACCGATGCGGCGGCAGTTGTTAGAAACAAATTATTGAATACCAGTGCACCTTCGCGCGAGATAGGGTGGAACAGGCCGCCCTGCTCGATGCGCCCTGCCCGCAGCGCAAACAGCGTGAAAGCACCGCCGACGAAAATGCAAAGAATGGTGAGGATGAATAGGCCACGGCTCGGGTCAGACGCAAAGCTGTGCACCGATGTCAATACGCCGGAGCGCACGAGGAATGTGCCGAGCAGCGAGAATGAAAAGGTGATGATCGCCAGTAAGATCGTCCAGATTTTTAACGCGCCGCGCTTTTCCATGACGATTGCCGAATGCAGCAACGCTGTGCCGGAGAGCCACGGCATGAACGACGCATTTTCGACCGGGTCCCAAAACCACCAGCCCCCCCAGCCCAGTTCATAGTATGCCCAGTAGGAACCCATGGCGATGCCGGCGGTGAGAAACATCCACGCCATCAATGTCCAAGGCCGGACCCACCGCGCCCACGCAGCATCGACACGACCATCAATGAGAGCGGCCATCGCAAAAGAAAATGCCACGGAAAAGCCGACGTAGCCTACATAAAGCATCGGGGGGTGGATGGCCAAGCCGATATCTTGCAGCACCGGATTCAAGTCTTGACCTTCGGCGGGAGGATTATCGAGGCGCAGAAATGGATTTGACGTAACAAGAATAAACAACAAAAACGCCGACGAAATCAGCCCCTGCACCGATAAAACATTGGCCTTGAGGCTCGCTGGCAAATTGCGACCGAACACGGCAACCAGTGCACTGAACAGCGATAATATCAGCACCCACAATAGCATCGAACCTTCGTGGTTGCCCCATACGCCGGATATTTTATAGATAAGCGGTTTGAGAGTATGCGAATTTTCGAAAACGTTGGCGACAGAAAAATCGGACGTAACGTAGGCCCATGTTAGAGCCGCAAATGATCCGGCGACGGCCAAAAAAGTGAAGGCAGATACACTGTTTGCCACTGACATCAGCCGTGCATCACCGACCTGTGAGCCGTAAAACGGGACAATTGCCTGCACAAGTGATAGCGACAGCGCTAGAACCAACGCGAAGTGACCAAGTTCAACTATCATTGGGTTCGACCGCTCCTCACTTGTCCTGTCCCTTCCAAACGCCTTTAGTTTTTAGACTATCGGCAACGTCCTTGGGCATATAATTTTCATCATGTTTCGCCAAAATTGTATCGGCGACAAAAACGCCATCCGGCCCGACAGAGCCTTCGGCAATCACGCCTTGCCCTTCGCGGAATAAGTCGGGCAAAAGCCCTTCGTAGGTAACGGGAAGCGTCTTGACTGTATCGGTCACTGTGAACTTAACTTTAGTGGCTCCATTGCGCTCAATGCTGCCTTTTTCGACCAAGCCCCCAAGGCGAATGCGGGTGCCCGGCGCAATATGCATTTCCACCAAATCCGCCGGTGTGCGGAAAAATATGATTTGTTGGCGCAGCGCAAAAAGCACCAGCCCTGCCGCGCACGCCAGCACCGCAAGGCCACTGCCAATTGTCAGCAATCGCTTGTGCTTGCGTGTCATTATTTCGCAAGCCCCAACCCGGTCGCCATCTGCTGCAATTCGCCAAGTGCCGCACTATTATCTTTCATGGCTGCTTTAGCTTTGGTAAAGGCATCCGTTGCCTTGTCGGGTTTTCCCAGCACTGTGTAGGATTTAATCAACCGCTTCCAGCCTTCGCTATTGTCGGGGTTTATCGCAAGATCGGCGTCAAGTTTGGCAACCATGCCTTCAATCATTGTGTTGCGGTCTTCACCGGACATGCCAGCGGCATTGCTCACATCGTCTTGTGTCGGCCCTTTCAGATTACTGTTCATCACTTTCGCAAGTTGGTCCAGCGAGCCGTTAACGATGGGTCGCCATGGCGCATCTGCTGGCGCATTTGCCAAAATAGCCTCAAACGCAGTTTTGGCTTCGCTAAATTTTCCGTCTTGAGCAAGGCCGGTTGCTAAAAAGATTTTGGGCTGCGGATCGTTGGGATCCAGTTTTAAAGCACGCTCAAATGCTGCGTTGGAATCTGGACCGATCTTGCCTTGGTTCAAACCCGCAAGCGCCTCGCCGATACCCACCTCAAATCGGGACTTTGGCCCCGACAATACGTTGAGTTTTTGGAATGCCTCAAGGGCTTTATCATAACGGCCAAATTTCAGATAAATCGGCGCAATCACTGCCCAGCCGCGCCCGTCGGAGGGTTGCTCGGCAAGATGCTTTTCCGCTTGAGCAACCAGAATTTCAACCGAAGCCTTATTTGCTGGAACAGCAAGACGCGCCAATATTGGTTGATCAGGAACCAGCGGTGAGCCGGTGTAGCTGTAGAGGCTCCAAGTTAGAACGGGCAACAACAGCGCAGCCGCTATCACCACGTAGCGGGATGATTTGCGGGACACGATAGATACTTTGGATGGCTCTAGTTTCAAAATGCGGCGCGATACTTCCGTGCGGGCGCTTGTGGCATCATTTGAAGAAATGAGGTTACGCTTTTCGTCATCGTCAATTTCGCGCAGTTGATCTTTGTAAATTGCCAGATCACTGGACTGGTCATTATGCACCTCTGCCCCCGTTCGCAAAAACGGGTAAACCACCGCAAGTGAGGCGGCAAATGTCAACAATGCGCAGGCAAACCAAAATAGCATAGTTTCAAATATAACTTTTTAAATGAATGGGCAATGAATAGTCAGTTTCTGTAAGCCGCGACGTCAATTCGCCGCGCCTCTATATTCCAAGGCTGGCCGATCAACTTAGTGGATTGATTCCAACATTTGGAACCCCCGATTTCTGGCAGCGATGATTTCGTCTGGGTTTGCGCGCCATGTGAAGGGTTTGGCTTCGCTGTGATTGTGGTTCTCGATGAAGTGGATGA
>JAYVRA010000038.1:0-29355 GCA_043776635.1 Phyllobacteriaceae bacterium
GAAAAGCATCTGATTATTTTTCTAACATAAAAATCGCTTAAGCCATTGGACATGTTAATGTAAAACCATATTTTATGGCTTCAAAGTAGTCTAGACCCACAGAAAATAGCGATATCCAATTTTAACTGTAAAATCCCGGTACATAAGTGAAGCTATTGCATAACGTAATTTTATTGCCTTCAGTGCGGACTTCAGGCTGGTGTGGTAGTCAACAAAATAAAAGAAAAGTCTTTTCATTCTAACTTTTGTCAAAGTTACACACTTGCTATAAACCTTTAGATTGTAGGCTTAAGCCAGCAATCAAGCGGGAGACTAAATATGAACCAACAACTACGCCCAACCAATGCGTTTGTCGGCGCATCATGGGCAGTGTTAATTATCGGCATTCTGGCGTTTATCCTCGGTCTTTGGAATTCTAATATGCTGCTTAACGAGCGCGGTTATTATTTCACAGTGCTGCTTTTCGGGCTTTTTGCGACCATTTCGCTGCAAAAAACAGTGCGTGACCGAATTGAGGGCCAGTCGGTGACTGATATGTATTACGGTATGTGCTGGGTGGCAGTTGGCGCATCCATCATTCTCCTGGCAGTCGGCCTATGGAATGCGCAGCTCTTGCTTAGTGAAAAAGGCTTCTTTGCCATGGCTTTCATCGTAAGTCTTTTTGCCTCCGTTGCAGTGCAAAAAAATGTGCGCGATTTGGTAACATTGGGACCGGTTACCGGAAACGATACTGATACTGACGAATAGACTTTTACCTTTAAGTTACAAGATAATGACAGCGCCGCTTAACTACCGGCGCTTTCGTTTATTGTGTATCGTGATCAAATGAATCTGAAACCATCGGAATTTGTCCGGTTCTTGGCGCAAATTTTCGGTTCCGAATGAAAAAGACATGCTCTGTTCTATCAGGCTGGACATTCACGCCATGAACAGATAGGAATAATTTCTGTGTATCGCCGAAGAGTGGTCGCGCCAAGAGTATGTCTGATGTTGAAGCATGATAGTGTGTGGAGCGCGATTGACGCATTAGCCGTGCGCTATGGCATGTCCGCGTCTGGCCTTGCAAGGAAGGCGGGCCTTGATCCCACTTCGTTTAATAAATCCAAGCGTACCAGTGTTGATGGTCGCCCGCGCTGGCCGTCCACTGAATCATTAGCAAAGATTATGGAGGCGACCGGCGCATCGCTTCATGAGTTTATGGCATTGATCAACCCATTCATTCCCCGTGCACCGGAAACTAAGGCTTATGCGCAGCTTTCTGCGCCATTGCTTGGTTTTGCGCAGGCCGGCGCAGGCGGTTATTTTGATGATGCCGGCTTCCCTGTCGGCGAAGGTTGGGACCGTGTGGAAATGCCGGCAGGTGGCGCGGAGGGCATCTTCGCGTTGAAAATTTCCGGCCAGTCAATGATGCCGCTGTACCGCGATGGTGATACGGTTGTGGTTTCGCAGAACGCCACTGTCCGTAAGGGCGATAGAGTCGTGGTGCGCACCCGTGGCGGCGAGGTTATGGCCAAGATTTTGAAACGCAAATCTGCTGATGTAATTGAATTAAAGTCATTAAATCCGGAACATGAAGACCGCCAGTTTAAGCCTGCCGAAGTTGAGTGGATCGCGCGAATCATATGGGCCAGCCAATAAGTCAAAGGCTTGGTCGCTTTGTGCTGCGGGTGTTGCTGGCACTTGTAGGCTGCGGACTGGTGGTCGCTCTGAGTAAGGCGAAAGCGCCTCATGATACTGCGCACGAAGCGCTTAACAGAGCGCAATTTGCGTCTGCCACGTCCGAAGATCTAACCGTAGGGCATCGTTCGCAAAAGTGTTTGCGGTTTTACGTTAAAACGATGCGACAAAACAATGACTTGGAGCAATGCGCCGATTCTTTATCGGCGACCGGTGCTCCAGGTGATAATGCCAAGCCTGCAATCCAAAATGATGTTTCAGCCACTAAAACGGTTAAGTTACAAAGGGTTGAACCACGCGCACCACTAAGCGCCATGGCAGCTCCAACGCCGCCGCCGCCAACTGCTGCAAAAGATTTACCCAAGCGCTGGCGGCCTGTGGGCAATGGTTTTGCAAGCGCGGCAGGCATCGTCCAAGTTGGAACCTTTTCAATTACCTTGGAGGGGCTGGATACTTTGGCGGCTGACGACATTTGCACCGCGCCCTCAGGAGAGGTTTGGCCGTGCGGAATGGTTGCACGAACGGCTTTCCGGGCATTTTTGCGCTCGCGTACGTTAAACTGTGACTTGCCGGACGGTCTGATTGATACCGCGATTAGCGCTGAATGCTTGTTGGCAGGTGAAGATCCGGCCGGATGGCTGGTGCAAAATGGCTGGGCGCGGGCCAATCCGACCGGACCATATGGTGGCGAGGGCGATCACGCTAAGGCAAGCAGGGTCGGAATTTACGGCAATCCGCCGCGCTGAATGATGTAGACCGGTGAGAATTATTTTGTAAATTTTTTACAATTTTACATCGCGTCTTTGACGCACCGCAACAAAGAAACACGAAATAACTCACCAAATCAACGAATTCACAATGCATTTCCTGCAATTTGTGACAGGTTTCAATGCATACCAGTTCGCATCTGCGAAGTGACATAGATTTACAGGAATGCTGCCAAATGTCTTTTAAGAATGATTCGACTTACTCCACAGACATTCAAAAAACCACTGACCTTATTAAAGGCTACAACGGCACATGGAGCGGCATTGACCCCGAAGCTGTGGCCCGTATGCGGGCGCAGAACAAATTCAAAACGGGGCTGGACATCGCCAAATACACCGCTGCGATCATGCGCAAGGACATGGCGGCCTTTGACGCCAATCCGGCCAATTACACCCAGTCGCTCGGCTGCTGGCACGGGTTTATCGGCCAGCAGAAGATGATCTCCATCAAGAAGCATTTCGGCACCACCAAGGGCCGCTACCTCTACCTCTCCGGCTGGATGATCGCCGCTTTGCGCTCTGAATTCGGCCCGCTTCCGGACCAGTCCATGCACGAAAAGACCTCTGTTCCGGCGTTGATTGAAGAGCTTTACACGTTCCTGCGCCAAGCCGATGCGCGTGAGCTCAACATCCTGTTCCGCGATCTCGATGCCGCCCGCGCCGCAGGCAATGAGGTCAAGGCCAAGGAACTCCAGCACAAGATTGACACCTACGAAACCCACATCGTGCCAATCATTGCCGATATCGACGCCGGTTTCGGCAACGCCGAGGCCACTTATTTGCTCGCCAAAAAAATGATCGAAGCGGGTGCCTGCGCCCTTCAAATCGAAAACCAAGTGTCCGACGAAAAGCAGTGCGGTCATCAAGATGGCAAAGTCACCGTGCCGCATGAAGTGTTCCTCGCGAAGGTGCGCGCCTGTCGCTATGCGTTTCTCGAAATGGGCGTGGAACACGGCATTATCGTCACCCGCACCGACAGTCTCGGCGCTGGTCTCACGCAGCAGCTTGCCTTCTCCAAAGAGGCGGGCGACCTTGGTGACCAATACAATTCATTCTTGGATTGCGAAGAAATCACCGCCGATCAGCTGCAATCCTCTGATGTCGTCATCAAGCGCGACGGCAAGATGTTGCGCCCGAAACGCCTGCCCTCAAACCTCTACCAGTTCCGCTCAGGCACGGGCGAAGAACGCTGTGTGCTCGATTGCATCACGAGCTTGCAAAACGGCGCAGACCTTTTGTGGATTGAAACTGAAAAGCCTCACATTTCCCAAATCGCCGGCATGGTCGATGCCATCCGCAAGGTCGTTCCCAACGCCAAGCTGGTATATAACAACTCTCCGTCGTTTAACTGGACATTGAATTTCCGCCAGCAGGTGTTTGACGCCATGCAGGCAGAAGGCAAAGATGTTTCCGCCTATGACCGCGCCAAGCTGATGAGCGTCGATTATGACGCAACGCCAATCGGCATCGAGGCCGATGAGCGCATTCGCACCTTTCAGCGCGATGCCGCAGCGCGTGCCGGTATTTTCCACCACCTCATCACGCTGCCGACCTACCATACGGCAGCGTTATCCACGGATAACCTGGCAAAGGAATATTTCGGCGATCAAGCCATGCTCGGGTACGTCAAAAATGTCCAACGCGCGGAAATCCGCCAAGGCATCGCCTGTGTCAAGCATCAAAACATGTCCGGCTCCGATATGGGTGATGACCATAAGGAGTACTTTGCCGGTGAATCAGCGCTCAAAGCTGGCGGTGCACACAACACGATGAACCAATTCGCGGCGTAAACGCGGGCGAATCTATCTCCAGAACCCCTCCCCGGGCGGAAGCAATTCCGCCCGTTTTTTGTGTTTCATACCTCATTCGGGTGATGTGGCATTTTTCAAAGTATGTATTATTGACGCCGCCATGCCATGCCCGATAGGGCGTGGTAAATCGGTAAGCTAACACTTGGAGGACTGATTATGCGCCTGTATATTGCCACTGCCATTACCGCGTTGAGCTTCACTCTCAGCGCCGCGCCCGCCTATGCGACCAGTTGCTATGACCTCTGGTATGAGCGCAACCAAATTTACGACAGCCACGGATTTTGCTTCAAAACCCATCTTGGAATGAGCACATTCGACAATTCTGACTGCTATACCAGTCATCCCAAGCTAACCAATTGGGAAAAAAAACGCGTGGCACAGATACAATATCAAGAAGAAGCCAAATATTGCCACGTGAACGAATAGGTCTAATTCGCCGTTAAGCGATAAACAAACCGGCACTTGTCATCGGCGAACCCGCCATTGTCCGCCGCTGTCCCGCGCACCATAAAGCGGGATGTTGGTTCCTGCTCAATTGCATCGGCCACAATCTGATGAGTGGCACTGTTGCCGATGCTCATATCAAATACAAACGCCCGTGCCGCACCTTTGGCGGGCTTCACCGCATAGCCCATATTGTTCTGATCACTGGTTTCATGAATAAGCTGCCCGCGCATTTCCAGTGTCTTTTTTGAATAGCCAGTCGCCGGTTCTTTTTCCGGCGGAATGGCAGCGATAAGCGACGGCGCTGCAGGAAGTTCGATGTACTCAATCGCGCTTGCACCCTGCTGTAATCCATCGAGCGTGGATAAGCGTCCAAGATAGCTGGTCGTCAGGCAATCCACTTTCGCCCCGCATTTATCGCGCTCCGTTTTCACCCAGTTACGTTCATCGGACTTGAGGCACGAAGCACCGTCTTTTAATGCCTCAATAGCTAAGGTGTAATAGCGGTCCAAATCGCTATCGAGCTGCGAAAGCTTTGCATCTCCACAAATTGCCGTCTCCACCGGGGCCTTCGCCTTGGTACAGTCAAAACCGGCACCAAACGCGGGGGCACAAACAGTTACTGCTGATATGAATAAAACGGATGCAATGCGTATTATGATCAAATCTCCAAGCAGGGCACGCAAACAATCTGCCTTCAATGCCGGGGCGTTGCAAGGCGCAAGGGGAGGGTATTTGAGGCCATTGAAACCGCAGACTCAACTCACATTTTATGCCATACGAGACCGCAACATGAGACTGCGACAAAACGGTGGACATGATTATGGCCGACCAAACCGCCACAATAACCAAACGTTGGATTTATTTCTTCTTGTTTTCGTTCATCTCATTTTTAGCCATCTCTGGCGCATGTTAGTTACTGCCAACCAATATCCGGGGCAAACGGCAACTTTTCTTTCCATGCTGGCAGATGCGTGCTCGGTGCTGGGGCCGGCCGGCTTGCGCAATCAGCTGAACGCGGCAAGGCCGCCCGATGATGCCCGTCGCTCAAAGATAAACGTCGCCATGGGCTTTGGAATTACAGCCGGCATCAGCCTGTTCCTCATCCGCTTCACCAGCGAAGCCGCATGGTGGACGGGACATCTGCATTATAGCGTGGACTAAAACTTATCGTTTTCAAATGGATCCAAAAATACCAGAATTAGCTTAGGGTATGGACCTGTTAATTTTGATGAAATGGCAGGCGACTGGCTTCAATCTGCACTGTTTTCTTTGCATATTTTCGCCATTCGCCTGCCATTTCGTCAAAATTAACAGGTCTGGCCCCCGGGTCTTGGGGCAAATTCTGGTTCTGTTTGAACACGACCCGATCTAAACCCGCCCTTGCCAGCGCCTCCAGCTTGCTTTATAGCGCCCACGTCCGTGCAGACACCCTTGGAGGCAGCGCGGATGGGTGTGTTTTCACGTCCGGTTTGAATGTCTGAATAGATGCCAAACCACTCCAGTAACACTGAAAGGTCTCATTATGAGCAAATCTTACGAGCTCACTGCGCAGACACGTACACAGGCCGGTAAGGGGTCCGCCCGTGCAACACGTCGTAGCGGCAGGGTGCCAGCGGTCATCTACGGTGACAAGCAGACGCCAATCTCTATTTCCCTTGATTACAAGGAAATCTACTACAAGATCCACGGCGGCGGTTTTCTGAAGACTGTGGCGACGATTGTCGTTGGCGACGAAAAAATACGCGTGCTGCCAAAGGATTATCAGTTGGATCCGGTCAAGGATTTCCCTATGCACGTTGATTTCTTGCGCGTTTCGGCAAATGCCCGCGTAAACGTCAATATTCCTGTGCACTTCATCAATCATGAACTCTCGCCCGGCATAAAAAAGGGTGGCGTGCTTAACATCGTGGCTCATGATGTTGAATTGTCATGCCCTGTTGATGCGATCCCTGACTTCATCACCGGCGATTTGACCGGCATTGAAATCGGCCACTCTCTGCACATCTCGTCCATCAAGCTGCCTGAAGGCGTTACATCGGTTATTGATCGCGACTTGACGCTTGCCGCAATCGCAGCGCCAGCCGGCGGTGTTGAAGCGGCTGCAAAGGCATAATCCGTAAAAGGTCAGGACCATGCTGGTAATAACCGGACTTGGAAATCCCGGCCTGAAATATGCCCGCAACAGACATAATATCGGTTTTATGGCGGCGGACGCAATAGTCCGCCGTCATAATTTTGGACCGTGGGTCAAGAAGTTTTCGGGCGAAGTTTCCGAAGGCACGTTGGATGGCCAGAAGGTGCTGGTGCTCAAACCGCTCACCTTTATGAATGACAGTGGCCGCGCCGTTGCCGCCGCCATGCAGTTTTACAAGCTTGATCTCAAAGATATTGTCGTGATTTACGACGAACTGGACCTTGTGCCCGGCAAGGTGCGCGTCAAAACCGGTGGCGGCTCCGGCGGGCATAATGGCATTAAGTCAATCGACGGGCATTGCGGCAAAGATTACCGCCGCGTGCGCCTCGGCATCGGCCATCCGGGCTCAAAAGAGCAGGTACACAGCCATGTGCTGGGCGACTTTCACAAGACTGACAAGGACTGGGTTGACCCGCTGATGGACGCGCTAAGCGAAGCTGCGCCGATGCTTTTGTCACCGGATGAAAATGCCTTTGCCAACCGTGTTGCGATGCTGCAAGGCAAAAATGACGAGCCATCCAACAAACCCGCAAAACCAAAAGCACAAAGTGAAATCCGTGCCGCAAGGCCCAAGGAAGCGCCAAAGCTGCCCGGGACAGGCCCAATGGCAGCGATGCTGAAGCGGTTGTTTAGTAAAGAGTAGCTGTCTGTTGAAAGATTGCCATCTGCCGCAGCGCTTCGCCAGCGATCATGCCGACAGATACCGCAAGATTGAGCGAGCGACGGCCCTGCAGCATCGGCACAATGATGCGCTCATTGGCACTGTTATGGATGGATTCCGGCACACCGGATGACTCGCGGCCAAACAGCAATATGTCGTTTTGTTGAAACTCGAACTTTGTGTAGGACGTTGCTGCCTTAGTGGAAGCCAACACGAGGCGACGCTTTTCTGCTTTTCGCCACGCATCGAAGGCTTCCCAATTTAGATGTCTGGTGAGCGCCGCCTGCTCAACATAATCCATGCCGGATCGTTTCAGGGCGCGGTCGCTCAAATCAAATCCGGCGGGTTCGATGATGTGCACGGTAAGGCCCAAACAGGCCGCAGTGCGGATGATTGTGCCGGTGTTACCGGGAATATCCGGTTGGTAAAGCGCGATGCATAGTGTCATGGCAGTAGTGGATACAATCGCCGTTGCAAATGCGCAACAAATGAAAAGCAATGCGTGGGCAGACTTTGGAAGCGCTTTTCAATTTGAAATGATTGGGCTAACTATTTGAAAGTTTTAACTTCGAACGGACAAGGAGGCGCAACATGATTTATTTCCCGACCTGTAGCCTCTGGAACGCGATTTATATTCGCTGCATTTGACGCGGTTCCGTTCCGGCTTTCACTTCCCCTAGCCAGAAAGTTTGAACCGCAATTGATATTCTCAATTGTTCGAAAGACTATCTTCATGGTCATTAAATTTCTTAAACGGGATTTTCCCGATGTTCCTCCTGATATGATTGAATCGCGCCAACCGAGGCGTATATACATCATTGTTTTTGTTGTCGTGAAGGGCTTTTGGGTCATGGTTTGCGCTATTGCTCCGGTCCTTTCACTGAATAATGCGTTTCCCCAACGAAAGTCATATTTAGTCGCGGGCATAAATTTGGAAATACGATAATGTTCTCATGGTTTGAAAACCAACTTGATGCGTTTCCAGTGGCAGAGCCAACAGAACCGCCGAAAACGCTGCTGGCGTTTTGCATGTTCTACACGCGCGGTGCATGGCCTGCAATTGCGGCCATGGCGGTGCTGACATCGCTGATTGCGATTATCGAAGTCACGCTGTTCGGCTTCTTGGGTAATGTGGTGGATTGGCTTTCTTCGCAATCGCGTGAGACGTTTTTGTCAAACGAAGGCTGGCGTTTGACGTGGATTTCGCTGGTGGTGCTGGTGGCACTGCCGGGCGTTTCGCTGCTGCATTCGCTGTTTATGCACCAAACACTTTTGGGCAATTACCCGATGCGGATACGCTGGCTGGTGCATCGCTATTTGCTCAATCAGTCCATGAGCTTTTATCAGGATGAGTTTGCCGGCCGCGTCGCCACCAAGATGATGCAAACGGCGCTGGCGGTGCGCGAATGCGTGATGAAGGTGCTGGATGTTCTCAACTATGTTATCGTCTATTTCATCGGTGTACTGATTTTGATGGCGACGCTGGATTGGCGCTTTACCGTGCCGATGATTATTTGGCTTTTGCTATACGTATTTTTGTTGCGCTATTTCATTCCAAAATTGCGGCAAGTTGGGGCCAAACAGGCCGACGCCCGCTCGACAATGACAGGGCGGATTGTTGACAGCTACACAAACATTGCGACTGTGAAACTGTTCTCACATTCCAAGCGCGAGGAAGCCTATGCCCGAGA
Source organism: Phyllobacteriaceae bacterium (assembly GCA_043776635.1). Classification (GTDB taxonomy): domain Bacteria; phylum Pseudomonadota; class Alphaproteobacteria; order Rhizobiales; family Rhizobiaceae; genus JANMEX01. The sequence continues at coordinate 9,249 of JAYVRA010000038.1, forward strand.
AGGCATGGCGGAATTTTTGGGCACTGTGCATCACCAGATGCGCTATGTCACGCTGTTTCACTTTGTGCTTTATGTCATCAATTGTCTGCTGCTGTTTTCCATTGGTGCGCTGGGTGTTCAGCTTTGGCTGGCTAACGCAATTACGATTGGCGCGGTTGCTGTGCCGGTTTCGCTGGTGTTGCGTCTGCATGGCATGAGCCAGTGGATTATGTGGGAAGTGTCCGCGCTTTTTGAAAACATAGGCACTGTGGAAGATGGCATCACATCAATTTCCGCGCCACGCTTGGTGCAGGATGTGCCAAATGCGCCGGAGCTTACTGTACCGAAAGGTGCTATCGCTTTCAATGATATGACGTTTCACTACGGCAAGGAGAGCGGCATTATTGAAAAGCTTAACCTTAAAATTAAGACGGGCGAAAAGATTGGTCTTGTCGGACGTTCCGGCGCGGGCAAGTCCACTTTGGTGAATTTGCTGTTGCGGTTTTATGATCTTGAGGGCGGTAGCATAACTATTGACGGGCAGAACATTGCGGCAGTCAGCCAAGATAGTTTGCGTGCGCACATCGGTATGATTACGCAGGATACCTCGCTGCTGCATCGCTCCGTTCGGGATAATATTCTTTATGGCCGGCCCGATGCCAGCGAGACGGACATGGTGGAATCTGCCAAGCGGGCCGAGGCGCAGGAGTTTATTGCCAGCCTTGAAGACCCCAAGGGCCGCACCGGCTATGATGCCCACGTGGGCGAGCGCGGCGTGAAGCTTTCCGGCGGCCAGCGCCAGCGCGTGGCCATCGCCCGTGTGATGCTGAAGGACGCGCCGATTTTGATCATGGACGAGGCGACATCAGCACTGGATAGTGAAGTTGAACAGGCAATCCAAGAAAATCTGTTCCGCCTGATGGAAGGCAAGACCGTGATTGCCATTGCCCACCGTTTATCGACCATTGCGGCGCTGGACCGGCTGATTGTGCTGGATAAGGGCAAGATTGTCGAAGATGGCAGCCACGTTCAACTCATCGCCAAGGGCGGTATTTATGCCAACCTGTGGGAGCGCCAGTCCGGCGGGTTCTTAGGGCTGGAAGCGGCGGAATAGACTATACTCCAGCCAACCTTACTTTGGCTGCTGCGGACAAAAATCCGGAGCGGCTTTCGCCTAATTCCCGCGCCCGCTTATCGATGCGTGCTACCAGCCGTTCATCCATCGAGATGTTGAGGCGGCTGGTCTTGCCCGGCAATTCAACCTCGACGGCTGCTACAAGTGCTGCATCAGCAAAATTTTCGGCGTAAGTTTTGTCTTGCCGGATTGCATCAAATTCGCGAACTTCCGGCAAGTCAAAGCCTTTATCCAGCATGGCCTCGATATGACAGGCCAATACCTGCGGTGCGCGGGAGAGCGCTTCCGAAATGGATTTCCCGCCGCTGATGCAGCCTGGAAAATCCGGAAATGAAATGCCATATGCGCCCTTGGTGCCATGAACGAGTGAAACGATGATTGCCGTTATCCACCAAACCCATCCGGCAGACCGGTGTATTGAACGAAGTGTTCCAATTGGAATTTCTTGAAACCGCGTATCGACGGTCACAACAAAGCGGGAGCCTGCCTTCGTAAAATTGACATTATCACCTTTACCCTTGCGCACAATCCAGTCCGCGATAAGGCGTTTTACAATATCTTGTGGTTTTTCCGTAAGCCGTTTTGGGTTCGCAAGAGAAATCCCATTGTGTGTATAAATTACACATTGCCTTCAAAATTTCAAGCGCCATATTTGAATAAGCCAGTTTAGAAACGATAGACCCATGAACCGCATATATAGTCTGTTTGAAAGCTGGATTGACCCGTTCCAAGGTGTGCCGGCCGGCACAATTCCGCACACGACATTTGCCTTCATGTCGTTTTTTGTACGCCAAGCCAAACTGGCGTTTTTGGCCATGCTGGTGCTCGGCGGGCTGGTGGCGCTGATTGAGGCGGCACTGTTTTGGTTTGTCGGGCGGCTGGTGGATTTGCTGGGTGGCTTTGACCGCGCAGAGGGCTGGGCCGGACTGATGCAAAGCCACGGCACTGAGCTGGTATTGATGCTTGTGACCATCACTGTTGCCCGCACACTCATCACGGCGCTGGCCGCGCTGGTGGAAGAGCAGGCGATTGTACCGGGCTTTTTTAACATGGTGCGCTGGCAATCACACCAAAGGGTGGCGCGGCAAAGCGTGACATTTTTTCAAAATGATTTTGCCGGTCGCGTGGCCTCAAAAGTCTGGCAGGCGGGGCAGGCGACGGGCGACTTTATGGTCTCGCTGTTGCAGGTCATCTGGTTTTCGATTGTCTATGCCTTCTCGACAATTGCGCTGGTGGGCAGTCTCGATTGGCGCTTGGCGCTGATTGTTGTCGGCTGGCTAATGGTGTTCGGCTCTTTAGCTCAACACTATCTGCCTAAAGTGCGCAAGTCCGCCAAGGAAGCCGCCGAGGCTAATTCGGTAGTGCAAGGCCGGCTGGTGGATAGTTATGCCAATATCCAAACGCTGAAATTATTTGGCTCGCAAATGCGCGACGATGATTATATCCGCGCAGGTATGGACAACTTTATCCATGCCATGACGCCGTTCACGCGAGGGCTTTCGGGCATCCGTATTTCGCTCGGTATGACCAGCGGTGTGATGATTTCCGCTATTGCCATCGTGTCGGTTGATCTCTGGCTCAATAACCAAATCTCTACCGGTGGCATTGCGCTGGCGCTCGGACTTGTGCTGCGGCTCAACATGTTGCTTGGCCGCACGATGACCCAGCTGAACAGCCTTTTGCGCAATTTCGGGACTATCCAGAATTCGATGGAAACGGTGGCAAAGACTGTTTTGGTTTCAGATATTGCGGGCGCTAAACCGCTGATTGTCAATCATGGGGCTGTACATTTTGACCATGTAAAATTTCACTATGGCAAAGATGGCGGGCTGTTTGATGAATTGAATTTGAGCATCAAGGCGGGTGAGAAAATCGGATTGGTCGGGCGTTCCGGTGCCGGCAAATCCACGTTGGTAAATTTACTGCTGCGGTTTTACGATGTTGAAGGCGGCGCGATTACTATCGACGGGCAGGACATTGCCAAGGCGGGTCAGGATTCGCTGCGCGGGCATATCGGTATGGTGACGCAAGACACATCGCTTTTGCACCGCTCGGTGCGTGACAATATCCTTTATGGTCGACCCGAAGCCAGTGAGGCGCAGATGATTGAAGCGGCGCGGCGGGCGGAGGCGGATGAGTTCATTCAGGCGCTGAGTGATCCGAAGGACCGCAAGGCATATGATGCTCATGTCGGCGAGCGCGGCGTGAAGCTCTCCGGTGGCCAGCGCCAGCGTGTGGCCATCGCCCGCGTAATGCTCAAAGACGCGCCGATACTGATATTGGATGAGGCAACTTCGGCGCTGGATAGCGAGGTTGAACAGGCGATTCAGGAAAACCTGTTCCTGCTTATGCAAGGCAAAACAGTTATCGCTATTGCTCACCGCCTCTCGACTATTGCCGCGCTGGACAGATTAATTGTGCTGGATAGAGGCAAGATCGTGGAAGATGGCAGTCATAGTGAATTGATTGTCAAAGGTGGCATTTATGCTGGGCTTTGGCAGCGGCAATCCGGCGGGTTTCTTGGACTTGAGGCCGTCGGGTAGTTTGCGTTCACAAAAGCCGTGAATTTCCCGCGACATAGTGCCATTGTGGCGGCGGGCGGACTTGCAAACATAAGCGCCGACAGTTAGAGCGTTAATCGAAATCCGGTGAATTCTGGCTTTTGAGTGCGGCTTGCTATACTTAAATGTTCGTTTCTTTCCGGCAAATAAATAAAATGTGACAAGGAAAAGTCCTCTTGAGCGCACACGAAACACCAGAACCAACCCGCCGCGACATGCTTCTTGTCGCCACTGGTATGGCTGCCGCCGTTGGTGGCGTTTCCGCAGTCTGGCCGTTTATAGACCAAATGCGACCCGATGCGTCTACTTTGGCGCTTTCTTCCATCGAGGTGGATGTTTCCAGCCTTGATAAGGGCATGTCATTGGTCGCAAAATGGCGCGGCAAGCCGATTTTTATCCGCAATCGCACGGATAAAGAAGTTGAAGAAGCCAAAGCTGTAACATTGTCCGATCTCAAAGATCCAAAGTCGCGCAATGTGAATGCCACTGGCGAAACTGATGCGGCAGACATCAACCGTTCGGCTGGCGAAGGCAAAGAAAACTGGATCGTTATGATCGGTTCTTGCACGCACTTGGGCTGTATTCCGCTTGGCCAGTCCGGCGAATATAACGGCTGGTTTTGCCCTTGCCATGGTTCGGTTTATGATACTGCAGGGCGCATTCGCAAAGGTCCGGCGCCGGAAAACTTGGCGGTGCCTAATTACAAATTTTTGTCCGATACGGTTGTTAAGATCGGCTGATTGCCGTGGGGAGTTAAACAAATGAGTGCAGGAACTTCTACCTACACACCCAAGAGCGGCATGGGAAAATGGTTCGACGCCCGCTTGCCACTGCCACGATTAATGCACGACTCGTTCGTGTCTTATCCTGTGCCGCGTAATTTGAATTATGCCTATGCCTTCGGCGGTATTTTGGCGATCATGCTGGTTATCCAGATTGTCACCGGCGTGGTTTTGGCGATGCATTATGCGTCGTCTACCAATGAAGCATTCGGCTCGGTAGAAACCATCGTGCGCGATGTGAACCACGGCTGGCTGCTACGCTATCTCCATTCCAACGGCGCTTCATTCTTCTTTGTTGCCGTTTATATTCATATTTTCCGTGGCATGTATTACGGCTCTTACAAAGAGCCACGCGAACTCTTGTGGATTTTGGGCTGTGTGATTTTCCTTTTGATGATGGCAACCGCGTTCATGGGTTATGTGCTTCCGTGGGGCCAAATGTCCTTCTGGGGCGCTACCGTTATCACCAACTTCTTCACCGCTTTCCCGATTGTCGGTGAGTGGGTGCAGCAGCTGTTGCTGGGTGGCTTTGCGGTGGATAATCCGACGCTGAACCGCTTCTTCTCGCTGCATTATTTGCTGCCATTCATGATCGCCGGTGTGGTTATTCTGCACGTTTGGGCGTTGCACGTGTCCGGTCAAACCAATCCGACGGGCATTGAAGTGAAATCAAAAACTGACACTGTTGCCTTCACGCCCTATGCTACAGTGAAAGATGCATTCGCGCTGATCGTGTTTTTAGCTGTTTACCTATATTTCGTGTTCTACATGCCTAACTTCTTGGGCCATCCGGACAATTATATCGAAGCGAATGCTTTGAAGACACCTGCGCACATCGTGCCGGAATGGTACTTCCTGCCGTTCTACGCCATCTTACGGGCTATCACCTTCAACATCGGGCCAATCGACTCCAAGCTCGGTGGCGTTCTGGCAATGTTTGGCTCGATCGTGATGTTGTTCATCCTTCCATGGCTGGATACATCAAAGGTACGTTCCGCAGTTTACCGTCCGTGGTACAAGCTGTTTTATTGGCTGTTTGTCATCAATGCTGTGATGCTGGGCTGGCTCGGCTCGCGCCCTGCGGAAGGCATATATCCACTGATGTCGCTCATCGGCACAGTTTTCTATTTTTCATTTTTCCTGATAGTTTTGCCGGTGCTTGGTCTTATTGAAACGCCAAAACGTCTGCCAAATTCGATCACAGAAGCTGTGCTTAAAAAGCATAATATGACGGCGCTGCCAGCGTGATGAAAAGAGTTATGATGATGAAAAAAATCCTCACCGGTGCAGCCTTGGCGTTGACAATAAGCACCGGTTTTGTGTTGGCCGAAGAGGTACACAATCCGGCCGAACCAACACATTTCCCGATTGAAAAGCCGACTGAGCAATCATGGAGCTTTGCCGGACCTTTCGGAAAGTTTGACACTGCTCAGCTGCAACGGGGACTGAAAGTCTATAAGGAAGTTTGTTCTGCTTGCCATTCTATGAAGCGCGTAGCCTTCCGTAACTTGGAAGATTTGGGTTATAGCGATGGCCAAGTGAAGGCGTTTGCGGCCGAATATGAAGTGCAGGACGGCCCTAACGCGGCTGGCGAAATGTACACCCGCAAGGCAACCCTGTCAGACAATTTTCCGTCACCGTATGCCAATACCGAAGCAGCCGCTGCTGCCAATAATGGTGCTGCACCGCCAGATTTCTCGCTTCTTGCCAAGGCGCGTGGCACAGAGCGCGGCTTCCCGCTTTATGTGATCGACATTTTCACGCAGTATGCCGAGGGTGGCCCTGACTACATTTATGGCTTGCTTACGAACTATGACAAGACACCACCCGCCGGTATGGAAATTCCAAAAGGCACATATTACAACCCCCACTTCATGTCTGCACGCTCGCTGTCCATGCCCAAGCCTTTGAGCGATGGTCAGGTAACGTATGATGATGAATCGCCTGCGACGGTGGACCAATATTCGCATGATGTTGCCGCATTCATGATGTGGGCCGCTGAGCCACATCTGGAAGCACGCAAGCAGACCGGCTTTTCGGTTATGATTTTCTTGGCACTGTTCGGCGCTCTGGTTTATCTAACTAAGCGCAAGGTTTGGGCGGACATGCCGCACTGAGACTTATTCAGTTGCACCTAATTTACGGGCGGCGGCAACGCCGCCCTTTTTCTTTGAAAATTACATTATGATATTTGCAAATTCACGCTCGAATTGCAGCCGGTCAAGGCTACCTAACGCACCCAGTTTGCGAACGATCAGTTTATTCGGGATGGTTGTCAGCCTCCAGCGCACAAGGCATTGAACCCGAAGGCCGGCACTACTAAAGTCACCAAGCATGATGTCGCTTGGCCAGCCGGTTTTTTTGCCTTAGTTATCATTGCCACCAAAGTGGAGCCGTTTATCTTGTTAAACTGTAATCCGGATAACACAACCATCGGGCGGCGCTTGAGTATTGGCAAATCCGGGAATGGAAACGGAATGACGATGGTTTCATACCGCTTACAAATCACGGAACGCCTCCTCATCCTCATCCTCATCCTCATCACTCAGCCATTCGGAAAACAGCGGTGCTGCGGCGGCCAAATAGTCATCTGCCAGGATCACTTCTTTGATCTCAACATCTTCACCTTTGCGCATTTTGAACCATTCATTCCAAACAGATTTCATCGCACTGACAGGGCGTATGCCATAGACCTCGCGTCCATCTTTACCGGTTTTCATGCGTTGCCACCGTCCAACCACCTCATCTATTTGTAGCGAAATTTCTCCTTGCTGACGTAATGCCTTCAGCCGGTGTACCAATTCCGGGTGATGGAGATGCTTGAACCAAACGGCAACATCTGAAATTTCAATTTTGTTTTCCATGGGGTCTCTTTGTGACTTATATTTTTATAATCGACCCCATATACCCCCCCCCTTCTATTATTGTAGATAGGTGTCATGGGGTCATGTATTAATACTTAAGACCCCACTATGGCCCTGTTCTTATCATGATTTACTTTACCGCGACATTTTCGCTTTGAAACGAACCCTGTTCGGATAATGTACATGAGAAAATCCGGGAATCCATTATGCAGTCCACACTCGAGCAAACGCTTATCAACGCCATACGCACCATTCCAGATTACCCGAAGCCCGGCATCCTATTTCGTGACATCACAACGCTACTGGGCAATGCCCGTGCGTTCCGCCGTGCCGTTGATGAATTGGTTCAGCCTTATGCCGGCACCAAGGTGGATCAGATTGCAGGCATCGAAGCGCGCGGCTTTATTCTGGGCGGCGCTATGGCGCATCAGCTGTCAGCGGGCTTTGTGCCCATCCGCAAAAAGGGCAAACTGCCGCATGAGACTGTGCGCATTGCCTATAGTTTGGAATATGGCGTTGATGAAATGGAGATCCACATTGATGCTGTAAAACCGGGTGAGAAGGTCATTCTGGTGGATGATCTTATCGCTACGGGTGGCACCGCCGAAGGCGCGGTAAAGCTGCTACGCCAGATCGGCGCTGAGATTGTGGCTGCCTGTTTCGTGATTGATCTACCTGACCTTGGCGGGCGCAAAAAACTGGAGGCGATGGGTGTGCAGGTTCGTACGCTCGTCGAGTTTGCAGGACATTAGGCTCTGAACCTGTTAATTTCGACGAGATGGCAGGCAAATGACTTCAATCAGCGGCGTCAAAACGCTTGAACGGGCTTTAGTGCTTCGTTGCCACTAACCACTGCATAAGAAGTGATCCCGGGCGCAAGTGCACACTGGTCAATCCGGTTCGGTTCAGGGCAAAACTTATGACCTGCAATACGACCATCATAAAACGCACAATTGTTTTGATGCGGATTGAAAACGCGCATATGGCGGGTAGGGGACATGGCAGGTACGAATCCGCTTGAGGATAGATAATCTTGTGCCATCAGCAGAACATGAGCAACAAAAAGCGCAGGACCAGCACGCACTCAAATGTTTATTATTTTTGATCGGACAATTATTTCGACTTCTCAGCCGCAACTTTAGCGGGCTTTTTTTCTACCAATGGCTTTGATGCGACCTTGACTATAGTCTTTGCGGCAGTGTTTTTGCCTTTGGCGGACGCCATCTCCAAAGCATGGAACCAATGTGACTCGGCTTGGCCTTCCGGCGTACCGGCGTCCACCCATAATTGATGAGCAATTTCGCGGATTTTTTCTTCAGATACGGTTGATGTTACGGTTTTATCGACGGCCATGGGGTTTGTCCTTGAGGCATGAGTGTATTCTCTGAATTCGCCATATCGCGATTTATGGTGCACTGCAACATAAATCGATTGTATTTTACTAGAAATTGTGCAATGCAACAATTTCTGCATCTCAATAGATAAAAGCAGTCTTTGCGCCATCTAGCAAGACCGCTCACAAATCCTTAACCAGCCGCAGCGCATCATAAATTGCGGCGTGAGTATTCCTCGCTTCCACAGCATCGCCGATGCGGAATAACTGAAATGCTCCGCTTGGATTTGAATTCACAGTCTGCGGCTTGCCGCCGATAAATGCTTCATAATCTACCGTGCCCAAATTCGATGATTTTGGCTTCAGTTCAAAATACAAATCATCAAGCGGTATCGTGCCGTGGTTCACCACCACTTGGTCGACTATCCGTTCTTGATGTACCCCGCCGTAATCGCTGCCGACGCCGGCTTTCAAAACATTGCCATGGCGCTCAACGCTTTCCAGCGAATAGGTCACGGTGAAAACCGTATTCAGCTTTTGCAAGCTGCGCATGTATGGCACAAGATTCATGGCCATCACTTCGGGCGCAAACGAGCGGTCCGGTGTCATGATTTCCACCTTCGCGCCGCTCTTGGCTATCACTTCGGCGGCTTGCAGGGCTGCGTGGTCGCCCGCGTCGTCGTAGATCAAAACATTGTTGCCTGGCTTTACATCGCCAGAGATGATATCCCACGACGACACCACGAGATCGTTGCCGGATTTCAAAATTTCTGTGTGCGGATGGCCGCCGGTGGCGATAACAACCACATCCGGTTTTTCGGCCTCAATCATATCCGCTTCCGCCCAGCTGTTAAACTGGAACGTTACGCCTTTGGCCAAACATTGCTCCATGCGCCAGTCGATGATGCCAATCATTTCTGCGCGGCGTTTGGATTGTGCCGTGAGGAGGATTTGGCCGCCTGCCTTGTCGGCCGCCTCAAATACTTTCACTTCGTGCCCGCGTTCGGCCGCTACCCGTGCCGCCTCCATGCCTGCCGGTCCTGCCCCGACGATCACAATCTTGCGCTTGACGCCCGCGACAGGAATATCGTGCGGCATACCTTCGGCCTCGCGGCCCGTGGCGGGATTGTGGATGCAATAGGCCGCGCCGCCTTGGTAAATCCGGTCGAGGCAATAGTTTGCACCGACGCAAGGGCGGATGTCATGCTCGCGCCCTTCGATGAGTTTGCGCACCAAGTGCGGGTCAGTCATATGGGCGCGGGTCATGCCCACCATGTCGATTTTGCCCGACGCAATGGCAAAACGCGCGGTGGCCACATCAGGAATGCGCGCAGCGTGGAAAGTCGGAAAATTGTTGGCCTTGCGGATTTCACCGGCCAAATCCAGATGCGGCGCTGACGCCATGCCTTGAATCGGAATAAGGTCTGTCAGTCCCGGGTCCGTATCAATGTGGCCCTTGACGACGTTCAAAAAATCAATCTTGCCGCTGGCTTTTAGCAAGCTGGCGATTTGCGATCCATCATCTTTAGTCGTGCCGCCTTCCAAATCCTCGTCAGCCGTAAAGCGTGCCCCAATGATAAAATCCGGTCCCACCCGCTCACGCACCGCATCCAGCATTTCAAAGAAAAACCGCATCCGGTTTTCAAGAGTGCCGCCATAAGGGGCTGGCAAAATATTGGTCAAGGGCGACCAGAACTGGTCTATCAAATGACCATAGCATTCAAACTCGATACCATCCACGCCCGCCGTCTTCATGCGCTCGGCACCATCGGCGAAATCACGCTTAATGCGGTCCATATCCCAATCTTCGATGAGTTTTGGAAAGGCACGGTGTGCCGCCTCGCGCTTGTGCGAGGGCGAAACTGTCGGCAGCCAGTCGCCCTTATCCCAGCGCGTGCGGCGGCCTAAATGTGTAAGCTGGATCATTACCGCCGCGCCATGGTCATGACACTCGTCGGTGAGCTGCTTCATCCACTTCACAACTTCATCTTTATAGACAAGAATGTTGTTAAATACCGGCGGACTATCCTTCGACACCGCCGCAGAACCCGCCGTCATGGTCATGGCAATGCCTGCCTTGGCCCGCTCAACATGATAGGCGCGATAGCGGTCCTTCGGCATCCCGTCTTCGGGATAGGCCGGTTCATGACTGGTCGTCATGATGCGATTGCGCAGCGTGAGATGTTTGAGTTGGAATGGCTGGAGCAGTGGATCGTTGGACATGACTAGGCCTTTGACAAAAAATGTGGATTGGCGTGAGCATTGCGATTCCTGTGCCGATTGCCTAACAAGTTTGCAATCTTTCCGGAGCGATTCACAATGTTAAAATGGCTGCTTATTTTCATCCCCATCACGTTGGTGTTGGAGTATTTTGTCCACGCTGGCGACACAGCTATTTTCATTTGCGCGGCAATTTCGATCATCCCCGTTGCAGCGGCAATGGGTGAGGCGACTGAAAATTTAGCCGTTAAAACCGGCCCCACCGGCGGCGGGCTGCTCAACGCCACGTTTGGCAATGCAACCGAATTGATTATTGCTTTCTTCGCTTTGCAGGCTGGAAAAATTGACGTCGTGAAGGCTTCGATCACCGGCTCAATGATTGCCAATCTCTTGCTGGTTCTTGGTCTGGCGTTGTTCCTTGGCGGGTTGAAATATAAAAAACAGACCTTCAACAAAGTCGCTGCAGGAACGCTTTCCAGCCTGTTGCTCATCGTGATGATCGCGTTTTTAATCCCTGCTGTGTTTGACGCCAGTGAGCGCGTCGCTGGCGTTTCGCCGGAGAAAACGCTGATTAGCGATGAAAACTTTTCGCTGGCCGCAAGCTTTGTTTTAATGGCGCTGTACGCTTGCAACATTATTTTCAGCCTGTTCACCCATAAGGATTTGCTCTCGTCCAGCGATGGCGGGCACCACGAGACGGTATGGCCTGTCAGCCGTGGGATTATCACCCTCTCACTGGCAACTCTTACTGTTGCGTGGCTTTCTGAAATTTTAGTGAGTTCGCTGGAGGGCTTCAGTGCCAGTGTCGGGTTCACGGAAGTATTTGCAGGCCTCATCATCATTCCCATCATCGGGAACGCGGCGGAACATGCAGCCAGCGTTTTTGCCATCAAGAACAAGCTCGACCTGGCCATCCAAATCGCCCTCGGCGCGACTATCCAAATAGCGCTGCTCGTCGCGCCGCTATTGGTCATCATATCGTACCTTATCGGCAAACCGATGGACCTCGTAGTGCACCGCCCGCTTGAACTGGCAGGGCTGATGGGAGCGACTCTCATTACCGCCAGCGTCACCCGCGATGGCGAAACCAACTGGCTCGAAGGCGCAATGCTGCTGGGCGTTTATTTGCTGATTGCACTGGCGTTTTTCTTTTTGCCTTAAGTGAGATGAAAACGCCTTTATTGCCGACGCGACAAACCGCGTAAATCGAGGACTATGAAAATGACCGATGTCTCTAACCTCACTCAACTCGGCGTGAAAACTGACCAGCCGCAATCGCCGGAGACGGCAGTACTGGAGGCCGTGCCCTATATGCAAACCGGCGGTGCGCCCGCCATTGTGCGCTTCACTTGTCCGGAATTTACCTCGCTCTGCCCCATGACCGGACAGCCGGATTTCGCACACATTGTCATTGATTACGCGCCGGACAGCCTGTTGGTAGAATCCAAGTCGCTGAAGCTGTTCCTCACTTCGTTTCGCAACCATGGTGCGTTTCATGAAGAATGCAGCGTGATGATCGCCCGGCGCATTGTGGATATCACCAAGCCGCTCTGGCTGCGCATCGGTGCCTATTGGTATCCGCGCGGCGGCATTCCTATTGATGTTTTCTGGCAAACCGGCGCTCCGCCCGAAGGCGCATGGCTGCCCGAGCAAGGCGTGCCGCCCTATCGCGGGCGCTAGTTCAATACCAAGCATCTTGCATAGCGCCTTTAGTTTTTGCCATAAATTCTTGCAGCTCCTCGTCCTTGGCCTCATCTAAATCAGGAGCGACATATTCATCCAGCATGCGCTTCCAGCGCTTGTTGGCGTTGAAGGCTGCATCGTGACTGCCAGCGGCCTCCCACTTTTCATACGGCTCGTTGTCAGAAAGATTTGAATCCCAAAACGCGGTCTCATAATTTTGCAGCGTGTGCTGGCTGCCGAAGAAATGGCTGCCCGGCCCGACCTCTTGGAAGGCGGACATGGCGAGCTGATTATCGTCCACCACCACCCCCTTGAGATAGGAATGCAGTGCACCGCAGAAGTCGGCGTCCATCACGAATTTTTCGTATGACATGGAGAGCAGACCATCCAAAAAGCCTGCCGAATGCAAAATGAAATTCGCGCCACAATGAACCGCTGATAACATCGACATCGTGCCTTCGTTCATCGCCTGCGCATCCGGCAATTTCGACGTCGTGAAGTTGCCTGCGCAGCGCAGCGGCAGGCCAAGACGCCTTGCCAACTGCCCGATCACCATCGAGCCAATCGCCGGTTCGGGTGTGCCGAATGTTGGCGATCCTGAGCGCAACGACATGGATGATAAGAAGTTACCATAGATTACCGGTGCGCCTTTGCGCTCCAGTTGCGTCAGTGCACAGCCCGCCATGGTTTCGGCATGGGCCTGTGCGATTGCGCCTGCGCTTGTCACCGGCCCCATCGCGCCGCCAAGGATGAACGGCACAATCACCGCCGCTTGATTGCTCCGCGCATAGGCCCGCAGCGACGTGGTCATGGTGGCGTCCCAGACCAGCGGCGAGTTAACATTGACGTTGCCTAAGATCACACAATTTTGGTCGGTGAATTCCTTGCCGAACAATATTCTAGCCATCTCGATGGACTCTTCCGCGCGGCTTTCTGCTGTCACGCTGCCCATAAAGGCACGGTCGGAATATTTGATGTGGCTATAAACCATGTCCAAGTGGCGCTTGTTGACGGGCACATCGGTTGGCTCACATATCGTGCCGCCCGAATGGTGCAGCGCTGGCGAGGATTGCGCCAGTTTTATGAAATTCTGAAAATCATCAATCGTGCCGTAGCGGCGGCCCCTGTCCAAATCCATCACAAACGGCGAGCCATAAGCGGGCGCGAACACCACGCTTTTGCCGCCAATTTCGACCGACTTCGCCGGATTTCGAGCGTGCTGCGTGAACTGGCGCGGCGCGGATTTCAGCACATCGTGGATAAGTCCCGGCTCGAACTTTACCAGATTGCCGGCAATCTTGGCCCCGGCCCGTTTCCAGTGTTCCAGCACGATAGGATCATCGCGGAACTCAATACCAATCTCGGCTAATATCCGGTCGGATGTCTTTTCAATTTTTACGAGGTTTTCTTCGGAAAGCACATCATAGGTCGGAATGTTACGCATGATATAGGCCGGATAGATGCCTGTCGGCCCGCCAGCGCGCTTTTCGCGCCGTGTTTGCCGCCCGCCGCCGCGCTCGCGCCTCGTGGCTTCAATCGTGGTTTCTGTGGCATCCATGATATAGCTCTCCCATAAGTTTGAGAAAAGCTACACTTATAAATATATTATGTAACCGTTGAAAAAATCACGATTTAGCATAAGCTGCCTTTATGCAAAACTTGCGTCATCTTTTACCATCCGCCGGAAATCTGGTGATTTTCGAATGCGCGGGGAGGCTGAGCAACTTTACCGCAGCCGCCAAGGAATTGGGCATGAGCCAAGCGGCGGTTTCCTATGGAATTCGTAATTTGGAGGATCAGCTGGGCATAGCGCTGTTCGCCCGTGCGCACCGGCGCGTGAGCCTCACTAATTCCGGCCAGCGCTTTCATGCCGATGTCACGCTTGGTCTCACCCATATTCGCAAATCCGCCGAGAGCATCACGGTGTTACAATCGGCGGAGCACGTCACGCTGTCGGTGTCCAATGCGTTTGCCGCCATGTGGATGGTGCCGCGTTTGCAAGCTGCACGCGAGGCGCTGGCCGGAATTGAGCTTCGTTTGCACACATCAGACCGCGATTTGGACATAGTTGCAGAAAACATTCCGCTCGCCATTCGCGGCGGCGATCCAGCCACGTGGCCGCGCTATGATGCCCGCCTGTTTGCGCCGGAAAAAATCATCGCGGTCGCCGCGCCGTCTTACAGTGCCCGCTTCGGCAAAGTGGATGATGTGCGCGCACTCGCCAGCCACAATCTTATCCACCTTGAAGAACCCTGGCGCCCCGCGCCTACATGGGAAAACTGGCTCTACAGCGCCGGCGTCGCGCTCCCGTCTAAAAATCGCGGTCTCGTTATTAATGATTACGTCTCCGTCATCCAAGCCGCGCTGAACGGCCAAGGCATAGCGCTAGGCTGGCGACATCTGGTCGACCCGATGGTAGCCGACGGACGGCTGGTGAATGTCACGAGCCATGAGATGGTGACAGGGCTGGCGTTTTATGTGGTGTGGCAGAAGGACAAAGTGCTTCCGGTGAACGCGGTGAAGGTGCGGGATTGGTTGGGCGTGGGGGCTCGAGACAATTAAAACTTTCACCCTACCCGAATAACCTCACCTTTTCTCCCTTCTCCAACCGCACAATAATGGCCTTACAAACCGGTGTTAATTTCGCTTTGTTGTTGGAAAGGCACGCTTGCATCGGCGCGCCGTAGCCTGCGCTTTTGCAAAAGAGCTTACCGTCCGGCCCGCAGTCGCGGATGACTTCGCGTAGCAAAACGGCGTGGGCGGGGCTGGCCAACAGCAGGGCGGCAAGGGCAATGGAAAAGCGCATAGACTTCGCACCTGATTTTGAAGCCTATTACAGGAGTTAGGCTGGCTTGGATCGGGTCACACACAATAGAACCCAAGCAAAGCCCGGGAACTCAAGCTAATCCCGGAAACCTGAACAAAGTCTGCCCGAGCCTCATCAGGAGTGCGCTGTGCTATGAATATTAGATCCTAAACCAGCTTCCCATCCAGCGCATCGGCAATCAATTTCCGCGTTTCGCTAATCCCATAAAGCACCGCAAATGAACCGAAGCGCGGGCCGCGCTCTTGGCCTATCAGCACTTGATACAGCATCTGGAAGAAGGCCATGGAAACACCGGGCTTGCCTTCCGTGTTCAGCTTTTCTAGATCCTGATAGCGTTCAATCACCCGGGCGATATCCAGCGCCGCGCTTTGGATGATTTCGCCTGAGGTGTCCGCAGGCAACGCCGCCAGAGCTACAGACAGCGCGGCCAGCGTTGCCCGCTCCACATCATCAGGCGCACGGAAGGTTTTGGTCGGACGCACGAAATCTTCGAAGTAGCGCACGGCATAACCGCAAAGCAGGTCAAGCTCCGGATGCGTGGAAGGACTGATTCCTGCGATGTGGCGCGACAAGAATCCCCACAATACGGATTTATCCGAAGCGTTGGAGGCGCTCACAATATTGAGCAGCATCGAGAACGGCACGGGCATATTCACCTTAGGCGGGTTGCCATAATGCATATGCCAGACGGGATTGCCGAGGCGATCCTTCCAGCTCTGGCCCTCATAGGCGGCAAGATACTGATAATATTCATCGACCGCACGCGGGATCACGTCGAAGTAGAGTTTCTTCGCCGTGCGCGGCTTTTGATACATATAAAGTCCAAGACTCTCGGTCGGGGCATATTTCAGCCATTGGTCAATGGTGATGCCATTGCCCTTTGACTTGGAAATTTTCTCGCCTTTTTCATCCAGGAAAAGTTCATAAACAAAATGCTCCGGTGCGCGGCCGCCCAGCACTTCGCAAATTTTGTCATAGACCGGCATGTTTGGACCATGGTCCTTGCCGAACATTTCAAAGTCAACGCCCAGCGCCGCCCACCGCGCCCCGAAGTCCGGCTTCCATTGCAACTTCACATGGCCGCCGGTGACGGGGAGCGTGGTTTCCTCGCCATCATCATCAAAGGTTATCGTGCCGGCCTTGGCATCATAGCTCTTCATCGGCACATAGAGAACGCGGCCGGACTTCGGGCTGATTGGCAGAAACGGGCTGTAAGTCTCGCGGCGCTCCGGCCCGAGCGTCGGCAGCATAACGGCCATGATAGCATCGTATTTTTCGAGCGCCTTCATCAAGATTTTGTCGAGCTTGCCGGATTTGTAATATTCGGTAGCTGAGGCAAATTCATAGTCAAAGCCGAACGTATCCAAAAAGCGGCGCAGCATGGCATTGTTATGATGGCCAAAGCTGGCGTACTCGCCGCCAAAAGGGTCCGGCACAACAGTGAGCGGCTTGTGGAGATGCGGTTCCAAGAACGAACGATCCGGCACGTTTTCCGGAATTTTGCGCATTCCGTCCATATCGTCGGAGAAGCACAAGAGCTTGGTGGCAACCTTGCCCTCTGTCAAAACCCGGAACGCATGGCGCACCATGGATGAACGCGCCACCTCGCCAAACGTGCCGATGTGCGGCAGGCCGGAAGGGCCGTACCCGGTCTCAAATAGTATCGACGCCGGAAAACCGGATTTGGCATAGCGTTTGATAATCTTCTGCGCTTCTTCAAAAGGCCATGCCCTAGACTCTGCCGCTGCGGTCAGCATGTCAGGGGTCAAATGAAGTTCGGGAAGCGTGGAAGAAGTCATGAATGGTCCTTGGATCTGGTTAATATGCGGTTTAAACGCGAGCGAACCCTATGGAACGAGGCGTAGGGCGTCAATCGTGAAGGTTAGGTTTTGCCGCATACAGACAGTTGATTTGAGTTTTCCCGGAGCAAGGGCCTATATGACATACACAAACCTTACCGAAAGCCCCATCCATGCCCGAACCCGCCATCCGGCTCACCGTCTTTCTCGCTGTCTTCGCCAGTATGGCAGTCCTGGAGCTTATTGCCCCCCGGCTGGAGCGCGATGCGATGAGGGGAGCGTTGAAATCTAAACGCTGGCTGACCAATCTGGCGATGGTGGTGCTTTCGTCGGTAGCAATACGCATCATCTTCCCGCTGGCTGCGGTCGGCACGGCGGCATGGGTGCAATCCAAAGGCTGGGGCCTGCTTCCGGTGCTTGGCTTGAACCCGCCGGTCTCAGGCATCATTGCCTTCATCATCTTAGATTTCGCCGTTTGGCTGGAGCATGTCGCAAGCCACAAAGTGCCAATCTTCTGGCGCATCCATCGTGTCCACCATGCCGATACCGGCTTTGACGTGACAACAGCGCTCAGGTTCCACCCCGTGGAAATTGTCCTGTCGATGTTTTGGAAAGCCTTTGTCATCATCCTCATCGGCCCGCCGGTGCTGTCAGTTTTGATTTTTGAAATCGTGCTGAATGGCTCGGCCATGTTCAATCACGCCAACATCAAGCTGCCGCTATGGGCAGACCGGCTAATGCGTTTCGCCATCGTCACGCCGGACATGCACCGCATCCATCATTCGATTGAGGTGAGTGAAACGAATTCAAACTACGGGTTTAACCTGTCGATCTGGGACCGGCTGTTTCGCACTTATGTTGACCAGCCCAAATCCGGATATGATGGTCTTGAGATTGGCCTCAGCAAGTGGCGGGACGGGAAGCCATCAGAACTTGGTTGGTCGCTCAAACTACCGTTTCAATAAAATCCGGTCGGGAAAAAGCGCAGGTAAATCTCGTTGATTTTACCGCTTGATTGTAGTCTTTGCAGCGCTCCATCAATATCGACTGTTAAACTTAGCGCATCAACTCTGGTTGCAATGCTCATTCCGGCGCCCAAAAAACTATCAGAATAATAATTAGCACTCGCAAAAGCGCAACATTTTTTGGATTGTTCGCCGCCCAGCCAAAATGCCAATTTCATTGCATCGCCAAAAACCATGTCGATTTTATTTGCACCTAAATCTGCGAGCAGGAAGGAATCGCCAGCATAGGACGTGACTTTTGTGTAAGGAAAGAAAGAGCGTAACATTTTTTCCTGCGCTGTATTAGCGAGCACACCAATTCTAGTGCCGAACAATCCACCGTCAAAATCAAATTTGACTTTAGAGTCTGCCATTTTTATGAACCGCGCCGGAAAGCGCAAGTATGACGCAGAAAAGCCGAATTTTTCGCGTGATTTTTCGGTTGATGCTAATCCTGAAATTATTGCATCACCTTGGCCTTTTAACAGCGCTGTTTCCAGCTCATCAAATGGCATGGCTTGGACTGTGCAATTGCCCTCAATTTTCAGTTCAGTGCAGATCGATTTTGCAAGATAAATATTAAATCCAGTAAGTTTGCCGTCCTCGCCTAAAAAGCTGAAGGGCGGATAATCCAACGTTGTCAAAAAGCTTATACTTTTGGTCCGTCCGCTTATTGCGGTGCCCGGTTGATTTTGGGTCGAAATAAAGTTCGGGTGTCGAGCCAAATCATCCGCGAGCGCGGTCTTGATAAAAAGCAGATAGATGATCAATAAAGTAGATTTAAGATATACCATTTCCCTTTATGAATCGATTTGAATTTTTAATAAAGTAGATTTTCGGTGATCTGTTGAAACGGAGTGTTACCTATTTTAGGTAGCACTAATTAAATCAACTACACCAATATTCAAGCTTAAGTTTAAATAATCGTTTTCATTTCCGCAAATGCCAGATAATCATAAGTAATATTATTAAGGCATAGGGGCACTGCGGCATGTCATCAATTTCAATGGAGCGTGTCATCGACGCGCTTTACACACGCGCTTCTCATCACGAAAAAATTGGAGAATTCGCGGATAGTGCTGAATTTATGAAGTCACTCTGCGATATTTACGGGCTTAAGCACTCGGCCTACATTACTTTAGATAAGCGTTCTTTTGTGTCGCGAAAGCCCAAATTTCTAGTCACCTATCCTTTGGATTGGCAAGAAGAATATCGCAAAACATTCGCGGAACAGAAGGACCCTGTCATGCAGGCAGGACTTTCAGAGATCCTGCCATTTGATTGGTGTCAAGTACGAAATCGCGTACCTGAGGCTGATCAGGTTTTAGGAGTGGCCAGAGAATATGGACTTGGCAAACAGGGACTTTCGATTCCAATACGCGCATTTACCGGTGCGCGCGCGCTTTTCAGCGTCACCGGTGACTATAACGATAAAGACTGGGGCGATGTAAAACGGGAGTTTACACGGGACTTTGTCACGCTGGCACATTTTTTTCATAAGCGTGTATCGGGCGAAGTGCTTGATAAGGCCCCAATATTGAGTGAGCGCGAAAAAAAAATACTACAGTTATGTGCTCTAGGAATGACTGCTTTGGATATATCAGAAAATGTTGAGATTACTCTGTCAACAGTTAAGTATCATATGAACCAAATACGATATAAAATGAATGTCATAAACACAACTCATGCTGTAGCAAAGGCAATGAAACTTGGAATTATTATGATAAATTAAATTTATAAAATTAAATATTTAAATTATATTTAAAATAATTTACCAAAAATTTTAAATTAAACTATCCTTTTGGCTAGTTTTGACATGATTGTTTCTAGTGGATTGATCGCAACGAAGGAGTCCAGATTTGGATTCCCTTGTTTTGCTGGATGTGCGATTCAGGGTTATGCGCACAGGAATTGAGTTCA
>JAYVRA010000039.1:0-8022 GCA_043776635.1 Phyllobacteriaceae bacterium
CAAGCCTCCGCCTCCATCGCCCCGCCGTCCAGTTCAGCCTCTTCCGCACTAATGACGATCGCACCATACTTTGCCGCCTCGTGCGAAAGGTCGGACATAATCATCCGGTTCTTGCGCCCGCCACCACAGATTATCAAAAGTCTTGGCTGTTCCGGCAAGTGGTTTGAAGCAGCCATAATGGAACGCGCGGTTATCGCCGCCAGCGTTCGTGCGCCGTCGGATAGCTCCAACCCGGAAACCAGTTCCAGGTCAAAATCATTGCGATCCAATGACTTGGGTGGCTTCTTGACAAAGAACGGAAGCAGTAGACAGCTGTCAACAATTGCCTCATCTACTGCGCCTTCTGAGGCGATCATCCCGCCATCATCATACGGCACACCCGCATTTGCCATCACCCATTGGTCGATCAGCGCATTGCCGGGGCCTGAATCAAACGCGATTGGGTCATCATTTCCGCGCAAGAAGGTAATGTTAGAAATCCCGCCAATATTGACGAAAGCCACTGTGCTGCCGTTGCTATTAGCATTCGCAGCCAGCGCTTGATGATAGGCCGGAACCAGCGGCGCACCCTGCCCGCCATGCACCATATCATTGGCCCGCATATCATAAACCACCGGGATGCCCAGCGCATCGGCAAGCCCTTGACCATCGCCGATTTGCACTGTGAGGCCACGCTCAGGACGATGCAGAACCGTCTGACCATGAAAGCCAATGACACCAATATCGGCAGCGCTGAGTTGGTTTTCGGCGAGAAATTTTTGTACTGCATCGGCATGACGCATCGTCAGTTCCGCTTCCAAATCGGCCAAACCGCCAGGCCGCTCATCCCGCTTCGCTATCGCCAGCGCATCCACCAAACCCTGTGCCAAGCGCGCGCGAAATGCGGCATCATAAGGATACTCATGCGCAGCGCCGCGCGTCACTTGTGCCTCGCCATCAGTTTCAATCAGCGCCACATCAATGCCATCCATCGATGTCCCGCTCATCAGCCCGATTGCCTGCAACATGGTCATGAAACAATGGTCCCGCTTGTCGATTCGCTTTATTCAATGCTAAAGCCTCGCGACTTTTAATTCCAAGCGTTTCCCTGAAAGCACAAGCCCATGTCCGCCTACAAGTCTGATTTCCTCAACGTTCTCGAAGAGCGCGGCCTTATTCATCAGATATCAAATCCCGATGCCTTGGATATAAAGGCATCGGAAGGCATCATCACGGCCTATGTAGGCTACGACGCGACAGCGACGAGCCTGCACATCGGCAATCTCATCACGATCACACTGCTGCATTGGCTGCAGGAAACCGGCCATCGCCCCATAACTTTGATGGGCGGCGGCACGTCTATGGTTGGTGATCCATCGTTTCGTGATGACCAACGCCAGCTGTTGTCGATGGATAAAATCAACGAAAACATCAGCGGTATCAAGAAGATTTTCGACCGTATGTTGAAGTATGGCAACGGCAAAACCGATGCCATCATGGTCAATAACGCCGACTGGCTGATGCAGCTTAAATATGTCGATTTCCTGCGCGATGTCGGACGATTTTTCTCAGTTAACCGGATGCTTTCATTTGATAGCGTGAAAGTACGCCTTGACCGCGAGCAGTCACTATCGTTTCTCGAATTCAATTATATGATTATGCAAGGCTACGATTTTGTTGAGTTAAACCGGCGCCATGGCGTCACGCTGCAAATGGGCGGCTCGGACCAGTGGGGCAACATCATCAATGGTGTGGACCTTTCGCACCGCTTGGGTGAGGAGCAATTGTTTGCGCTCACCACGCCCCTGCTCACCACCTCATCAGGCGCAAAAATGGGGAAGACGGCCAAGGGCGCGGTCTGGCTCAACGGCGATTTGTTCAGCCCTTATGATTTCTGGCAATATTTCCGCAATACGGAAGATGCCGATGTCGCCAAATTCCTAAAAGTGTTCACACGGCTTCCATTGCCTGAGATTGCAAAACTGGTGGCGCTTGGTGGCAATGAAATCAATGAGGCCAAGAAGATACTGGCGACAGAAGCCACCGCCATTGTTCATGGCCGCGAGGCTGCCAACGAAGCCGCAGAAACCGCGCGCAAGACCTTTGAACAAGGCGGCTTTGCCAGCGACTTGCCCTCGATTGAAGTAGCCGCAGACGAGCTGACTGCAGGCATCGGCATCTTGAATTTACTGGTAAAAGCAGGCCTTGCCGCCAGCAACGGCGAAGCACGCCGTCACATCCAAGGCGGCGCGGTGCGGATTAATGACGCACCTGTGGGTGATGAAAAGACATCGATTTCAGGCTCATATCTTACCCGCGACGGCGTAGTCAAAATCTCACTCGGCAAGAAAAAGCACGTGCTGGTTCGCCCCTCGTGAGCGCTACTTAAACTCAAATATCTGCCTGAATATCCCGGGCGCAATCAACGAAATTGGATTGACGCTGAGTGTCGGGGATTTGGCATTACCCGATAGTTTGAACGTTATTCCGATAAGGCCTTTATCGCGGCCATTACCCAATAGTTCACCGAAAATTGGAATTTCACCAAATATCCGGTTTAACCCATAGGCAGGCAGGAACGTGCCGTTCATGTCTATACGCCCATTTTGATCATAGAGCGTTCCCTCATAGCTTAGGCCTACCTGGTCGCTGCGCAAAATACCTTTGCCAAGCTTTAGATAGCCTTTACCCTTTTCGATAACAGCGAAGCCGCGCTGAAATTTCACCTTCGAGACATCAATTTTCTTATTGAAATCAGTGGAAAGGGCGCGGCCATTGTCATTGGCAGGTGCGCCGACGATAGCTTTGAGGCGCGGCTCGCCCACTATCACAAAATTGCGGGCGTCGATTTCTCCGGTTAGCGGCCCGTTACCCTGTGTGGCCAAATTCACTGCAATATTTCCACCGCGCATGTTGTCATAAATATCCATAAAGCGAAGTAATGCACCACCATCGGCGGCCTGAATTTTTACTGTCTTCCCGCTATCTGTTGAGCTGTTTTGAATGGCAATGGCAGCGCCATCTGCGGTTGTTGCGGTGGCGTTAAAGCTTAGAATTTTAGAGCCTATGCCTGAATAATCAGCCTTGATGTTTTGTAACGTCACGTCGTTGAAACCAATCGCGTTGGAGATGCCGGCGTGAATTTGGATTGACTGCCCCCCCACCGCGGCAGCAGCTGTTTCAAAACTGCCGGTTACACGCTTCAACACACCGCGTAAATCCAGTGATTTGGCAGTAATTTCAACATCATAGCCGGATTTACCACGGACAACTTTAACCGCCGCTTTGTCGCCCCTCGCCAACGAGATGTTAGAAAAGTCGGCAACAGATATTTTGCCATCGGCAATTTCAAAATTCCCCGTAAAATTGAAGGTATCGCCGGTCAGTTTGAATTTGGTAATCTTTGTGATGTCTTCCACAGTCTCCATCATAAATGTTGCCGTAGCAGCAACACCCTTGCCTTTGGACCACCCTGCCCATGGTAAGTTGAGTGATGCTTTCGTCAAATCCGCGGTAAATACCTTGCCTGCACCGCTCTCAGAATCGACCTCAACACTTACGGGACCAACAAGAATTCCATTCATTCCAGGCATCAGTTGTGATCGCGCCTTGTCATCCAATTTCAACTTAGCCGAAAATTGCCTGCCGTTTCCTTGTAACCCTAACGGTTCAGTCACGGAAATTTCGGCCGCCAGCCCGTTTAACTTGCCAACAGCATTAAGCGTTGCCACGTCCTTTGAAATATCCAATGTACCATCGGCATTGGTCAGTTTTTGACCACCAAATGCCTTGACTACCGATAGATCTTTGAACTCCACATTGGCTTTCCAATCCGTACCGGCCGCGCCATCCGCCCTTCTCAAGGGGAACCTGGCTGCAATGTGCGCTGTGGCGGTTCCACTTAAATCATCAGCAACAATTGGCGCTTTTTCCAACGCGTGAAATGGTTCTCTATTGGCAAGTTTAGCAATGGTTTTTGCTTCACCTGATACATCCACAACCAAATCCGCCATGATCGGCTTTCCGACAACAACCGGAATTAGTAAAGATCCCCGCGCGAGATCAGCGGTCGTTCCATCCTCTAAATAGGCAGTCCCGCTATCAACCTTTATCTCGCTGTCGGCGCCGCGCACTTGAATATGGCCGGAAGCGTCTCTTATGGGCGGAAAATCTCCAATCACGTCAAATCGTGCGTTGGCAATATCAAAGTCCGCACTCACTTCTTCGCCCGTCAGTTTTGAGTCAATACCGGTTTTATATTCATCGTCAAAATATCCTGATTGAAATGCAAAATCGATAGACGAATTGGTCAGTGTTCCACCGAAGACGTTATTAAGCACCCATTGGCGCGCACCGTGGGCAATAACAATCGGCCATATTTGCTTGGCGTCAGTCACGTCCAGTTTTGGAATTCGGAATTTAAAAATCGTTTGCGGCGAACCGCCGGCAAAAATCATTGAGCCTTGACCATTAATATCACCACTAAGTGTACGCAGCGATAGCTCTCGAAAACTAATGCTGCCACCGGCAGCATTGAAATCACCGGCGATTCTTATCGCATAAGAAAGTCGCTTCTCAGGAGAATCAAATGGCTGCAAAATGGCGTTATCCGAGACAAGCTCAAATTTATACGGACTGTCACTCGCCTTATCTGAGGAAATTTTGGGAGCAACCGCGCCGTTAAGGGTAATGGTGTTTTTTCCAAAATTGAGAGTTGAAGAGGAAATTTCAACCTTTTCCACCCCCTCAACAAAATCAAAATTTAAAACACCGGCGCCATTAACCTCGATCCCTGGCTTTGTTCTCAAGGAAAAATTCTCAAAAAGTGCGGATAATTCAACAGTTTTTAAACCGTTGCGAACAAATGTTTTGATGTCAACATTTGCGGATATATCGTACGACCCATGTAAAACAGCTGCATCCGGATCACTCAAATTTAGCGGTGCTGTACCAAATTTTAGACCGGATACTGATAATTTCATATCACTATTTCCGCGCACCACACCGTTAAAGCCCAGCAAATGACCGGCAACATGAAACTGCCCTTTGAGAGAAATTGTATCTTCATCTTGCTTCATAACTGTCAGGGTATCGATCTGCATTTCAACCGGGCCGGACAACACGCCACCAGAAACTTTGACGTCCTTGAGGACAAGTTCATTGACCCCCTTGGAGCGAAATTCCTCAACAAAAACAGTAACCCATTTGTGGACAAATTGTGGAACTGTCGCACCCGTCAGCAAGCCGTCCGGTCTTTTAAACCTATCAAACATCGAGGTCGCACCCAAATCAGGATCGTGCAGTCTCATAGTGACATCAGAAATTTCCAGTCGTCCGATATCAAATTTGCCCTCCAGCAACGATATAGCTTTAAGGCCCATCTCGATGCGCCCGATTGAACCGCTTTGCGCAAAAAGACCCTTTGCCAAGAAGCCTAAGTTAGACCCTTCAAACGCCAAATTTCCTGAACTATCAACAGAGAGCTTTGTGGCACCAAGTGTCGTTTCGATTTGGCTGCCTGCCATCTCGCTCAATTTTGAACGGGTAATATCAGTAAAATAAGGATTGGAAATCCCGGTTGTCGCCAATACGGTTGCTAAAATGGCCATACTTCCCAGCACCAATATGGCAATGGCAAATATAATGCGGGTGGCGAGGTGCAAAATTTTCCAAGCAATATTGCCGGCAAATGGACTATTTTTTGCAGAGGGAAATTTGTGTAAATTTACCTGATCGCGCCTGGAAAACCACACCCGGGCATTTTTCTGTTTATGTTCTATCAACTCGCTCCTTACAAAATAATCTTGCATCGACCCTGGCGCTATGTGCGCTATAACCATAAATATGTGAAAAAATATCAGATATGAAAGGCTAACTTATGGCACTCACAATAGGCGATACGGCCCCTGACTTCCAGCTTCCAAACGAAAGCGGCGAAATTATAACGCTCGGTGCATTTGCGGGTTCCCAAATTGTTTTGTATTTTTACCCCAAAGACGACACGAGCGGCTGTACGATTGAGGCAAAAGACTTTTCTTGCTTGATTGATGACTTTAAAAAAACCAATACCGTCATTATTGGTATGTCGCCAGACAGCTCAAAATCTCATGCAAAGTTTCGGGCGAAACATGATTTAGGCATAACTCTTGTGGCTGACGAGGAAAAAACAGCCTTAATAGCCTATGGGGTTTGGGTAGAAAAAAGCATGTACGGGCGCAAATATATGGGCGTTGAGAGATCAACATTTCTGATCGATGCCAATGGTAAAATCAAAAATATCTGGCGCAAAGTCTCAGTCCCTGATCACGCGGAACTCGTTCTTGCCGATACAAAAGCCTGAAACAACTGCTAAATAGTGCAGATTGTGGCGATAAAAACTGATTGTTAACCATAACGGGCTTACATTAGACAAGTAGTTTATTTGCGTTACCAGTTTGGTGGATAGTTATGGCAGCAGATCACAAGAGAAATACTGCACAGCAACGGGTTTTCGGCAAGCGCCATGAACCCCACACGATCATCATAGCGCGCGGCGATGATGTCATCCACTTCACTGTAAAACCATGGTTGACGCTATCGATTGGCGCCGCCTTATCAGCTATTGCCGTCGGCTACCTGATGGCGACCACATATCTAGTTCTGCGTGATGATTTGATCGGCGCGACCGTTTCGCGGCAGGCACGTATTCAACAAGCCTATGAGGACCGTATTTCCGCGTTGAGGTCGCAAGTTGACCGGATCACCTCGCGCCAATTGCTCGACCAAAAGCTGATGGAAACCAAAGTTGCAGAATTGATTGACCGGCAGGAACAACTGACCTCGCGCACCGGGCGTCTTGGGCCCCTGCTCGATCGCGCGCGTCAAGTGAACGGCAAGTCGGGCGTACCAATTCCCAACGTCAAACCTGATCAAGTTATAACCGGTTCAATTAATGCGTCGCCGTCAAGAGCGATGATCGCAGGTCTTTTTGGTTCTAAGAGTTCAACTAACGATAAATCAGCGGCAGACGTAGCCGACGAGTTATTTTCCTCAATCAACCATTCGATAAAAGACATTGAGGGCAATCAGATTTCTGAAATCCATGCTCTTGCCAATGGGGCAAACAATAATAGTTTTGAGATTAAGCAAGCCTTGAAATCAGTCGGGCTACCAATCAGCGCCGAACCGGAAATGGCCGAGGGCGGCCCCTTTATTCCGGCAAGCGAAGGCGAAAAAATTAGTGCCTTCGATAAGGAAGTTGCAGGCCTCGATCAGGCACTTGATACACTCGACCATATGAAGCAAGAGGCACAAAAGCATCCAATTAACATGCCAATTCCTGGCGGTCTGATAACCAGCCGTTTTGGCTATCGAACAGACCCGCTTTTGGGAAGCCAGGCATTTCATGGGGGGATGGATTTTCGTGGCGCGATAGGCGATCCCGTTCGTGCACCAGCTGATGCAGTTGTCGTTACGGCGGCGCGCGCCGGTGGTTATGGCAATATGATCGAGCTGCGCCACCAAGATGGTTTGATCACCCGTTATGGTCACCTAAGCCAAATTAATGTTGTCGAAGGACAGACCGTTCACTCTGGCGATGTCATCGGCCACGTCGGCAGTACAGGCCGCTCTACTGGTCCGCACCTCCACTACGAAGTAAGAGTAGACGGTAAACCCGTTGATCCAGCGCGCTATATCGCGGTCGGTAACGCAGTTCAGTCGCTGCTCTAGCCCATTCAGGGGCGCATAAAAGCATTATAAGAATGTCAGCATCTTGGGGTGGGTTCGCAGACATGTGAGCGGTTTTGCGTTAAAACGACAAGACAAACCAAATCTTGGAACATCGCACCGGTTATATTCGACGGGCGTTGCTCCAGTCATCTTTTTAAGACGCACATGACAACGGTCAAAATAGCCACAGTTTAGGATGTTCCATCCAGCATTTTCACCACGCCTCTCAGCCGTCCCCCTTGTAGGGAAGGTGTCGACGTTAGTCGACGGACGGGGGTGGTGATGCAGATGCTATGACGGTGTTAAACCGCTGATATAATTATTCGTTTTTTT
>JAYVRA010000040.1:0-29059 GCA_043776635.1 Phyllobacteriaceae bacterium
GGCCGAAGGCAAAATGCTAGCATTTCCGGCGCCTTCGCTTTTGGCACTCACCAAAAATCACCTCGACCATTTCGTCAAAATTAACAGGTCCAGACCCTAATGAACGGCAGCGCGCCAAAGCCAGTGATAATGCCGATAATAACAAAGGCAATTTGGAAGTAGTGCGCACAAGAACCAGCCGCGCAGGTGGTTACATCATCACGCCCGCCCATGCCTGGCAAGAACCGTGCAAACGCTAACCTCAGCCACGAACCACAGCAATGAATTCGCCGCAGCGCAGGCGAGCGAGCCGACTATGAAAACTGAAATCGCAGCGATAAATATAAGCTTTGCGCCATGACGGTCCGCCACCCAGCCGCTTAACAGGATAAAAATCGCCAGCGATACCAGATAGGCCGTCAGGGCCAGTTTCAGCGCAATCGGGCTGGTGCCAATATCTCTGGCAATTGCGGGAAGCGCGGTGGAAATAACCGTATGGTCAATTCGCTCCATAAACAAAGCAAATGCCAAAAATCAGCGGGATGATGCGGTTCATATAAGTCTGGCTAATGTGCAAGCGGGCAGGCTGCGGCGCTTAAAAGATAATTTTATGGCAGCGCCTTAAAACCTTCAGCAAAACCCTTAAGCTCTACAGGAATGCCGATGCCTTCTTCAGGCGTCTGAAAGACGATAAATCTTGCAGATGCGCCGTTTGAGAGCGCTTTGATAAGCACATCTTCCAATATAACTTCGGCATAGCAACCATCCTGGAAACAGCGCACAAAATAGGCGCGGCCCATATCCTTGCCATCAATATTAAGCCCCAAACCATTGGGAAGCAGCACACCCAGCGGGGCCAGCACACGCAAAATTTTTGCCTTGTTGTCAGCGGTTTTCAAAACGACAACGGAAAGCCCGACCTCAGGCCGGTCTTCCGCAACAACATTTTGTACCATCGCGCACTGTTCAACCTTTGCGCCAGCGGGCGTATCACACAAAATCGACCATGCGCCATGGGTGGACTTGAGCGTGCCATTTTGCTGTGCCTGTGCATTTGCACTGCCAACCATGATCAATGCCAAGGACAAAGCTGCCAAGGATGATGTCAAAAGTGACCGGCAAAGTGGCTGCCAAAATGAGTTCATTGTAATTCCGCCTCGAATCAATCTACTCAAAATGACGCACCACTGGCAAAAAAGAAAGGGCGTGGCCGAATTTGTAGTAAATCAGCTTTTCAGCAAAGACTACGGCGGCAGTGAGGCCGCAAATTATGACGGGTTCATTGGGGTGCTACCGGTTTCACATCAACAAGCCGATTTGTAGGCTGAAATTATCTCTAAGGGAGAAATTGCCGCATCTAATATGCCCTAGCATTTCTTGCGGGCTGGCGTAGTTTGTGGTTTGAGAGTGCAAACAAGGCTCGCTTTACCGGGCCGCGAATCGTATGGAATGGCTTGCAAGTCGTTCTTCGGGAGATATGAAGTGAAAAAGACTATTTTGGCAGCAGCAACCTTGCTTTTGATGACCGGTTTTGCAAGTGCGAACCAAGCGGTAAACTGGGGCTTGGATTTGCAAGATGGCGCATCGGATATGATGAGCCAGATCCGCTGGTTTTTTGATTACACATTGTGGTTTGTTGTTCCTATCACATTGTTCGTCTTGGGGCTTCTGATCTACGTCGGTTGGCGTTTTTCGGAAAAGAACAACCCGGTTCCTTCTAAGACCAGCCACAACACGCTCATTGAAATTATCTGGACGCTTGGTCCGGTTTTGATATTGTTGCTAATCGCGGTTCCTTCGTTCCAGCTCCTCACATATCAATTCACACCGCCGGAAGAAGCCAAGTTGACCATCAAGGCGACTGGCTACCAGTGGTACTGGGGCTACGAGTATCAAAGCAAAGACCCGATAACGATGGAATCGCGTTTGGTAAACGATGCCGACCGCGCGGCCGCTGGCAAGTCCGATTTGGTGGCGTATCCTAATCGCTTGGCAGTCGATAATGAAATGGTCGTTCCGGTAAATACCGTCGTCCGTCTTATAGTAACCGGAAATGACGTCATCCATTCTTTCGCCATGCAGCCTTTCGGTATCAAGATCGACGCGATGCCTGGCCGTTTGAACGAAACTTGGTTCAAGGCTGATAAAGAGGGTCTGTTTTACGGTCAGTGCTCCGAAATATGCGGCAAGGATCACTCAGAAATGCCAATCGCTATCCGTGTGGTCGATCAAATAAAGTTTGACGCATGGGCGACGCAGGCCAAGGCGGATTTGCCCGGCGCTTACAAGAGCCTCATCGCTTCCATTGATGCTGACAAAAATATCAACGTCGCCGCCAAATAAGCTGTGCTACGTTCAAGAAGATTAGAAAAGAGGATTGAGGCAAATGGCTAGCGGATACAACGCAAACGACGCCCACGACGGTCATTCACATGGCGATCACGCTCACGATAACCATGCGCACAAGCCAACTTTTGCGCAAAAATGGTTGTTTTCTACCAACCACAAAGACATCGGCACGCTCTATTTGATCTTCGCCATTTTCGCTGGCATTTTTGGTGGTTTCCTGTCGGTCATGATGCGCATCGAATTAGCTCACCCGGGAATTCAAATTTTTCCGGGCCTTGCGCAAATGGTTTATGGCGTCAACGGCGATGCCGCGCTCGATGCCGGAAAGCATATGTATAATGTGTTCACCACCGCGCATGGTCTGGTCATGATCTTCTTCATGGTCATGCCCGCCCTTATCGGTGGCTTTGCCAATTGGATGGTCCCGATCATGATTGGCGCGCCGGATATGGCATTCCCGCGCATGAATAACATTTCGTTCTGGCTCCTGCCTCCGGCGTTCCTGTTGCTGGCGCTTTCAATGTTCGTGCCCGGTCCTGCCGGTGGCATGGGCGCTGGCGGAGGCTGGACAATCTACCCGCCACTCTCAACATCCGGTCAGCCCGGCCCTGCAATGGATTTGGCAATTCTGGCGCTCCATCTTGCCGGTGCATCGTCAATTCTTGGTGCAATTAACTTTATCACCACAATTTTCAACATGCGCGCTCCGGGCATGACAATGCACAAAATGCCATTGTTTGCATGGTCCGTGCTTATCACTGCCTTCCTGCTGTTGCTGTCATTGCCAGTTCTGGCCGGTGCGATCACTATGCTCTTGACCGACCGTAATTTTGGCACCGCATTCTTCGCGCCTGAAGGCGGCGGTGACCCGATCCTGTTTCAGCATTTGTTCTGGTTCTTCGGACATCCTGAAGTCTATATTTTGATTCTACCTGGCTTCGGCATCGTTAGCCATATCGTTTCAACCTTCTCCAAAAAGCCAATTTTCGGCTACCTTGGCATGGCCTATGCCATGGTCGCAATTGGCGTCGTCGGCTTCGTGGTCTGGGCGCATCACATGTACACTGTGGGTCTATCGCTCAACACACAGCGCTACTTCGTGTTCGCCACCATGGTTATCGCGGTTCCAACAGGCGTGAAAATCTTCTCATGGATTGCCACGATGTGGGGCGGTTCCATATCGTTCAAAGCGCCAATGAAGTGGGCCATTGCGTTCATCTTCCTCTTCACGCTTGGCGGCGTGACAGGCGTCCAGCTAGCCAATGCCGGTTTCGACCGTGTGGTTCATGACACGTACTTCGTTGTCGCCCATTTCCATTATGTGCTTTCAATGGGCGCAGTGTTCGCCATCTTCGCCGGTTGGTATTACTGGTTCCCGAAGATGACAGGTTATATGTATAATGAAACCATCGCATCAGTGCATTTCTGGATGACATTCATTGGCGTGAACATCGTGTTCTTCCCGCAGCATTTCCTCGGTCTCCAAGGCATGCCGCGTCGCTATATTGACTATCCGGATGCATTCGCAGGCTGGAACCAAGTTTCGTCATACGGGTCATATCTGTCTGCCGCCGCTGTATTCGTGTTCCTGTTCGGTGTGTACGAGGCTTTCTCCAAGAAGCGCGTTGCCGGTGCCAACCCTTGGGGTGAGGGCGCAACAACTCTTGAGTGGCAGCTTTCATCCCCGCCGCCATACCATCAGTGGGAACAATTGCCTCAGTTCAAGTGATTTCAACATTTGTAAAAGGGGCCGCTGAACGGCGGCCCTTTCAATATCTTAGTCGATAAGAAAGCTGATAGCGCATGGCACTAGCCCACACCAATGAAATACCTGAAATCCGGCTGTCCGAAGCCGGGGCCGGTGATTTCTTTGCGCTGTTAAAGCCGCGTGTCATGTCGCTGGTAGTGTTCACCGCCATCGTTGGCATGATGCTGGCGCCGGGCCATATCAGCCCTGTTCTCGGTTTAATCTCAATATTGGCAATCGCCGTTGGCGCTGGTGCATCCGGTTCGCTAAATCAATGGTATGACGCCGATATTGACGCCATCATGACGCGCACCAAATCGCGACCCATTCCTGCTGGCAAGATATTAGGCGGCGAAGCCTTGGGCTTCGGGCTAATCTTGTCGCTGCTATCCGTTATGTCGCTGGGCTTGTTTGCCAATTTTCTATCCGCCGCGCTGCTTGCGTTCACAATTTTCTTCTACGCCGTGGTCTACACCATGTGGCTGAAGCGTTCGACGCCGCAGAACATTGTTATCGGCGGCGCGGCTGGTGCCTTCCCGCCGATGATTGGCTGGGCAGCGGTTACCGGCACAATCAGCATCGAAAGCTGCGTGTTGTTTCTTATTATATTTCTCTGGACCCCGCCGCATTTCTGGGCACTGGCGCTCTTCAAGTCCAAAGACTACGGCGACGCGGGCATCCCCATGTTGCCGAATGTTGCGGGTGAAGCGTCAACGAAGAATCATATTTTGGCGTACGCGCTCATCGTAGCGCCAGTCGGTGTGCTGCCATGGTTCCTCGGCTTTGCAGGTGGCGTCTATGGCATCGCGTCGGCAATTCTTGGCGCAATGTTCGTTTGGTATGCCTATCAAGTCTGGCAAATGCCGGAGAGCGACCGCGCCATGAAGCCTGCGAAAAGCCTGTTTGGCTTTTCACTGGTCTATCTTTTCGCGCTGTTCGCGATACTCCTTGGTCAAGCTTTGACCATAATGATTTTGGCGGCAATGTAATGATTGATTTAGTGACCCAAACTGACAAACAGAAAAAAGCCCAACGTTCGCGCTCGATAGCTTTGGGCGTCGCCTTGGCAGTGTTCGTTATCCTCGTCTATATCGCAACCTTCGCCAAGCTCGCCAACGGCGCAGGTGCCGTGTAATGGACAAGCCAAAGACAACAACGCCCAAGCTCAGCAGCAATTTGCTGGTCGCTGGCGCTTGTCTGGCGTTTTTCGGCGGCATGATCGGTGTGACGTACGCCTCAGTCCCGCTTTATAAACTATTCTGCAAAGTGACCGGTTACAATGGCACCACACAGCGCGTGGAGCAGGCGTCCGCCAAAATTCTTGATCGCAACATCACCATCCGGTTTGACTCAAACGTATCATCCGACCTCCCGTGGACCTTCCAGCCCGACCAGCGCGAAGTGACCATCAAGCTTGGCGAGACCACAAAAGTCGCATTCCATGTGAAAAACGAGTTTGCAAAAGCTACGCGCGGCAAGGCAACGTTCAACGTAACGCCGGAACTGGCGGGCGCTTACTTCAACAAACTTGAGTGCTTCTGCTTCACCGACCAAACGCTTCAACCGGGCCAATCATTGGAAATGCCCGTCTTGTTCTTCGTCGATCCGGACATCATCACCGAGCCGGACCTCAAAGGCATCAAAACCATTACACTCTCTTATACATTCTTTGCTTCAAAAGACGAAACACCGGTTGCAAACTTGTCGCAAAAGCCTGTTTCGCCGCTAAAGCCCATTGAAAATAAGGGCGGGTAATTCTAATGCAAGTTATATCAAAACAGACCGGGGGCTACTATGGCTGACTCACACGGAAAAAATCACGACTACCATATTGTTGACCCAAGCCCGTGGCCGTTCCTCGGCTCGATGGGTGCGTTTATTATGGCAATTGGCGGCGTTTCCTTCATGCAATATTTGAAGGGCGGGTCGCTTGATCTGTTCGGTCTGCATTTGGCCACCCCGTGGATTTTCTTCATCGGCCTTGCAATGGTGCTCTACACAATGTTCGGCTGGTGGTCTGACACCATCAAGGAAGCTCATGCGGGTTCCCATACACCAGTCGTTTCGCTGCATTTGCGCTACGGCATGATTATGTTCATCGCCTCCGAGGTTATGTTCTTTGTGGCATGGTTCTGGGCATTCTTCGATGCCAGCCTGTTTTCGGACGAAGCCATTCAGGCAAGCCGCTTAGCCTTCACCGGCGGCGTCTGGCCGCCAAAAGGCATCGAAGTTCTCGATCCTTTGCATCTGCCGCTCTACAACACCATCATCCTTCTGCTTTCCGGTACAACGGTCACATGGGCGCATCACGCGCTCTTGCACGGGGATCGCAAAGGCTTGGTCAACGGTCTCATTCTAACTGTCCTGCTCGGCGTACTGTTCTCCAGCGTTCAGGCTTGGGAATATGCCCACGCACCGTTCGCCTTCAAAGACAGCATCTACGGCGCGACGTTTTTTATGGCGACGGGCTTCCATGGCTTCCATGTGCTGATAGGCACGATCTTTCTTGCCGTTTGTCTGCTTCGCGCCTTGGGTGGCGACTTCACTGCAAAACAGCATTTCGGTTTTGAGGCCGCCGCTTGGTATTGGCATTTTGTGGACGTTGTATGGCTCTTCCTTTTCGCCGCGATTTATGTCTGGGCATCATGGGGCGCTGTCATTCATCATGAATAGGCGTTTGCCATCGTGATAAAAATCAGGGGGCGGCTGCAGAATTTGTAGCCGCCCCGGTCGTTTGGAGTTTATGCCGTGGAACAAGACTATGCCCATTACCCGCCCGTCGATCCGCTCAAAGTTGGCATCGGTGGTAAATGCCCGCGCTGTGGTACTGGCAAACTGTTCAACGGATATCTGAATACCGCCGAATCCTGCTCGAACTGCGGGCTGGATTACAGCTTTGCAGAAGCGGGCGATGGTCCCGCCGTGTTTGTCATTCTCATTATTGGCTTTATTGTTACAGGCTCGGCACTGGTCACTGAAGTAACTTACAATCCACCCCTCTGGTTGCATTTCCTTTTATGGATACCGCTGACAATCGTCCTCAGTCTTGTGCTGCTACGCTGGCTCAAAGGCCTGCTCATCGCTCTCCAGTATCGAAACAAGGCCGCACAAGGCGGGATCGAGCGCACATGAGCACCGCATCCACGCCGCTTCGTTTTGGCATAATGTCTCTGATTGTGCTCGCCGTCTTCATCGAGCTATGCCGCCTCGGCAACTGGCAAGTAGAGCGCTTGGCGTGGAAAGAAAACCTCATCGCCACTATTGATAGCCGTATTCATCAACCGCCGCATGACTTGGAAGCCTATATCAAAACCGAACCCGGCACAGATTATTGGCCGGTGCGCGTGACCGGCATATTCCGCCATCAATCCGAGCGGCATTTCTTCGCGACCTTCGACGGCCAATCCGGCTTCTTCGTTTACACCCCGCTGGAAACTTTTCCCAACAGCTTCGTCTTCATTAATCGTGGCTTCGTGCCCTATGACGACAAAGACGCCACCACCCGCCCCGCAGGCCAAATCACCGGCCCCGTCACGATAACCGGCCTCGCCCGTGCCACGCTGCCTGAAAAGCCATCATCGCCCATTCCGGAAAATGATCCGATAAAAAACATTTTCTACTGGAAAGACATTGTGTCCATGACCGCGAGCGCAGGTCTACCTGCGGGCGCGACTGTGCAACAGGTCTTCGTAGATGCTGATAAAACGCCCAACCCCGGCAGCCTGCCCGTCGGCGGTGTTACCATCATTGATTTGCCCAATAACCATCTGCAATATGCCGTAACTTGGTACGGCTGCGCCGCCGCGTTGCTGGTTATATGGAGTATGCTGGCATGGCGGCAGCGCAAAGCTTGACACCCACCCTTCAAAAAGCCAAATCCATTCCATGAGTACCGCCAAACCCAACCTGACAATTCGCCTCTGCGGCCCGCGCGGTTTTTGTGCGGGCGTCGATAGGGCTATCCAAATCGTCGTTCTGGCGCTGAAGAAATATGGCGCGCCGGTCTATGTTCGTCATGAAATTGTGCACAACAGATATGTGGTCGAGGGCCTGCAAGCGCGCGGGGCCATCTTCATCGAGGAGCTGAACGAAATTCCAGCGGTACACATTGCTGCGCCGGTCATTTTCTCCGCCCACGGCGTTCCAAAATCCGTGCCAGCCGACGCTATTTCGCGCAATCTTTTCTATATGGACGCCACATGCCCGCTGGTTTCCAAGGTCCACAAACAAGCCATGCTGCACCATAAGCGCGGCCGCCATGTTCTGCTCATCGGCCATGAAGGACACCCTGAAGTTATCGGCACGATGGGGCAACTCCCCGATGGCAGCGTCAGCCTTATTGAAACTGTTAACAGCGCACAAGCCTACCAGCCGCTGGATGCATGCAATCTCGGCTTCGTGACGCAAACCACGCTATCCGTCGATGATACTGCCGACATTATCGCCGTGCTTAACAACCGCTTCCCGCAGCTCTCCGCGCCGTCGGCCGAGTCCATTTGCTACGCCACCACTAACCGTCAGGACGCTGTGAAGTTCGCAGCACCCGGCACAGATATGTTCCTCGTGGTCGGCGCACCCAATTCTTCCAACTCCAAACGCTTGGTCGAAGTGGCCGAGCGGGCAGGGGCGAAGGCCGCACTGCTGGTGCAGCGGGCATCAGAAATCCCGTGGGACGATATGGGCACGCCGCGCGTCTTGGGCCTTTCCGCCGGAGCCTCCGCACCGGAAATTATCGTCGATGAAATCATAGACGCCTTCCGCGCCAAGTTTAACGTCACGGTGGAATTGGCGATAACGGTCGAAGAAACAGAAGATTTTCCAGTCGTGCGTGTGCTGCGTGATGTGGACTTGACCAAGGCAGATATGGCTTTTGTGAATGGTTAGATTAGCTTGCCGTTTCACAGCGTCATTCCGGAAAAGCCAAGCGCAGTCCGGAATCCAGAGCGGTGTGGTTGGTGAGTGTCAAAAAGAGTTGTTACGGTGAATGTTTGGTGTGACTGGAATTTCGGGTAAACGGGCGAATATCCATCTCTGGATTCCGGATCTGCGCTTCGCTTGTCCGGAATGACGGTGCGCATGGGTTGCCACTGAAATCGTGATTGAAAGAACATCCCGTTTTATGTGGGAAGAACTACGAGAAGAAAGTCCATCCAACATGGCCGTCTATACCGACATCACAGAAATTGAAATCGCCGCCTTCCTGGAGGCTTACGATATCGGCATCCTCCTGTCCTACAAAGGCATTGCTGAGGGCGTCGAGAATTCCAATTTCCTGCTGCACACCAGCCAAGGATCGTTCATTCTCACGCTCTATGAAAAGCGCGTGAACCCGGATGATCTGCCGTTTTTCCTCGGGCTGATGGATCACCTCGCCGCGCGTGGCATTTCCTGCCCGCTGCCTGTGCACCAAAAATCCGGCAAGATGATCGGCAGGCTGGCGGACCGCCCTGCGGCCATCGTAACTTTTCTCGAAGGCATGTGGATGCGCCGCCCGACAGTTGCCCATTGCCGCGAAGTGGGTGCGGCGCTCGCCGCCATGCATGTCGCGGGTGAGGGATTTGCTCTCAAGCGTTCGAACGCGCTGTCCGTTAGCGGCTGGCGTCCGCTGTGGGATGCCGCAAAGCCCCGCGCCGATGAAATCGAGCCCGGCCTTGCCGCTGAAGTTGAAAGCGATCTGCGCGATCTGGAAGCACATTGGCCCGTAAACCTGCCCGTCGGCATATGCCATGCCGATATGTTTCCCGATAACGTCTTTTTCTTAGGCGATACTCTCTCCGGCATCATCGACTTTTATTTCGCCTGTGATGATCTCTTGGTTTACGATCTCTCGGTATGCCTCAACGCCTGGTGCTTCGAAAAGGACAATTCCTATAATCTAACCAAGGGCACAGCCCTTTTGGCGGGCTACCAGTCTGTCCGTCCACTCAACAAGGATGAGGCGCGGGCGCTGCCGCTCATGGCCCGTGGTTCCGCGCTGCGCTTCATGCTCACGCGCTTGTTTGATTGGATTAACACCCCCGCCGGTGCGTTGGTGGTCAAAAAAGACCCGCTGGAATATGTCCGCAAAATGCGCTTCCACCGCTCGGTCACCGCGCCGGTACAATATGGCCTTCGCCAGCCATGAAGCACATTGAAATTTATACCGATGGCGCCTGTTCCGGAAATCCCGGCCCCGGCGGCTGGGGTGCATTGCTGCGCTGGAACGGCAACACCAAAGAACTCTCCGGCGGCACGGCGGATACCACCAACAACCGCATGGAACTCATGGCCGCCATCAGCGCGCTGGAAGCTTTGAAAGAGCCATGCACCGCAGACCTGTACACAGACTCATCCTACGTTCGCGACGGCATTGCCAAATGGATGTTTGGCTGGAAGAAAAACGGCTGGAAAACCGCCGATAAAAAACCGGTAAAAAACGCCGAACTCTGGCAGCGTCTGGACGAAGCCCGCAAAATTCACAAAGTCGAATGGCACTGGGTAAAAGGCCATGCAGGCCACCCCGAAAACGAGCGCTGCGATGAACTCGCACGGGAAGCGATGGAGCCGTTCAAGGGGAAGCGGTAAGGGCGCTGCGTTTAGCCTTTCCCCTTGCGGGGAAGGCTGGAACCAATCCCTACAACTGCCCCAATATCGTCGCCGCACCGGAGATTTCCGCACCGCCTGCCGATTCCAGATTAAATTCTTTCACCACGCCATCATCCACAATCATCGAATAGCGCTTGGAGCGCATGCCAAGCGGCCCCATCACCAAACCCGTGCCAATCGCCTTGGTGAAATCCGCCGCACCATCGGCCAAAAACAAAATCTTGCCCGCCCCGCCGGAGTCTTTCGCCCAGGCGTGCATCACATGGTGATCGTTGACCGAAACCACCGCAATCGCATCCACACCCTTGCCCAAAATCGCCTCACGGTTTTCCAAAAAGCCCGGCAAATGGTTCATAGAGCAAGTCGGCGTAAACGCACCCGGCACAGCAAACAGCACCACCTTTTTGCCATCAAAAATCTGAGCCACAGTCATTTCGCTATACCCGTCATCAACCCGCACTTTAAACGTCGCATCAGGCAAACGGTCGGCAACTTTAATCATAAGAACTCTCCAGAACAATAAAGCGCGATAACCGCGCGGGTATAAGTGATACATAAGGATTGGAGTGGAAATGTCGAGGGGGGTAGGGTGAGGGGCGACTCCCTACGCGCCGTCATACCGGACAAGCGAAGCGTAGATCCGGTATCCAGAGCGCCGAGTGTCAAAAGTGCGCTTGTTGGTTGGGTTGAATCGGCTTGATATGAGGCTTGAGAACAGGCAAACAACGTTGGCGTGTTGTTGCGCACCATGAGCAAAGCAGAATTTTCAATGTCACTTCTCACTGATCTCAAAGTTGCCAAGACAGAAGAGGATGTCAAAGATGCTTATGTGAAAGCGCTTGGGCTAAAAAAATACAGTAAAAATCTTGTCGATATTCAAACCAAAGAGATTTGGTTTGAGGCAAAAGAAGCTGGCACATCACCTGTTGCCATGTTTGCGCAGCTTTTGGTTTATATCAAAATAGCGCATGAAAAAGGCGAGCATTTGCCGCCGTTTTTGGCCGTCATTGATCGCGAGAAGGCAGCGATCATGGAAACGGCAAACGCGACGCCGATGCTTAACGACAAAACGATCACTTGGCCGTCATCCGGCTCGAAGGCGATGGCAAAAACTAAAGCGTCACAAGAATTTGTGACCAAGGTGTCTGGATATATTTCGGCGCATTATGTGGTTTACGGCATTGATAGCGATGAAAAGCAATTCATTCAGGCGGCACGATCGGCGATCAAAGAAGGCAAAATTATACGCACGCCGATAACGCCGGATAATTTGCGCCAAGTGTTTGACCGATGGATTGAAAAAATCGGTCAAGAGCTGGAGGGCGTGGCCGAAGCGGATTATGCGCTGCTGTTCTTTGCCGACATTATGCATGATGGAACGAAAGCCGCGATGAAAGACCTTCCGGCGCGGCTGCTGTTTGACGGGCCGAAGCCCGTTTTTCTGCTCAATGGCAATCAGTATGATCTTGTCAGTGATAAAGGCTATCGTAACTTCTGGGCCATCTACCACCGCCCGCCGGAAGCGGAATACCGCACCTATTTGCTGGAGCGCCGCGACAGCTTGTTGCCATTAGACGAGCGCAGCTTCAAGGGTGCTTATTACACGCCGCTGAAAGTCGTTGATAAGGCCTATGATCTGCTGGCTGAGACCTTGGGCAAGAATTGGCAAAAAGATTACATTGTCTGGGACATGTGCTGCGGTGTCGGCAATTTGGAAGTGAAGCATTCCAACCACGGCAATATTTTTATGAGCACTTTGGATAAGGCCGATATTGACGTGATGAAGGCCAGCCACACCTGCGTGGTGGCAACCAAATTTCAATATGATTATTTGAACGATGACATAAATGAGTTCGGGCAAATTGATTACGGCCTGACCAACAAAGTGACACTGGCATTGCAGCAGGCCATTGCCGATGCGAAGGCCAAGAAAACGGGTGCGAAGAAGATATTGGTGTTGATGAATCCGCCTTATGCAGAGGCGACCAATTCAGACAACACGTCGGCGGGGACTGAAGCAGAGAATAAGAAGGGTGTCGCTAGAACTAAATATGCGGCAAGTGCTATGGATTCATATGGGAAAGCGAGCAACGAACTTTACACACAGTTTGTCGCTCGTGTTCATCGTGAAATTCCCGGCGCTACTTTGGCGATGTTTAGCACCGTCAAATATGTAGTCGCTCCACCTTGGATTCCTTCAGGAGTGTTTGGAAAGCTAAATACTTGAATGGTTTTGTCGTTCACAGCAAAGTATTTGATGGACTGGGTGGAGACTTTCCGATCGGCTTTCTCATCTGGGATACAAGCAAACACCAACCTGTGGACTCTATTGAGACAAATGTTTTCGACAGAGATATAGACTCAATTGGGAAAAAATCATTTTTCAGTCCAGACAAAATTAATCTTTTAACTGATTGGATTGTGCGCCCAGATACCAATAGAAATCAAGTTGTTCCGCTTAAGAATGCCTTAGCTCCGGCAACAGCGACAAAAGATTTACGCGGGACTAAATGGGCCGATGGCGCTATTGCTTACTTCAACTGCGCAGGAAATGAGCCGCAGAATACCAGCAAACTTACGATGCTTTTTTCATCCGGCTATGGAAGCGGGCGCGGGCTGTTTGTAACGAAGGAAAATCTCTGGCAAGTCGCCGTGGTCTTCTCCGTGCGCCGCCTCATAAAGCCAACATGGCTGAATGACCGGGATCAATTCCTTCAGCCATCCGCCGCGCTATCGACCGCGTTCAAACATGACTGCCTGATATGGATGTTGTTCAATGGCAGCAACTTGACGGCCAGCGCCAACGGCTTGGAGTGGAATGAAAAAACATGGTCCATCGTCAACCACTTCATTCCATTTATCGAAGCCGAAGTGGGGGCGAGCGAGGGGTTTGAATCGCATTTCATGTCCGATTATTTGAAGGGCAAGGCGCTATCGCCCGAGGCGAAAGCCGTGCTGGACGCGGGGCGCACCTTGTGGCGGGCCTACCACGCCAGCCAAATGCCGTTCAAAATCCGCAATGAGTTCAAACTCAATCGCGCCGATGTCGGCTGGTATCAAATCCGCAAAAGCTTGGAAGCCAATGGCGAGAATGAGGCGACCGATTTTTCAGAGTTCAAAGCGGCTTATGAAGCGCTGGGCAACAAACTGCGCCCGCAAGTGTATGAGCTTGGTTTTCTAAAGGCGTGAAGACGTAGGCTTACATCGTTCCATTACTTTACGGTTTAGCATCGGCGCGAGGCGCCCCCCTCTGTCCTGTCGGACATCTCCCCCTCAAGTGGGGAGATCACGCTCGCCACCGTCTGCTGCTAAAATCCGAACTTGATAATTGGGGAAAGCCTTCGCGCAGCCCGATCTCCCCACTTGAGGGGAGATGTCCGACAGGACAGAGGGGGGCGCCTCGCGCCGGTGTTAACAAGTTACGTTGCATACCATCAAATTATCCCGGCAGTCCGGAGGCAATGTCCCTCTGGCCCGCCCCTCACTCCCCCAAAACCCCATTCACCGCCACACCATCTGAAACCAGCGCATAATGCATCTCGCCCAGCACCCCCACCTTCGGCGCATACAAAACCGCCGCCTCAAAAACCGCCTTGCCCTCCGTCGCACTCACCAGCTTTGGTGCGCCGAACTGCCAGCCTTGCGGGGCGGCTAGGTATAGGTCGGGGGTGGCGGAAGGGGTGGCGACGGTGAGGGTAAGCTGCTTGCCGTCCACTTTCGCGCTTTCGATTTTCATTGTCCCGCCCGCCGCCTCCGGCAGCGCGGCGTAGGTGGCGGCGACTAGTTGCTCGTCCTCGTTGGAACTCATGGCATCGCCCAGCGGCACGTCAAATTCCACCTTCACCGGCACGCAGATTTTTTCGCACACGCCCAAAAATACGCTGCCCTTCAGCCGCATGGCTTTGGCGCTGTCCGTGCGCGTCAAGTCTATGCCAATGGCAACCGGCTCCTTGTAGCCCGCCCAAACACTGGTGCCATCATCAAAGCGGTGGGGCGCTGGAAACTGCAAACCATCCAGCGCCAGATTTTCGCTGCCGGTCAAATCAAACTGCGGCGGCACGCCCGCATCACCGGGGTCGCGCCAATATGTCTTCCAGCCGGCGGTAAGCTGAATTTGCAAAACAGCATGAACAGAGGTTTTGCCCACCCCCGGTTCCGCCACCACCATGCGCACCCGCCCGCCGACGCTATCCTGCCAAGGCGAGGAGGCGGCGAGCGCCGCTTGAAATGAAAGCGCGCAGAGCAAAACGGCGACACTGTAGTTTAGCAAATGATGTTTCAATGGTTTTTTCAATCGGTGTTTCATGGGTCGCATTTAATCACGAAACTCTTCATCATTTGCAAATCCCGATTTCGTGAAGCCCTATTTGAACGCCGTATGCCTTCCGCACCGTTTACGCATCCACTTCGTGCATTCGCTGACCGCTTTCCGTACGCTTTTAGATCAATCACCTACCTTATTAAACCATCATAAATTATCATCGGAGGAAGCGCTTTTCATTTGCCACAAACTTGCTAAATTATGTTCATGGACATTTCACTGCTGCGAAAAAAAGGAACCGGAAAAGG
The DNA here is from genome assembly GCA_043776635.1 of Phyllobacteriaceae bacterium. GTDB lineage: Bacteria > Pseudomonadota > Alphaproteobacteria > Rhizobiales > Rhizobiaceae > JANMEX01. The sequence continues at coordinate 15,230 of JAYVRA010000040.1, forward strand.
GTTCTTGAATAATCACTTTCTGGTCGCCATGCCCGGAACAGCGGACACGCGCTTCTCGCGCTCGGTGATCTATATTTGCGCCCATTCCGAAGAAGGCGCTATGGGTTTCATTATAAATCATCGCCAATCCTTGGTTTTTCCCGATCTTTTGGTCCAAATTGGCCTTGTCGGCAAAGAAGATGCGATTTTGCTGCCCGATACCACGCGCGATTTTCTGGTACGTGATGGCGGCCCCGTCGATCGTGGCCGTGGCTTCGTGCTGCATTCGGATGATTACAAAGTCAGCTCAACGTTGCCGATTTCCGATGATATTTGCCTCACAGCCACGGTGGACATCCTGCGCGCAATCTCCGGTGGCCATGGCCCGCGCCGCGCCTTAATGACACTAGGCTACTCCGGCTGGGCTCCCGGCCAACTCGAAAGAGAGATAGGCGACAACGGCTGGCTCACCTGCGAAGCCACGAAAACCGTGCTGTTCGACGCCGATATTAACCGTACTTATGAGCGCGCCTTGGCCATGATTGGTGTTGATCCATCGCGGCTGATTACTGAAGCGGGGCACGCATGAACATAAAAATCACCGCTACTTCAATTCTTTTTTATGTAATGATATCAAATAGATAGACGTCTAACACTATTTTATTTTGATAACAACTTTACCTTTCGCGCGCCCTGTCTGCACATAGTCCAATGCTTCTTGGATTTGGTCCAAAGTGTAGGTGCGATCAATCAAGGGTGTGATTTTTCCTTGCTCAACCAATATTGCAATTTCGTCTAATTGCTCGCCATCAGGCGTCATAAAGAAAGCATCCTGATGAACACCAAGCGTTTCAGCAATGCCGCTTTTGTCAATTTCCCCGACAATTGAAACCAGCCATCCGCCCTTTTTCAAAAGTGGAAACGAGCGTGTGCGCGTCTCGCCGCCGAGCGTATCCAGAACAATGTCATAGTCCTTGATGAGATCGTCAAATTTTTGGGTTTTGTAATCGATCACTAAATCTGCGCCAAGCGATTTCACTATTCCGACATTTGGAGTGCTGGTAGTGCTGGCAACATCAGCGCCAAAGCTCTTGGCAATTTGAATGCCAATAGACCCGACGCCGCCCGATCCCGCGTGGATAAGAACCTTGTCGCCAGCCTTCACATGCGCCCGCTGCACCAGCGCCTGCCATGCCGTCAACGACACAAGCGGCAACGACGCCGCTTCATAAAAGTTGATATTATTGGGCTTTTTCGCCAAATCGACTTCTTTTATGGCAGCATATTCAGCAAATGTGCCAGCCTGCATTCCGTTGGGCCGGCCAAAAACTGCGTCACCAACGGCAAATTTGGTAACATCTTTACCCGCTTCAATTACCAAGCCAGCGATGTCGTAGCCAAGAATATAAGGAAACTTCAGCGTAAGCATTCCCTTTAAATAACCTGCGCGAAGGTAGTTATCGACCGGGTTAACGCTCGCCGCATGGACTTCAACCATAACGCTATCGTCGGGCAAGTCGGGTCTTTTTACGTTACTGACAATCACTGGCGCATTGTAATCATTGATAATTGCAGCTCTCATGGGAAAATCCTTTGTTTAATTACTATGCTTGGTAGTCAGCATTGTGATTGGGATGTGCTCCGCTAAAGCGTTTAGCAACACTTTCTGTAGATGGAAAACGCATGAACTCTTTCAAGGTTGCATAACATGTGCTGGTATATTCAGGGATATGCCAAGTGGAATTGAAATCAATGGCGACGAAGATTGACAGGGCGTTACTTTCAACCACGCTCGGCACCCTCTATCCGCCGCCGTTTGATAAGCCTTGCCAGTCCCGTGAGCGCACAAAACTTGGCGATAGTGCAGGGCTAACCCAGTTCGGTGTCAACCATTTGCGCCTGCCGCCGGGCGCCTGGTCCAGCCAGCGCCATTGGCATACCCACGAGGATGAGTTTGTCTATGTCCTATCCGGCGAAGTCACATTGGTGACAGATTCAGGTGCGGAAATTCTCGTTGCAGGCGATTGCGCCGGTTTCAAAGCTGGCGATAAAAATGGTCATTGCATACAAAATAATGGCACAAAAGACGCAATTCTTCTCGAAGTCGGCTCCAGAATTGCCGGAGATGCCGCATTTTACGCCGATATTGACATGGTAGCGCCGGCAAATGGCCAGCCCGCAATTTACACTAATTACGATGGAACACCTTACACTGATCTCAAGCGGCGCAGCAAAAAACTAGCCCTTCGTCGACGGCGCATTTTGTTCCAGCAGTAGGCGCCCGGCAGTTTCCGGCGTCATGGGTTCGCCAAACAGGAAGCTTTGCGCAAATTCGCAGCCCATTTGGCGCAATTGCAACGCGTCCTTTTCGCTCTCAATTCCTTCGGTCACCACACGCAAACCAAGGTCATGCGCCATGGAAATAATCGAACGCAGCAGCACGAATTTTTTAGGATTGTCATCGCGCAAAAAAGATTTGTCGATCTTGATCATGTCAAACGGGAAGCGCGTTAAATAGGATAGTGATGAATGGCCGGTACCAAAATCATCCAGTGATAAACCCACGCCTAGTGCCTTGATTTTGTCCAAAATTGAAACCGCTTGTTCCGGATTGTCCATGACGGCTGACTCGGTTAACTCTAGTTTGAATGTTCCTGGTGCGACAGTTGATTTTGATAAAATAGTGCGCAAATCTGCCACCAGATCGCGGCGGATAATTTGCTTGGACGACAGGTTTACAGACATAAACACGTCCATATTGCCGGTTGTTTTTTGCCATAACGCTAGTTGTTGGCTTGCCTGATTCATTGCGAAATGACCAATTTGACCGATTATATTGCAGTTTTCTGCCATTGGTATGAACTCGGCAGGGGAAATAGCGCCGCGCCTTGGATGGTCCCAGCGCATCAGCGCTTCAAAGCCACAAACGGTCATGTCAGACAGACGCACAATTGGCTGGTAAACGACATTCAATTCATTGCGCTCGGTGGCGCGGCGAAGGTCAGATTCCATCTGCAAGCGGTCGCTGCCCACGCTTCGAAATGCGGGACGGAACGGCTCAATGCGGTCGCCGCCAAAACGTTTGGCTTGATAGACTGCAAGCTCGGCATCCTTCACCAAATCCTCGGCCGTAGCCTGCTGTGAGGTCCATGAAATCAGCCCGAGGGAGGCAGTCAAAATTATTTCTTTTTTGGCAAACGTTATCGGTGCTCTAATAGCCGTTTTTACGGCCTCCGCGAATGTTGCGATACGGGCGGGGTCGGACTCGGACAGCAATATCAGGCCAAACTGATCGCCTCCAAGGCGGGCCAAAGTATCCTGCGGTTTCAAGAGCCGGATAATGCGCCGCGCCAGGGTGAGCAAAATAGTATCGCCCGCCGACATACCGAGCCCGTCATTGACCTGCTTAAACCGGTCAATATCAATAATGAATACAGTCGGCCGTATGGTATCTTGCATACGGCCAACGGCAATGCTGGTTTCCAGCCTATCTAAGAAAAGGCGACGGTTGGGCAGGCCCGTTAGATTGTCATTAATCGCATCATTGAGGAGGCGTTCTTCACTCTTTTTTTGTTCGGTGACATCCACTAGTGTACCAACACAGCGAATAACTTCGCCATCCGAACCCAGCACTGGCCGCGCTTTCAGCGTGAACCAATGATAATGCCCGTCGCGAGCGCGGAAACGGAAATCCTGCCCGATTTTGCCGCGCCGGTGTTCTACCACCATATCCAATGTGGTGCGAAAACGGTCGCGATCATCGGGATGCAAATGCGGCAGCCATACCCGCGCCGCGCCGTGTAATGTATTGTTGTCCAGCCCTATCAGCCCTGCAACATCTGGCTTCGTCACTATTTTATCGCGCGGCACATCCCAGTCCCAGACCACATCACCGGAACCTGCAATCGCCATTGCCTGGCGCTCCATGTCACTGAACAGGCCTTGCTGCAACGCGCCTCCTGCAAAGGCGTGTTGCATGACAGTAAAGCCAATGAGCAACACGATAAGCACCAGTCCGCCGCCAAGGGCCGGTTGGACAATGTCATTGTCCAACCGGCCGGATACAGCCATGAAGGCGCTGACGAGCCAGAGTATGACCATAACCCACGTTGGAATAATCATGATCGCGCGGTCATAACCACGGATGGTCAGGAAAATCACCAGTATGAGACCTGCGCCAGCTGTGAGCGCAAATGACATTCGCGAGATACCTGAGGCTATTTCCGGGTCGAAAACTGCCACGCCAAACATAGCACCAAGCCCGATAAGCCAGAGCAGGGCGCCATAGCTGAACGTGCCGTGCCAGCGGTTCAGGTTCAAATATGTATAGAGAAAAACGACCAGAGTGGTGGCAAGCCCAACCTCGGTCGCCGCGCGCCATGTTTGTTCCCTACCAGGCGCCAACGCGATTAATTTGGTCAAAAAACCAAAGTCGACGCAAATATAAGCCAAAACGGACCATGCAAGTGCCGCTGTGGCTGGAAACAATGCCGTGCCTTTCACCACAAAGAGGATAGTCAAAAATAGCGCCAGGAGCCCTGCAATACCCAGCACTATGCCGCGATAAAGAGTGTAGGCATTGACCGTGTCTTTGTATTTATCCGGTTCCCACAAATAGATTTGCGGCAATTTGGGCGACGTCAGTTCTGCAACGAATGTGACCACAGTGCCCGGATTGAGCGTCACATGGAACACATCGGCGTCAGGGCTAACCTGCCGGTCAAGCGCAAAGCCTTCGCTTGGCGTAATCGACACGATGCGTGTGGAGCCTAAGTCCGGCCATGTAAAGCCGGAACTCGCCAGCCTATAATGCGGCGCGACGATAAGGCGGTCAATTTGGGTGTCTGTTGCGTTGGCAAGCGCAAACACGGCCCAGTCGCCGCTGGTTTTGTCGGATGCGCCTTCCACCTCGATACGCCGCACGATGCCATCGATACCGGGCGCGGTGGATACGCTGAACTTGTCGCCTTGGTTGGCAAATATCTGCACCACACGCGAAAGGTCGATGGCGGTGTCTTCTTTGGTAATTTTTATCGGCTCTACGGCAAGTGCGGGCAGGGCGAAAACCGCAAGCAATAGCGCCGCCAATAGCACATATGCTTTGGTCATCCATCGCTGTTTTTCAATGCTTTCGTAGAAAGTCATAACCCGCCTTTTTATCGTCACTCGTTTAACCCTGATATGATCGCAAAAAGCAAATGGTCCTGCCACTTTCCATTGATCTTAAGGTAGGATTTCAACAGACCTTCTTGTGTAAAGCCGGTTTTCTGCAAAACGGCGACGGAACGTTCATTGCCGGGGATACAGGCGGCTTCAAGGCGGTGTAAACGAAGCTTCTCAAATCCGAATGATATCAACGCTTTTACCGCGTCCTGCATTAAGCCTTTTCCAGCATAGGCCTCACCCATCCAGTAGCCAATTTGGCCGGATCGCACCATACCGTAGCGGATATTGCCAAGGCTTATGCCGCCAACGAGCAATCCTGACGCCTGTTCAAAAATGAAAAATATATGCCCTGTACCATTTTCCAACTCACTGTTTGCGCGGCCCAAGCGAGCCTTGAAAGAGGGTTTGGACAGTTCATCACCAGTCCAGCTTGGCTCCCATGGTTCGAGAAAGCCAGCGCTGTCCGCTCGAAGTTTTGCCCATTCATGGTAATTAAACCGCTGCGGATAGCGCAAATCCACCTGCCGTCCGCTGGCAATTGCCACGGGCTTACTGCGGAAGAAACCGGATAACATACCCGAATCCCGGGATTAGTTGTCTGTTGCGCTGGCCGCGCCATTGGATTTCAGACCGGCACAAATTTCCTCGTAGGAAGGCAATTTACTGATAGGGCCAATGGCAGACACTGTCGGAACGGTATCCAAAAACAAACGACCGGCAAGGTCACGCAAGCGCTCAACCGTAATTTTGGACAGGCGCTCCATCAACTCCTCATTGTCCACAGGGCGGCCAAACAGCATGATCTGGCGGGCAATTTGCCCTGCGCGGCTGGCTGCACTTTCGCCGGACATCAGCAAGCTGGCGCGATATTGCGCGCGGGCGCGGTCAACTTCATCTTGGCTGATATCTACCGCCGCACGACGTAGTTCAGACAAAAGCACCGGTATCAGGCGGGGCAAATCTTCCTCGCCCGTTGCGGCATGAATGCCAAACAGGCCGGTATCTGAAAAACCCCAATGGAACGCATAAACCGAGTAGCAAAGCCCGCGCTTTTCACGCACTTCCTGGAACAGCCGTGAAGACATGCCGCCGCCAAGGATCATGGACAGCAATTGCGAGGCGTAAAAATCCTTCACATGATAGGCCTTGCCCTCAAACCCGAGCAAGAATTGAGCGTCCATCAAGTCACGCTCCTCGCGGTAATCGCCACCGATATACGTGGCAGGTTCCGGCACAAAAGCATCTGACTTGGCTTGAAATGTACCTAGGCGTTTTTCAATTTCCGCAACGAATTCCTCATGGTTTATTGCCCCGGCGGCGGAAACCACCATGCGCTCTCCAGCATACTGCCGCTTGATAAAATCATGCAATTCTTGCGAAGTCACACGCTCAACGGACTCAGGCGTGCCCAAAATAGCGCGGCCCAATGTCTGTTTTTGGTAAGCCACCTCAGTAAACCGGTCGAACACAGCATCATCCGGCGTATCATGTGCCGCGCCAATTTCTTGCAGCACCACGTGCTGCTCGCGCTTCAGTTCCGCCGGTTCAAACTGCGAGTCCGTCAAAATATCTGACAAAATATCAATCGCCAGAGATACGTCGTCTTTCAAAACGCGTGCATAATAAGAGGTCGTTTCAACGCTGGTTGCGGCATTTATCTCGCCGCCCACATCTTCAATATCCACCGCAATTTGCCGCGCATTGCGCTTATTTGTGCCCTTAAAGGCCATATGTTCAAGCAAATGAGCTACGCCATGTTCGCTTTCAGTCTCACTGCGCGAACCGGATTTTACCCAAATGCCAAGCGCAACGCTTTCAATGGCCGGAAAATTCTCTGTGGCCACAATGATACCATTGGCCAGCGTGCTGACATTAACGCCCATTCAGACTCTCTCCCGCTTATCGCAACTGTGCTCAGGCTTTTAGAACCCGCGCGTGCTCTTGTATATGCTTCTGCACCAATTTTAGCTCAGATGAAAGCACCGTAAACTGCTCTTTGCGCTCCATCAGATCAGACAGGAAATGCGGCAAAGCGGGATAAACACCACTTGCCGCTTTCACCGCATCCGGAAACTTAGCCGGATGCGCGGTGGCAAGAACAATCATCGGCGTTTTCGACTGCTTCTGGTCCCGCGCCACTTTTATCCCGACGGCTGTGTGCGGGTCTGCCAAATAGCCATCGCCCGTCATCATATCAGCAATCACTTTGGCCGTTTCTGCCATGGTGGACCGACCGGCTGCGAACAGTGAGCGCATTTCTTTGAGCGGCCCTGCCTCAATCGAAAAACTTCCTGATTGCGACAAGCCCGCCATCATGCGGCGCACAGCACCGGCATCCCGGTCATGGGTTTCAAACAGCAAGCGCTCAAAGTTGGACGAAATTTGAATGTCCATGGATGGCGACGTGGTCTGCATAACCCCGCGCATTTCATACGCGCCGGTTTCAAAGGTACGGGCTAAAATATCATTGTCATTGGTGGCAATGACTAATTGCTCAACTGGCAAACCCATTTTAACCGCCACATAGCCTGCAAAAATATCACCGAAATTACCTGTTGGCACAGTGAACGATACAGCGCGATGCGGGCTGCCCAGCGAAATGGCAGTCGAGAAGTAATATACCACTTGCGCCATGATCCGGCCCCAATTGATGGAGTTAACCCCTGAAAGTTGCAAGTGATCGCGGAAGCCGTGGTCATTAAACATGGATTTGACGAGCGTCTGACAATCATCAAAATTGCCTTCAACCGCCAGCGCGTGAACATTGCCGGCGCTCGAAGTCGTCATCTGGCGCTGCTGCACGGGTGAAACTTTGCCATGCGGAAATAGTATGAACATATCGGTGCGGCTGCGACCCGCAAACGCATCAATCGCCGCACCGCCGGTATCGCCTGATGTCGCGCCCACAATAGTCGCCCTCTGGTCGCGTGTCGTTAGCACATGGTCCATCAACCGTGCCAATAGCTGCATCGCCACATCTTTGAACGCCAGCGTGGACCCGTGAAATAATTCCGCAATAAACTCATTCGGGCCGGTCTGCACCAGCGGACAAACCGCATCATGGCGGAATGTGGCATAGGCCCCGTCAATCATGACCCGCAGCGCCGCTGGCGCAATATCGCCCTCTACAAAAGGGGTTAACACAGCAAACGCAATATCCTGATAGCTTTTACCGGCCAGCGCCGCGATATCAGCTTTCGAAAACTGCGGCCACGTCTCCGGCAAATACAGCCCGCCATCTCTGGCCAGACCCGCCAGAAGCGCATCAGAAAAACTGAGGACAGGAGCTTCGCCGCGTGTGGAAATATAGCGCATAGATTTTTCTCTTATGGACAAAACGTAATCAATGGGGATTATCACACCTTGTATATTTAGTGACTGTCAAAAAAACACCGGAAAGCGGAAAAATGGTCCGCATCTGGTGCATTTTATTTGTGGCCGTCCTATAGACTAACTATTGCTGAATTGGAAAGAATGATGATGACGAGAAATTCCGGAAGTCTATTCGCGAAGTTAGCCGTGTTTATCATCGCAGGTGCGGCCTTAAGCGCTTGCAACACCAGCGATACCGGAGGCGCTCTCAACCTTGGCGGTGATAAGGAAGCCAAGGTGCAGGAGCAGCGCATTTTGCAGTCAGAACTTACAGGTTTTTGCCCACAGGTGACATTGCGCGAAGGCACAGCATTTTTCACGTCGTACGCCAAGGGTGCGGACAAGGAAGATGGCAGCAAAGACCCGGCACTGGCGGTATATCAAGCCTCGATCACCGATGTAACCCGTTCCTGCTCCCGCGCCACTGGTGCATTGGTAATCAACGTTGCGGTTGCCGGCCGTGTGGTTCCAGGTCCAAAGGCTTCCGGTGCCAGTGTCACCATGCCTATCCGTGTCGCCATGGTCGCAGACGGCAACGTGCTCTATTCGCAGCTTCAGCAATTCCAAGTCACTGTGAACCCGACAGATGCTGCAACGCAATTTGTCTTCAACGATCCAAACGGAACTGTGCCATTGGCGTCTGCCAAAGCCATTCAGATTTTTGTCGGCTTTGATGAAGGCGCACCCAAAGCACCGAAGACCAAAAAGAAAGTCGCAGGCTGAAAGCCTGACATAAAATGACCCAAGACCCAAGATTAGCCGAATGGCTCGCCGCGCTGCGTGACGGCGTTTTATCGTCCAAATTTGTCAAACTCAGTTTGAACAAGTCAACGCCCGCCGCCGGTGATTTAAAAAGCATAGACGCCCGCCCGTTGATGATTAAGGGCGAGGTGAAATTATCTTTCACTTATCACCACAAAACCAATGACATTGTGAAAAATTACACGGTGGACGAAGCGTCCGCGTTGGTAACAGCGTTTCTGTCAGACAAGTTCGCCAATGGCCGCCTGTTCACTCTGGATGCCGATTTGCAATTGACGCGCCAAGGCACTGGCCACGCGTTGCACCGCCATCCGCCAACAGAAACCAACGCGCCAAAGCTCGACCATAACCGCGCCAAAAACCGCATTGTTGGCGGCGGTAAGGGTTGGATGAACGCGCTGGGACTGGCGGATTTGCAAGGCAACATTTTGCCTGCCGCACAAGATAAATACCGCCAAATCAACAAATACATCGAGATTTTAGATAATCTTATCAAGCAGTTGCCGCCTGAACGGCTCGACGAGTTCCGCCCGCTGAAAATCATCGATATGGGCGCGGGCAAAGGCTATCTCACCTTTTCTCTTTACGATCATATCACCAACACGATGAAACACACTGCCGAAATAACGGGCGTCGAGTTCCGTGCGGACATGGTGAAACTATGCAACCAAACCGCCTTCGCCAGCAATTTTGAGCGCCTGAATTTCGTTGAAGGCACAATCGAAGGCTTTGATTGCTCCGGTGCAGACATCGTTATCGCGCTTCACGCATGCGATACCGCGACCGACGATGCCATCGCCAAAGCCATTAAAGCCGATGCCTCGCTTATCGTCGTCGCGCCGTGCTGCCACAAACAAATCCGCCGCGAAATGGCGAAGTCCAACGGTACAGAAAATCCTCTGAATTTCCTCTTGAAATACGGCACTTACGTCGAGCGCATCGCCGAAATGGTAACAGACGGTATGCGCGGCGAGCTGATGGAATTGTCGGGCTACAAAACTAACCTGTTCGAGTTTATTTCCGATACACACACACCTAAAAACGTGATGATAGTGGCATCGAAACTAGCCAAGCAACCGAAAGAAAACGCAGCATTGCAAGCATCACTGGCCAAAACCAAACAGCAGTTTGGGATAGGGAAGCATTATTTGGAAGGGTTGTTGGAGTCCTAAAGCCCTTGCCAGACCGTCAGCACTGCCATCACGATAAACAGCCATCCGGCGCCCCGGCCGATCAAGATCGTAAACCGTGGATTGGTCAGCAGAAAATCCCTCGCATTATCCGCTGCCAGCCCCGGCCCGCCATAGATGGAAAACTGGATAACCGCAGTCATGAGCCCTATCACAAGCGCTTGGCCCGCGATGTTGCCATACTGCGGCTTCACAAATTGCAGATAGACCGGGAGCACAAACATATAGGCCTTGGGGTTCAAAATGCATGTAATCGTGCCTTGCCGGAAGGCCACCGGTAGCGAGTACTTGGTTTTGCTATCCACCGTATCAATCACAATCGAACTGCGGATAAGAGTAACCCCGATCCACGCCATATAGGCCGCGCCAACAAAGATCATAACCGTGAAAAGTGAAGGCGCAAGTTTTAGCAATCCGCCGGCACTCACTGCCCCTCGGCAGCGTGTGAAACACCCGGCCAAACGTAATTCCGGCAGTCGCCGCCAGTCCTGCTTTGTGCCCGCCAGTGCGCGCATTCGTAATAACGAACAGCATATCCATACCCGGCACAATGATGATACCAAACAGCAGCACCGCAAAGGTGGATAGGTTTTCATCGTACGACATGAGCAGCGTCATATCTCAAACGCAGCTATTGCCAAGGGGCAAGGGTGCCATGCTCGTGACAATTCTTGTCAGTGGCTAAACATCATCATGCCATTCGCCCATCGCTTCAATCATTTGCGGAAGCTGAGCATGGCGGTTTATCACCGTCTCCGCGCCAGCCTCGGTGAGGCGCTCGCCGTGGCCGGTGTAAGTGTGCGACCCGCCGGTAAACCCGATCACCCGCATACCCGCCGCCCGTGCGGCACGAACGCCGGGGAGGGAATCTTCGATAACAATCGTACGGGCAGGGTCGGCGTTAAATTGTGCCGCGCCGTAGAGGAACACATTAGGGTCCGGTTTGCCGAGCTTGGTTCCCACTTCGTAGGCAGCAAAAATATGGGGCTCGAAAAAACGCATCAAATTCGTGCGGGTAAGCGAAATTTTCAGCCGCTCGCTGCTTGAGTTCGAACAAATGCACTTTGGCAGTTTGATTCGCTTCACCGCGCGGTCCGCGCCCTCAATCATATCCAACTCGTTTGCCAGCGCCAAATCCACCAGCCTCTCAGACCTATCAATCAGGCTTGCCGAAAGCGGAATGCCCGCGCTTTTTTCCACTTCAAGCAAAATCTGCTTCCACGTCATGCCCGCATAGCGCTCGGACATTTCCTCGTGGCTGATTTCATAGCCGGCGTCGGTCAGCAGCTTGGCCTCAATCTTGGCCGCCAAAATCTCGCTATCGACCAAAACACCATCGCAATCAAAAATAACCAGTTGAGGTTTGAGCATTAAACAATTCCAAATGAGAGAAGGCGCGGCAATACAGGAAGCTATTGGCGCAATCAAATGCTTTCGCTCTTCACCGAAAATTTACCCTGTTCGGTAACTATGTACCACGAGTAATGTGTAAATCAGTGTGGTGCGTTTATGTCAGCAGTTCGCCTTGTGTCCGAAATGGGCATCAGCCCGTCGAAATCAGAAAATTGGCTGAACACCATATTGAAGGGCGATTGCGTCGCCGCGTTGGATGCGTTGCCGGATAATTCGGTCGATCTCATTTTCGCCGATCCCCCCTACAATCTCCAGCTTAACGGCGATCTGCACCGTCCCGATCAGTCCATGGTAGATGCCGTGAATGATCACTGGGATCAATTCGAGAGCTTTGCCGCCTATGATGCGTTCACCCGCGCATGGATGCTGGCGGCCCGCCGTGTGCTCAAACCCACAGGCTCCATCTGGGTCATCGGCTCCTATCACAACATCTTCCGTGTAGGTTCAATCATGCAGGACTTAGGCTTCTGGATGCTCAATGATGTCGTGTGGCGGAAAAACAATCCGATGCCGAATTTTCGTGGCCGCCGTTTTCAAAACGCGCACGAGACCATGATCTGGGCCTCCAAAGATGCAAAATCCAAGGGCTATACGTTCAATTACGAGGCCATGAAAGCCTCGAACGATGATTTGCAAATGCGCTCGGATTGGCTGTTCCCCATTTGCACGGGTGCAGAGCGTTTGAAGGATGAAAACGGCGACAAAATCCACCCGACACAAAAACCGGAAGCGCTGCTGGCCCGTGTCATCATGGCCTCATCCAAGCCGGGCGATGTGGTGCTAGACCCGTTTTTCGGCTCCGGCACAACAGGCGCAGTCGCCAAACTTTTGGGCCGCAATTACGTCGGCATTGAGCGCGAGCAGAAATACATTGACGCGGCATCTGCCCGAATATCCGCCGTCGTGCCGCACGGCAAGGCCGAGCTGACAGTCATGACCGGCAAACGCGCCGAGCCGCGTGTCGCCTTCGTCTCGCTGTTAGAAAGCGGCCTGATGAAACCCGGCACAGTCCTAACAGACGCCAAAGGCCGGAACGGAGCCATAGTCCGCGCCGACGGCACGCTGGCCGTGAATGGAACCGCCGGATCAATCCACAAAATGGGCGCAGTGGTGCAGGGGCTGGATGCCTGCAACGGGTGGACTTATTGGCATTTTGAAGTGAATGGCAAGCGGGTAGCGATTGACATGCTGCGGCAGGAAGTGCGGGATGGGATGGCGGTGGCGTGAGCCGCAGTTGGTACCACACTTAATTTACCAACAAACTGGGACGCGCGATCTCTCCACCTCTGGGGGAGATGTCCGACAGGACAGACGGGGCGCCTCTCTGCGAGATTTCAGTATTATCGCAATGAAGTCTGCATTTGAACTCGATTGCGATAAAAACATGGACAAAGTTACATGCTATCCTAATTTTGGAGTGGCATTAAACTGGAGCCAAACCAAGTTCTTTAAGTAGGTCTAGGGCCTTCCCCAGTCGTCCATTTTCAGTCTTTACACCTTTGCGGCGAACAATTTCACTTTTCCAATCACCAACTTTCTCGAAAAATGAAGGTCTCTACCCGTTCTTCGGGGAATTGATTCACCGGATCAATTCCTGATCCTCGAACTATCGGGCGCACCAAAGGCGGCCTGAATTCCAAACTTCATGTTGTTTGCGATGGTGTAGGCCGTCCGCTGGTTTTATTGCTCACCGAGGGCCAAATGAGCGACTTCAAGGGCGCTGCGCTGATGTTTGACGCCATTCCCGATGCCAAAGCCCTGCTGGGCGACAAAGGCTATGATGCCGATTGGTTCCGGCAAGCGCTGCAAATGCGTGGCATAGAGCCCTGCATCCCGTCCAAATCAAACCGCAAAACCCAAATTCCTTTCGACAAGACGCTCTATAAACAACGCCACAAAATCGAGAACATGTTCGGCAAGCTCAAAGACTGGCGACGCATCCACACCC
>JAYVRA010000041.1:0-2048 GCA_043776635.1 Phyllobacteriaceae bacterium
GACCGTGTTGAAAGCCCCTTGGGATTTTGGTAATAGACGACATGCGGCTCATTGACCTTGTAGAACGTCTTTCCGGCCACCAGGCAGCGCATCCAAAATTCATAATCACCTGCTGATTTGAACGAAGCGTCAAAAAGGCCCAGTTCATCATGCAAGCTCTTGCGCCACATCGGCGCGTTATGTGGCGAATTGAACCGAAGCATGTTATAGGGTGTAACAACAGGAAGATCGCTCTTGTAGCCGAAAGCGGCCACATCCTTCCATGCAAGATTGGGATCGAAAGAATAATAGAAATCCTGATACACAACATCAACGAATGGCAGTTCCTGCAGCGCACCCGCCTGAATCTCCAGCGAATCGCGACGGCGCAGATCGTCCAGATTGGTGTTGGTCAGGTATTGGCCACGCGCCATCTGAACGCCGATGTTCCAGGCCTCATATATACCGACCCTCGAATCCATGCGTTTGTATCGCACGCCAGGATGCCGGGCCAGATAACGCTCGATAGTCTGCGCTTCGTTTTCCGGTGAAGCGGCATCGACGATGACCAATTCACAATGCCGGTCAAAACAACTTTGTGACGTGATATTATCCATAAACTGTTCGATGAAATCGCCGCCACGGAACAGGCTGGCGATCGCCGTGATTTCCACGCCCGGTTCGGCCGAAAACTTGAACGGAGTGGACAGGACGAGTGCGCTTCGAGCACGCGATAACTCGGCGGTGTCTTGTGCCCTGGCCTGCCATTCGGCGAGTGTCAGCGTATGGCCGGTGCCCATCACAGCGCTGGAAAGACCGTCATGTAAAGGTTCAGCACCTCGCGTGTCGCGCGCCAAAGCCGAGGAGAAGTAGGTCTGAACCATCGACGCCCGCGTCAAAGAGCCAGTATCCAATTGCTTGCGAAGCATTTCAATTTCAGCCGGGAGCGCGCCGCGACCTTCAATGTGCCGGTAAACGCTTTGGATAAAATCTGCATCGGCCATTTCGGGCGCAATCGCCGAACGCGCGCGCACATCCTTGGCCTCTTGGCCTTGGTTCATCATCAGGAAAAATTCCGCAAAGGTCAGACCATTGGAGAAATTGGTCAACCAGATATTGATTTCCTCTTGTCCGGGCGTCCGGCGGACCAAAACCTGATAGGCGAGTTTAGTGGCTTCCGTCAGCGTTGAAATGTCGGCCTGTGCCGGTAAAGGCGCTTTTGCATGCGATCCGACCAAAGAATTAGTAACAGTTCGCGACAATTCACTTTCATTTCGGTTGAAAGCAGATTCCAGCCCGGCCCTGATCACTTCAAGTCTGAGCTTTGCCGAGGATTTCGATTTGGATCCGGAGTTTTGAACGGCAGACCGGGACGCCTCGATTTGAAGGGCCAGTAGCCTTGCCGGACCCGCGAGCGCGAATCCGCTCACGCCCTCAAAAGCGGCGCGAAGTGCAGGAACTTCCTCAAGATGAACATGTCGGGTAAGTTCCCGCAGCCATATTGTATCATCTGTCAAGTTCAAATCAGCATTCATTCTGCAACGCCTCACTGTCAGCACCGCAGATTGCCAGGTTATCAGGCAAATCCCACCGTTGGTGGTGTTTGGGCATCTGCAAATGGATCGGAGTTACCGATTCCTGTTGCAATGCGATATCGACAATCGCCATCTGACAGACCTTCCGGGCTTGATTCACTGGTGCGATTCACGTGGCCATGCGCGCATGGAGTGTGCCACCGAGGGCGCGCATCACCAATCAATCGATACTACCACAGTCGTGATACCCTATTTTCTTAGTCACCAGTTTCGCAGATTGCAACCCCTGCCGGGAGTTACACGATGCATCGTCACATCGGTTGCGAGGCCTGCAATGGCGATTTCGGGTTGCGTCCTTGCCCTGACTTGTTAGCATGGCCTAGCCCCGAGTCGGGGTGTCATAGCAGGTTCGGTTTGCAATTAAGGTTAATCTGGTAAGATTTCATGGTAAAAAAAGCGCTCATCACTGGTGTAACGGGGCAGGACGGCTCGTATCTGGCGGAATTTTTGCTGGACAAGGGCTATGAGGTTCAT
>JAYVRA010000042.1:0-28794 GCA_043776635.1 Phyllobacteriaceae bacterium
ATATGGGCATCGGCGGCATAACCCCCGCCGCGAAACTAAACCAACAACTGGCCCCTTAAATTCTACTGATAAACCCCGTTAAAAATGGGGGGATTACCCGGACCCTAATGAGCGAACCAGCGCATCAACCGGATAATCGTCTCGCCATAAGGCCGCTCGTCGAACACGGCAAACGCACTGTCCAAATCCACCACAGCATCCGCCGCCTCTTCCAGCACGATGATCGCGCCACTGTTTAACCAGCCGTTGCCCGCTGCAGACAACAGCGCTTTTTCGCCAAGGCCTTTGCGGTAGGGCGGGTCGGCAAATACCAGATCAAACTTGCCCATCGTGCCGGACGGGCCTAAGTCCGTGGCATCGCGGCGGTATATTTTGGAACGGCCTGTAAGGCCAAAATTTTCAACATTTGTGCGCACAATGCCCCGCGATTCTGCGCCGTCATCGACGAAGAGGCAAAATTTCGCGCCGCGCGATATGGCCTCAATGCCCAGTGCGCCGGTTCCGCAAAATAGGTCAAGCACACGGGTTCCATCCAAGGGCGAGCCTTGCGCATGGGCAAGCACATTGAACAGGCTTTCGCGCACGCGGTCTGTCGTCGGCCTTATATTGTTGGTTTCGGGCGCGGTTAATGCCTGTCCCCGAAATTCGCCGCCAACAATACGCAATGTTTACACCTTACCGCGCGGTTTGCCGCCGCCAGTTGGCCTGCCGCCCGATGGACGCGCGCCGGATGGCTTGCCAGCATAAGGTTTAGCACCAAATGGCTTGCCGCCTTCAAAGCGCTTCGGGGCCTCCCTTGAAGAGTCCGCGCGCTTTGCACCTTCTCTTGAAAAGTCTGCACGTTTTGGCCGTTCGTCATCGCGTTTGCCGAATGTTTTGTTCTGGCGATCCTTGCTGGATGCGCCTTCCCATGGCTTGCGTGTCCCGGCGTCGCTGTCATCGCGTGGTGCAGGATTTAAACCCTCATAGCGCTTTGGACGATCACCAAATGATCGCTCGCCAGTTGGCCGTGCCGGACGGTCTCCAAATGGCTTGTCACTGCGCGTAGGGTATGTGCGCTTCGGACGATCTTCGCCCGTGCCACCTTCGCGGGGTTTATATTCACGTTTTTCACCGGATGCGCTTGCGCCTTCATAGCGTTTCGGGCGGTCGCTATAGGGGCGATCTCCTGCCGGACGCAGCGGGTAGTCGCCAGATGGCTTGTCACCGCGCGGTGCGTATGTGCGCTTCGGACGATCTTCGCCCGTGCCACCTTCGCGGGGTTTATATTCACGTTTTTCACCGGATGCACCGTCGCGTTGGCCGGTAGCGCTGGCATTGCGAAAGTTCGAGCTACGCGTTGTGCTTCGGTCCGGCTCGCCGGCGCGGCTCGCACCGCGCCCGCCGTAGCGGCCGACTGGCTCGGACAGTTTTTCCGGCCCAAGCGGCTTTGCGCCTTGCGCCCGCCAAACGTTTGCCGAACGGTTCGGACGCTTGGATACTGCGTTTTCCGTATCCGTCGGCTTTTCTTTGGTCTTGCGCGGCTGGTGCTTCACAATCGGGTTTTCATGCCCCCCAACCCAATCGCCCTGACGGCGATGCTGCGGGCGTTCCGGCTCGCTGGAAACACGGCTGTCTGAGCGGGCATAGTCGCCCTGCACCGGCTGGTTGGAGAAATCATTATAAATCGGCGCTTCAAAATTTGCGCCGGATTCTTCAATCAAGCGCTCGCCCAACTGGTCGCGCAGCGTGCGGCCATTGACCTCTTGAACCGAGCCTTCCTCCAGATCGCCCAGTTGGAACGGTCCGAACGAAATGCGGATCAAGCGGTTCACAGAGAGGCCAAGTGCGCCGAGGATATTCTTTACTTCGCGGTTTTTGCCTTCGCGCAAACCCAATGTGATCCACACGTTGGAACCCTGCACCGTATCCAGCACGGCTTCAATCGCGCCATAAAATACGCCATCAATCGTTATGCCGTCTTTCAGCGCTGTCAGTTGTTCCTGTGTCACTTTGCCGAAAGCACGGGCGCGGTATTTGCGCAGCCATCCGGTCGCGGGCAATTCCAGGATGCGGGCAACGCCGCCATCATTGGTCAATAACAGCAAGCCTTCGGTGTTGATGTCCAAGCGGCCCACGGAAATCACCCGTGGCAGGCCTTCCGGCAGCGCTTCGAACACAGTCTGGCGGCCTTCTGGATCTTTCGCCGTCGTCACCAAACCGGCAGGCTTATTGTATAGCCATAGCCGTGTGCGCTCGACACCGGGCAGCAATTGCCCGTCAACGCTCACTTTGTCATTTTGCTGCACGTTGAACGCCGGGCTGGTCAGCACCTTGCCATTCACAGAAACGCGGCCATCAGCAATCAGCAATTCAGCATCGCGGCGGGATGAAATGCCCGCTCTAGCCAGGCGTTTGGCAATGCGCTCACCTTCGGGAATGCGCGGGGCTTCGCTTTGCGCCGCCGCTGCCTTGCGCTCTTCGTAGGATTGGCGGGGCCGCTCGCCTCGCTCTTCAAATGGTTTGCGCGGGCCGGTGCCGCCGCGCGCACCATCGCGCGGGCGATCATTATTGCGCGGGCCACCCGGTTTGTCGTTGTCGTTTGTCATTATGTGATATTGCCTTATGTTGAGGGATCCCTATCAGGTTGACCCTGTAGAATCGAGCGGGAAAACGGAAATTTTGGATAAAACTGACCTGAGTTTCATGGACATAGCGCTTGGCGAAGCACGCGCCGCTGCCTTGCGCGGCGAAGTTCCCGTCGGCGCGGTGATTGTTCGGGGTGGAATTCTGATAAGTTCCGCCGGAAACCGCACCCGCGAAATGAATGATCCGACCGCACATGCCGAGGTGCTGGCGGTCCGCGCCGCCTGCCAAATGCTTGAAACTGAACGGTTAACCGGCTGTGATCTTTACGTCACACTTGAGCCGTGCGCTATGTGCGCCGGCGCAATTTCGTTTGCAAGACTGGGGCGGCTATATTTCGGCGCGGCGGACATTAAGGGCGGCGCCGTCGAAAACGGCCCACGCTTTTTTAGCCAACAAACATGCCACCACGCGCCGGAAGTTTATTCCGGCATCAATGAGCAGCAGTCTTCGGAATTATTGAAACTGTTCTTCCTGCAGCGCAGAGATTAAAGCCAAGGGATATAATCGCGGAACGACTTTCCACTTTTGCCTTTTTTTGCCTCGGCGCGCAAACGGCGCTCTTTCTTGGATTCATCTTCGCCGACATCACCATAGGCAGCGGTAGTCGCGGGTTGGCGATAGTCTAACGGTGGCTCGCTTAGGGTAGCACGCTTGGTTGGTGAGCCGGTTGCGTTTGTCACACGCGCCGCCTTAACCCGCGCCGATAAATCTGCACCTTCAACAACATGTTTACGCGCATCTCGCTCATCGTTCGGATTGCCGGAGCCTCTAACCGCCGTGGCAAGGCCGGTTGAATCATTTTGAATTGATGGCACAAATGTCGGATCACCTTGCGCATCTGTGGCCTCTTGCCGAAGCCGCGCGCGCTTTTGTTCAGGTGATTCCGGCCAGACGCCGGCAGTCTTCGTTACGTTTTCTTGTGGCGCGGGAAGCCCCTTGGCAACGCCATCTTTCAAAACTTCAGGCCGTGGTTGATAGGCTACGGTAGCGCCCTGCTTGGGCATAAATGAAAATGAACTGCTCAAATCTTCCATTAGTTGTGAATTAGCAGTTGTGCCGGTTCCATAAGTTGGCGATGAAACGCATCCGGAAAACACCAGCGCAGCCAAAACAGTCATGCTTTTAAGCATAAAACCGGTCAATCGGGTTGAAATATTGATCATTTTTTGCCGCCGCGCCTCAAACTCTGGTTTTCAAAAAATCACGTATCACCATCATTCCGGCAATACCATGACCGCTTTTAGACGATGCTATCAAAACCGACAATGCGTTTTATAATTCTTTCTCACACCGGAATTTTCGCAATACTAAATACAGTTGCTAATTTGAAATTTTGGACTTACTCTTTCCCTAGGGGCAGAACTTGATCAAGGAGACTTATAAATGAAGACCTTCTTAAATTTTGCGATGGCAGCGGGTATCGCAGTTGCAGCCATGTCACCAATGGAAGCCAGTGCCGCTTACCGTACAATTAAAGTATTTGCAGGCAAGAAATGTGATTATTACGGCCATTGCCGTAATATTTACGTTTATAAAAAGGTTTATTATGAACCACGTGTATACAATAAATATCATAAACACCATAAGAAACAGTACAATTCATATTGATGTGTTAAGGGGGCCCATAAGCCCCCTTAATTTTTAGATTCTCCCTAGGGCCTTCAATTCATGCAGCGCCGACGCATCGCGGGCGGAGACATCCGGAAATTCGGCGTCAGAACCCACATCGTCAGTGTAGCGCCACGAACGTGCGCATTTCGTGCCGCCAGCCAGAGTTGGCACGATGGCAAAATGCGGCAGGTCAAATGAGCGATGCGCTTCTGCCGGACCTTCGCCCACATGCAATACCAGCCCCGAAGTGATGCAGATTTCGGCAAGATCAATGCGCTTTAGCACTTCGATTGCCCAATCTTCACCCTGCACATAAAGCGCTGGAGCGGCCTCCAGCGAGGACCCGATGCGCTTTGCGGCGCGTTCGATTTCCAGTGCCGAGGTCACAGCGCCACGGGCATTTTTGATGAGCACCCACTGCGTATTAAGTCCTTCATTGCGCCAGTCGTTTGGCACATTCGGAAACTGTTCCAGATGCACAGACGCCCGGTCCGGATAGCGGTCGCCCCACGCCTCTTCGGTGGTGAATGGCATCAGCGGCGCGGTCCACTTCACCAGACAATCGAAGATATGGCGTACAACTTCAAGCGAGGCTTTACGCTTGGCTGAAGACGGCGCTTCGCAATAGAGCGCGTCTTTGCGGATGTCGAAGTAGAAGGCCGAAAGCTCCACCACCATGAAATCCATCAGCGTTTTCGTCACCTTGCGGAACTCAAATGTATTATAGCCCTTGCGCACCGCTTCATCCAGTTCAGATAGGCGGTGCAGCATATATTGCTCCAGCTCCGGCATGTCCTTCACGGGCGTCACCGTGCCTTCGTCATGGGCGAGCGTGCCCAGCATCCAACGCATGGTATTGCGGTATTTACGATACGCATCCACTGCTGTTTTCAGGATTTCCCGCCCGATGCGCAAATCTTCGGAATAGTCGGATGTGGCCACCCACAGGCGCAAAATATCCGCGCCGGAGGTTTTGATAACGTCTTGAGGCGCGACAACATTGCCCAGCGACTTAGACATTTTCTTGCCGTCCTCGGCCATGACGAAGCCATGCGTCAGCACTGCATCATAAGGCGCGCGGCCGCGCGTACCGCAGCTTTCCAGCAAGGAGGAATGGAACCAGCCGCGATGCTGGTCCGAGCCTTCGAGATAGAGGTCCGCCGGCCATTTGAGGTCGGGACGCTCTTCAAGGCAGAAGGCGTGGGTGCAGCCACTATCAAACCAGACATCGAGAATGTCTTTAATCTGGTCCCATTCATCCTGATTTTCCACCAGCCCATCCAAGAACCGCGCCTTCGCGCCGTCCTTATACCAGGCATCCGCGCCCTCAACGGCAAATGCCGCCATAATGCGGTCCGCGAGTTCTTGGCTAGCATTGAAGCCTTCACCAGGGATGACCTGTCCGGTTTCCTTGTTGCGGAACACCGAAATCGGCACGCCCCACGCACGTTGGCGCGACAATACCCAATCCGGTCGCTGCGCGATCATGGCGTTGAGGCGGGTTTTCCCGCCCGCAGGCACAAAGCGCGTGGCCTCGATGGCAGCCAGCGACACCTCGCGCAGTGTGCCGTTGATGGCTGGCGTTTCCTTATCCATATGCACAAACCACTGCGGCGTGTTGCGGAAGATGATCGGCTTTTTAGAGCGCCACGAATGCGGATATTCGTGTTTGACACGACCACGGGCGAAGAGATTGTTCTGCCCGATCAGTGCCTTGATGACAGCATTGTTCGCGCCGCCCTTTTTGCCGGTGCTGTCAATCACAAACTCGCCCTCAAAGCCCGGTGCATCCTTGGTATAGGAACCATCATCGGCGACAGGAAACGGGATGGACGGGTCAATACCCTTGGCTTCCAGCAGCTTGCGGCTGTTGACCCAGATTTCAAAGTCATCACGTCCATGCGAAGGCGCGGTGTGGACAAAGCCCGTGCCCGCGTCGTCTGTGACGTGGTCGCCGTCGAGAAGCGGGACGTCGAAGGAATAAGCTCCAGCCTTCCCCCTTGCGGGGAAGGTGTCGGCAGAGCCGACGGATGGGGGTGGTGGTGAAGACGCAGCGGGCACAGGAAGTGCCTGCGGCGCAAGTTCTGCACCCGACGCACTTCCCTCACCACCCCCATCCGTCCGCTCCGCGTCCACCTTCCCCGCAAGGGGGAAGGCTGGAGCGAAACCGGCGAGCGGGTGCGCGCAGGTGATTGCTGCGAGTTCACTACCCGAAACATCACGTAACCATTTCATGTTTATTTTGGCTTTTTCGGCACAGGCCTCGGCTTGAGACAACGCCAAAATCAGCCTTTCGCCAACTTGGGGACCAAAGTCATTTTCGACTGATGTCACTTTGTAAAGGCTATATGCGATTTTACTAGAATAACAAATGGCGCGGTTACCAGGAATCGTCCACGGTGTCGTTGTCCAAATAACAACAGACGCCCCCACAAGTGACGTGGGTGACAGTGCCTCAGCTTCTGACTCAGGATCTGGCAAACCATCTTCGCTACGCGAAGTGTCATAAAAAAATGCGCCTGTTCGCGGTTTCCTAACTGACTTGTCTTTCACGACCGGAAACTTCACCCAAACCGTATCGCTCTCATACATCTCATATTCAACCTCGGCCTCGGCCAAAGCTGTGCGTTCCACCACAGACCACATGATCGGCTTGGACCCGCGATACAACTGCCCGGTCATGGCGAATTTCATCAGCTCGCCCGCAATCTTGGCTTCGGCTTTGTAGTTCATGGTCAAATACGGGTCTTTGAAATCGCCGACCACGCCAAGGCGCTCGAACTCGGCGGACTGCACGCCAACCCAGTGGGTCGCAAATTCGCGGCATTCCTTGCGGAATTCGTTGATTTCGATCTCGTCCTTGTTCTTGCCCTTGGCGCGGTATTGCTCTTCGATTTTCCATTCAATCGGCAGGCCGTGGCAATCCCAGCCGGGCACATAGTTTGAGTCAAACCCGCGCATTTGGAACGAGCGGGTGATGACATCTTTCAAAATTTTGTTCAGCGCGTGGCCGATGTGCAAATTGCCGTTGGCATAGGGAGGGCCGTCATGCAGGATATATTTTGGCCGCCCCGCCGCGTCTTCACGCAGGCGCTTGTAAAGATCCATTTCCTTCCAGCGGGCGATGATCTTCGGTTCGTTTTCCGGCAGACCGGCCCGCATCGGGAAATTGGTGACGGGCAGATTAAGCGTCTTTGAATAGTCGATTGGTTCGGACATTAATTATTTCCATGGGGCCGCACGGTTTTGCACAGCAAATCAGGTTTTAGCTTTTGAGAGGTTTGCGCCATAAAGGCAAGTTCCCGGACGCCGCGACTTAGCGCGAAGCCGGGCGAATAATTCGGGTAATTATTTTGAACAGCGGGTTCATGACACTCTCATAGCGGAAACCGCGCGGCGAATAAAGCTGATTTGCAATTCTGGCCAAATGCGCATATATATGTGCGCAAATGGCCAAATTGAAATTCGGGAGATGAAAATGTCTTCAGCCTATGCCTTGGCCCGCCCCGTCATTATGCCCGGCGAACTCGACGAACTTCGTAAGCTTGGATTTACTAATGATGAGCTGTACAAAATCGTAGCCCCGCGCCGCACGCTGCAAAGGCGCGAGGCGAACAATGAACAGCTCTCGGTGGTGGAGGCGGATCGGGTGCTGCGCATCAAGCACATCATGGAATTTGCCGAACGTGTGTTTGGCGACCCTGAACGCGTCCACCGCTGGCTGCGCAAACCGAGCCGGGCTTTGAATTTGGCCATTCCTCTTGAACTGATAGAAACTGAGCAAGGCGGGCGTATCGTTGAAAATGAACTTGGCGCGATCGACCACGGCATGTTTGCCTGAGTCATGCAGATTTGGCGTATCTCTAACTATGCCGATTTATCCGGCGCGGGTGGCAAACATGCAGCCTCACGCTGGAATAGAGTAGGCCGCCTCATCGTCTATTGTGCCGATCATCCATCTACATCGCTGCTGGAAACATTAGCACATATTGACAAGGATGACGTGCCGCCACGTTATCAACTTCTGGCGATTAAAGTGCCGGAAACTGCACAAATCTACGCCCCCGTTATTCCGAAGGGCTGGCAAAACTATTTGAGCATGAGCCAAGAAATAGGCACAAAATTTCTAACCGATCTTCAGTTTCCCCTTATGCGCATTCCGTCAATCATCATGCCGCAAGCCTTCAACTATCTCATCAACCCATCCCACCCGGATGCTGCCGCCATCACGATTGCGCAAACATGGCGCTATCCGTTTGACAGCCGGTTGCTGGTTTAGGCTCAAGTGAAACCCGTCCGCGCCGTGCACACATCCCGCAAGCTTTGCACACCCGCTTCGTATGATCTTCATGCGTATGCCGACCGGTTTTCAGACGGCGGAAAAGCACATGGCGGCGTCTAATTCGGTCAACGGCTTCACACCGGAAAGCAGGGCGCGGGCTTCCGCCTCGTCCAATTTCATTTGCACCGTAAGTGCGTCCAGCCTGTCAAATTTTAATTCGGGCCGCAGATAGCCAAAGAATGAAACCTCGCAGGTTTCGCCGTATAAATCATCAGAAAAATCAAACACATAGGTCTCAAGCCATGGTGCGCCGTCGCTGTCCACGGTCGGACGCCGACCAAATGACGCCACGCCATCATAAAGCGAGCCGTCCGCGCGGCGAAATCTCACAGCGTATATGCCATGAGCCAGCCGGTTTTCCTGCGCTAAAACCATGTTTGCCGTTGGAAACCCGAGTGTCCGCCCCAGTTGTTTGCCACGCACCAACGGTGCTGCAACTGTGTAACGGTATCCTAATAATCCATTAGATTCAACAACTTGGCACTCTGCCAGACAATCACGAATCCGGCTGGATGATACAACGGACGCGCCCTCATCGCGGAAAGCATCGACCAGCGTGACCTCAAATCCATGACGTTTTCCAGCGTCAATTAAGAACGCCGGACCGCCTTGTCGGTTCTTGCCGAAGTGGAAATCGAAGCCTGTGACCACATGACTGACTTTGAGGCCGGACATCAGGATGGTTTCGATGAATTCCTGCGCTGTATGGCTGGCAAATTCGCGCGAGAATTGCTGCTCGACTACACCTTGAAAGCCTAATGATTCCAATAGTTTAGCCTTCATAGGCGCAGGCGTCAGCCGGAAAACAGGGGTGTCTGGCGCGAAAACTGAACGCGGATGTGGTTCAAAAGTCAGCACCAGCGGCGGCTTGTCCGTGTCGCCCGCAATTTGCAAAGCACGGTCCAAGACAGCGCGGTGCCCGCGATGCACCCCGTCGAAATTTCCAATAGCCACAACGCCGCCCTTCAGGCAGGCAGGCACATGGGTTAGGTCGGTAATTCGAGCAATCATTTCAGTCACTTAACCCAAATAAGGCATGGTTGCCACTGGCGAAACGCCATGCCCGTCCAGCCATTTCTGTAATTGTTCATGGTCCGGCTTGCCATGAGTGCCATATTCTTTGGCGTGAATGCCGGAGGAAATATAAAGCAGGTCCAGCCCTTGGTTCACAGCACCTTTAACATCCGTCAGCAGCCCGTCACCAATCGCCAAAACACGTTTCAAATCAACAGCTTGACCGGTTAATTCCGCCGCCTCGCGCAGTGCCAGTTCATAGATTGGCGTGTGTGGTTTGCCCGCTACCAGCGTGCGTCCGCCTAACAATCCATAGGCTCGCGCAATCACCCCGGCGCACCAGATCATCCGTGTGCCGCGCTCGACCATAATGTCCGGGTTGGCGCAGATGAACGGCAAATTGCGTGACCGCAGTCGCTCCAAAACTTCCGTATAATCATCCGGCGTTTCTACTTCATCGTCGAAAAGCCCTGTACAAACAATGGCTTGCGCCTCTTGTTCTTCCACAAGTTCTGCGCCTGTACCATCATAAAGCGACAAATCGCGGTCGCTGCCAATGTGAAATATTTTTTTCGGCGCGGCAGAAATCAGATCCCGTGTCACATCGCCGGATGTCACCACGCGGTCCCATGAATTTTCGGGCACACCAAGACCGGCGAGTTGGATGACAACATCGTTGCGCGGACGCGGAGAATTGGTAATTAAAACAACGGCTTTGCTCTTTTCGCGAGCGCGGATTAGCACCTGCGATGCGGTATCGAAGGCTCGCTCCCCATTGTGAATGACGCCCCAGACATCACTTAAAATAACATCGTAATCGTCAAAAATCTCATCTAACCGGCTGATAAATTTCATTCAATGTTCCGCCTTCTTACTCATGTGTCCGATTAACTTAGCCTCTTCACTCTGTCACCAGCTTTCGCTTTCACCCTGCCTATGTTCGTGAGATATTTAAACCATTCATTAACCATAACGGGTTCTTATGCCATGGAATTCAAGCGCAAACCAATTGCTTTGACCGTAGCGGCAATATTGAGCGGCGCTGTATTGATTGAAGTTGAAAAGCAGTATTTGTCGTTTGGATCATCGCTTCTGCCCGCATTTCCCGCCAATTATTGTCCAATGCCGACGTACCGGTTCCACTATATTGTTCCACTAGTACCGCGATGCTTCAGAATCATCGTGCGGTAAGCAGGATTGCAGCGCTTCTTAGTGCGCAACCGGAACTTAAAAAAGCTATTGTGCCGCTCATAACGCCAGACTTCGCGCTTGAATCAAACGGTGAAACTAAAAAGCTGTTGGCAGCTCTGGATGTGCTCACTGGCGCAGGTTACGAAATCGCAATTGAATGTATTATGGACGCAGATTTCAATTTTTCGCGTTTTTCATATCAGCGCTGGTTCCTTGATGCTGATGATTTAATAAAATTAGAGCCGTCAACACATAATAAATTCATTCGGGGTGTGGCCGTTGCAAATCAGTTGCAGATCGTTGCGATGAATAGTGATCTTGATCTGTCCGCTATAGATTTAGATGATTTAGGAGTGGGGTTGATTACATCCCATTCGCTAAGCGCACCACGGTTGGTTCGCACCTCTGCCAAGGATGAGCTCGGGCCAAGCAAAATGGCCGGATAAAAAAGGCGCTACTGTTGCCAGTCGCGCCTTTAATTATGGTCTCACTTAACTTGTATTACTGAGTGAAGCGAAGATTAGAAAGCTCGTCGGCGATCTCCTTGAACGTTTGATCCAAAGTCGTGCAACCGACATACACGTTTGATGAACAAGCGTTCCAATATAGTTTTTTATAATTTCCGGCACTATCCTTCGTCGATCTAGACCGCCCGGCGCAGGCTTTCAGTGCTGCAATAGCAACCTTGGTCTCCGCTTTCTGAGACGCACTCAAGCTGATTTCATTCGGATTAAGGTCAAGCCCGACAGTCATCAAAATAATGTTGTCACCCTTGATGTTCGTGCAGACACCGCCGTTCGACTCGATGTCTGTGTTAACCGGATCGGCAATATTAAGATTGACGGTTCCGACCATTTTTTGGTTCATTGCAACAGTGTAGTTCGATTGGGTTTGTGAAGTTGAGCCTGTTGTGTTTTTAAAAATACGGGCAACATTTGTTGTGTCTGTGATGGCGCCTGATCCATGGACCCCGGTGTTGCCACCATATCCACCATATCCATAAGCAGCATAGTATGAACCGTTGCCTGCATAGTCGGTGCCTGACGTCGTACCATAGGTGTTCACGCCGTCAGTCAATACGATGATGACTTTGTCGGTTGCCTTGTTGGTTGATACCGTGCCTTCTGTGAACGGCGCTCCGGAAGAAATTGTGCGCCACCCCCAAGCAATTCCTTCTGGAATGTTGGTACCAGCGGTAGGAGACATCAAGTCAATTGCCGCTGTCAGCGTACTTTTGCTGCCGGTTAATGGTGTTATGGGCACTGTTGTGCAACCCGCATTCGGGCCTTCTGCGTCTTTGTAGTACATCCACTGCGCACGATTATTGCTCGTGCTCGTTGCACTTGAGTTTGAGCTTCCATATAAGAGCGGCATATTATTATAATATTTACGTGCGTCAATTTCACGAACCCGCGACGTGGACGCGCGCCATGTTGCGTTATTGTACAAATAGCTCACATTACCCAAAGATGTTTGATTAATAACGGTGCTGGAGCCTGTACTGGATTTGTAAACCTGGCCGGCTTGGTTAATTGAAACCTCGTTGAGGTTTAAAACTGCTCTTGGCTCGTAATCCGGCCACCAGTTGTTAAAGCCTGCGTCATTTTGGGTCGCACTGGTCGTATTCCAATGCTTTGATAAATTGAAGGAATCCGGCGCAAACATTGGAACAAATAATGAAGCAGGGTTGCCTGAAGACGGAGGCGTATCGGTGATATCAAGTCCATCCGGACGGGACTCCACGCAGCCTTCCCACGCAAATTTACCTGTAATATTAAGCCCGGTTGCGGTGTTTAGTGCTGTGTCAGTTACTTTTACAGGCACAGGACTGGCGGCAAGCGGCGCGCTGGTGGTCCGGTTAAAAACCGCGCAGTTGGGGTTGGAAGTGCCGCCCGTAGAAGTGGCCCCAAATTTCCACACACGGCAACTCAAGGTATTTTCCGAACCCTTTACGGCGTCAAACGCCAATTGTCTAAGAATAGAAAAGCGCGTCAGCGGAAGGCCCGCCGCGTCGAGCTTGGCATTATCGCCTGCTGTTGTTTTCCAAGGAGTATCTGCTGCGCCCATAGTACCCCAGTCCAGATTTTCATGATGGATTGGCGAAATGCCACGGTTGTCCATCCATGATGCTGTGGCATTGGCCGGCCCGATATTTACAGAAGCCGAAAACGGAACCAAAGAAAATTTCACCGGATCTGTTGTCTGCTGAATTTTCGCGCCCAAATCAATCAGCTGTGTAACGAGGTCTTTGGAGGCTTTCTTAAGCAACGCCATGCGCTGTCTGGTGGGGTCCGATGTGTTTTGGTTAGACGAATCATAGTTCATCGACCCCGAATTATCGAGAACGAGTGCAATTTCAGCCAAATTACGCATGCGCATGGTAGAATCTTCAATAATGATGACATTGTTGCCCTGCGGGCTGTTGGTAAGCGCAGCGAGTACGCCGCCGAACAAGGTCGGGTAGGCAAGTTGGCCATGACACTTCAACTCACGGCTGGTATTACCCGTGTCATCCGGTAAAACCGTCGTCACCGTCATTTGGCTCGCGTAGTTGGCATCAAAGTTTTCTATAAAATAATCGCTGTTATAAACCCGCAGACCCGCGTTGAATTCAGCGTCTGTTTGAGTGGGTACAACTTTACCCTTCATGTACAGTTTGCCTGTGGCAAGGCATGCCGCATCCATCGCGTCACTCATATTTGTTTTCAGCCGCGTAACGTTGGAGTAATCAACAGCCATTCCAACGGATGCAAAAATGGGCAGCGCTGCCAAGGCAAAAATTGCCGCGTAGTTGCCGTCTTTATTAGCAAGAAATCTTTTCAACATCGTATCTGCCCTAACTTTAAACGCCGCACGGAATCCCGCTGAAAGCCGCCGTCAGATTTTCTATCAAAAAGGCATTACTAATCCGCAAAGTTGAAAGGTAAATTTTACATGATACTACACCGTAACTTATTAAGCATATTTAGGCTGCATGCACCCACTTCAGTTTACTTGACAAGCAGATGCTCAGTCCTTATGTGAGCCCTGTTAGCACTCGCATGTTGTGACTGCTAACGAAGTGCCGGATAATCCGGCTCCCATTTTAGTTTTCAATAAGAGGGTTTGCACAATGGCAAAGTTAAATTTCCGCCCGCTGCACGACCGCGTCGTCGTTCGCCGCGTTGAGTCTGAAGCAAAGTCCGCTGGTGGCATCATTATACCCGATACCGCCAAGGAAAAGCCGCAAGAAGGCGAAATCATCGCCGTTGGTTCCGGCGCTCGTGACGAGGCTGGCAAGATCATTGCCTTGGACGTTAAGTCCGGCGACCGCGTCCTGTTCGGCAAATGGTCCGGTACAGAAGTCAAGCTCAACGGCGAAGACCTTCTGATTATGAAGGAATCCGACATTATGGGTATCCTCGGTTAATTCCGACGCCCCCTTCTCTAAAAGTAATTTGCCTAGAAACAATTTGAACATCGGAGACCATTAACATGGCAGCCAAAGACGTAAAATTCGGTCGTGATGCACGTGAGCGTATGCTTCGCGGCGTTGATATCCTCGCAAACGCGGTAAAGGTAACACTAGGTCCAAAGGGCCGTAATGTTGTTATCGACAAGGCATTCGGCGCACCGCGCATCACCAAGGACGGCGTAACCGTCGCCAAGGAAATCGAACTCGAAGACAAGTTCGAAAACATGGGCGCACAGATGTTGCGCGAAGTTGCTTCCAAGACCAACGATATCGCTGGCGATGGCACAACAACGGCAACTGTACTCGCTCAAGCCATCGTTCAGGAAGGCGCACGCGCCGTTGCCGCCGGCATGAACCCGATGGATTTGAAGCGCGGTATTGATTTGGCTGTGGCAGAAGTTGTTGCAGACCTCGTCAAGAAGGCCAAGAAGATCAAGACTTCGGAAGAAGTGGCGCAGGTCGGTACAATCTCTGCAAACGGCGAAAAATCCATTGGCCTGATGATTGCCGAAGCCATGCAAAAAGTTGGCAACGAAGGCGTTATCACTGTTGAAGAAGCCAAGACTGCTGAGACAGAGCTCGAAGTTGTTGAAGGCATGCAGTTTGACCGTGGTTACTTGTCACCTTACTTTGTGACAAATGCAGATAAAATGGTTGCTGAACTTGAAGATGTTTACATTCTTCTTCACGAAAAGAAGCTGTCGAACCTTCAGGCTATGTTGCCAATTCTCGAAGCTGTTGTTCAGACCCAGAAGCCACTCGTCATCATCTCCGAAGATGTTGAAGGTGAAGCCCTTGCAACGCTGGTTGTGAACAAGCTGCGCGGCGGTCTAAAGATTGCTGCTGTCAAGGCTCCCGGTTTCGGTGATCGCCGCAAGGCAATGCTGGAAGATATCGCCATCCTTACCGGTGGTCAGGTTATTTCCGAAGACATCGGCATCAAGTTGGAATCAGTAACGCTCGCCATGCTTGGCCGCGCCAAGAAGATTTCGATCACTAAAGAAAACACAACAATCGTTGATGGTGCCGGCAAGAAGGCCGAAATTCAGGGCCGTGTTGCACAGATCAAGGGTCAGATCGAAGAAACAACATCTGACTATGATCGTGAAAAGCTTCAAGAGCGCTTGGCTAAACTGGCTGGCGGCGTTGCCGTTATCCGTGTTGGCGGCGCCACCGAAGTTGAAGTGAAGGAAAAGAAGGATCGTGTTGACGATGCTTTGAACGCCACGCGCGCTGCTGTTGAAGAAGGTATCGTACCAGGCGGCGGCTGTGCATTGCTGCGCTCTTCCGTTGCTATCAAGGCAGTTGGCGAAAATGATGACCAGAACGCCGGCATCAACATTGTTCGCCGCGCTTTGCAGTCACCTGCACGTCAAATTGCTACTAACGCTGGTGCGGAAGCATCCATCGTTATCGGCAAGATCCTTGAGAACAAGTCGGTTAACTTCGGCTACAACGCTCAAACTGGCGAATATGGCGACATGGTTGCCCTTGGTATTGTTGATCCGGTTAAGGTTGTTCGCACAGCCCTGCAGGACGCAGCCTCGGTTGCCGGTCTCCTCGTCACTACCGAAGCCATGATTGCTGACCTTCCTAAGAAGGATTCAGGCTCCATGGGCGGCGGCATGGGCGGCGGCGGCATGGGCGGCATGGGCGGTGGAATGGACTTCTAAGAAGTCCATAAAAGCCACGCCCATCATTAAATATGCTAAAACCGGGCAGGCCCGGTTTTAGTGGCGGTGGCATGGACTTCTAAGTCCGCCATACTCCAAGCTAACGAATTAAGGGCGGCAGCAATGTCGCCTTTTTCATTTTAGTGCTCTGCAATTACAAGATTTTGTAAATCTATACTTGCGCTTCCGGAGAAGCGCCCCGTTTCCAATTTTTAAGATCGCCAGAGGGGGAAGTTCGTGGCGGGATGCGGGGGCGTCGATAAATTGAGGACACTAATGCGTATTGTGTTCAAATGAATTCAAAAAATATCTGATCCCGCCCTGTTCTTGCCCGGTTTTTGGGACTAGTTTTGATGCCGTTTGAACACAACACCCTCGAAGAGCGAAGGATTGCAGATGGTCGTCGGATTGTATTATAAATTGTGTTTGTTCACCATCGTTCCAGGAATTATCTGGCTTCAGCGTTCACCTGCCAGGATCTCAACCAAAAGTTTAGGCGCACTGAACGTAGTAAGATAGTGTACTATTGCAACAGCATTGTTCATAAATTGTTGACAATTTGTTAGCGTTGTTCGCTCTTTTAGATAAATTAATAACATGTTAACTGAAAAAACCTAACAACGGAGGATTGCTAATGTCGAATTCTATTCTATCTCTAATAAGTCGTATTTTTTTAGCTGTTGTTTTCATTCCAGCAGGCTTACAAAAATTGATGGGGGGCATAGAAGGTACAGCAGGCTATATCTCATCCGTCGGCCTTCCTGGCGGAACTGCATTGGCTTGGATTGCGGGAATATTTGAAGTCGCTGCCGGTATTGCCATTCTTGTTGGTTTTCAGACACGGATTGCTTCATACCTGTTGGCAGCGTTCTGCTTGTTCACAGGTTTTGTCTTTCACTACCTCAACGGCGGTGGAGACCAAATGCAGATGATTATGTTCTTCAAGAACATTGGTCTTGCAGGCGGCTTCCTGTCATTGGCTGTTGCCGGTGCGGGCGCATATTCTGTTGATGCCAAACGCGTCTAATTCGATGCTTCATCGATCATAAAGTCCGGTTTACGCCGGGCTTTTTTTATGGATTATGTTGTTACTTTGAACGATAATGAATTTATGACCAAAGTGATATCAACCAAAAATAAAATAACATCGGAGCCGACATTTGCCATTGCCTTAGGCGGCGGCGGTGCGCGCGGGTTAGCGCATATTCACATTATCGAGGTGCTAAACGAGCTTGGCATCACGCCGGTCGCCATTTCCGGCTCATCCATTGGTGCCATTATGGGCGCATCAATGGCATCGGGCATGAGCGGGCGGGAAATCCGCGATTTTACGCTTTCGGTTATGACCAACCGCGTGGAAGTGATGAACCGTCTGTGGAAACTGCGCCCGGGGGGGCTCGGCGGCCTCATTGGACATGGCTGGAAATTCAGCCAGTTTGATATTGAAAAAATAGTCGAAAATTTCGTACCACAAAATCTGGCACGGAATTTCGGCGAATTGAAAATCCCCTTCACAGCTATCGCTACCGATTATTACGGACAAAACCCGCATATTATGGAAAGTGGTGATCTGCGCTCCGCCATCTCCGCCTCCGCAGCAATTCCGGGCGTGTTCAAGCCGGTGATGCGCGACAAACGCATTCTCATCGACGGCGGCATTTGTGATCCTGTGCCGTTTGAAATTCTATCCGGCAAAGCGGACCATGTTATCGCGATTGATGTTGTGGGCTGCCCTGACGGCGACGAGACAAAAATGCCGGGAACAATCGATATTTTGTTTGGCACAAGCCAGCTCATGATGCAGTCGATTATAGGTTTGAAGCTGAGTGCCGCGCCCCCCTCAATTTTCCTGCGCCCGCCGGTGAATGACTATCGCGTGCTGGATTTCCTCAAAGCCAAGACAATATTAGAGCGCACGGCAACCGTGAGAGAAGAGCTAAAACGCGCGATAGAAGCGGTGTTTGAGCATCACGGGCGGGGTCACTAACCCGGCGTCGAGGCCTTCCCCGTCGAAAACGACGAATTGCCTGCCATCGCGGGCGCAAGTGAAATTTGCGGCGGGGTGCGCTTTTCGATTGTTTTAAGCACTCTAAAACAGACGATCAAGGCAACAATGCCGAACACGGCGGAGCCTATACCAGAGCCGGCTAACGCACCGTTCAGCCCGTACCATTTTGCGCCAATTGTAACGAACGGGATAACACCGAGCATGGCGCGGCTCCAGTTGGACACGGTGGAGTAAAGCGGGAAGCCAAGATTGTTAAACGCGGCGTTTGCCACGAACAACAAGCCGTTAAACAGGAAGCTGCCTGCAACAAAGAGGCAATAAAAGGCGATAAAATCGCGCGTCGTGCCGCTAGCGCCGAATATATCACTGATCTGGTTATGCAGCAGCGCCAGCAGCAGCCAGACTGCCAGCACATAAACCACCACCACCATAAAGCTGTCACGTATGGTTAGCTGGATGCGGTCAAACTTTCGTGCATCAAGATTTTGGCCGAGTATCGGCCCTACTGCGCCGGACAGCGAGAAAATAACACCGAAGGCAACCGGCGTGATACGCCCGATAATCGCCCACCCGGCCACGGCATCATCACCATGAGGCGCAATGGCGGCGGTCAAAAATGCATTGCCGATGGGCGTTGCAAGCTGTGTCATAACGGCAGGCAGGCCAATGGCAAAATAGGGCCTTGCCGCAGCAGCAAGCATCGCGCGGCTCGGAAAATAGAAAACGGTTCTTGAATGAAATGGTGATTGAAAAAATGCCAATACCGATGCATCAGCACTTTGAATTAGGCGCTGAATATATGACAGTACTTCTTTGTGTTCCAGCCGCATTTGGTTGATATTTGCGCAAGTCATCGTAGTCGGGCAAGGTAAATTTCAAAAAATGACTGAAAGCGGGCGGATCATTTTGAAAAGCAGGCATGCGCCTGAGACGCTAAGCCTGCTGGAGGCAGCAGCGGATCAGTTTTCTGACGATAGTGCTTTGCTCAATGCAATCGCGACTTGGGACGAGCGCCTGACTGCTGTTGCCAAGCGGTTTATGGCAAATGACGATGGCTCAACCCGGAACGAGCCCATGTTTGATATTGAAATTGGCAGCGTGGTCCCGCAGGCGGAGGAGCGCGTGATCGGTTTGTTGCGCCTTGAGCAGCGCCGTCTCCCGATAATCAATCATGGTTCTGCGGCCTTTGCTTTAGACAGAAATGGGGTGATTACCGTTGCCAACAAAATGGCGCAGGATCAGCTTGAGTTTCAAGACGGTCATCGGTTTGACGCCGGGCTGGTGGACCCGCTATTCCGCTCTGTAATGCCCGCGCTCTACACTGCCCTTAATAACACTCACGGCGAGGTGACGAGCAAAATCGTCCGCATCGGTTCGGGTGAAACGGGCCAAACACTGTTTGAGGCCCGCGTGGCCAACCCTGCGGGGGCGGATGACCAGTGGATTATTTTCCGCAAAATCGGCATTAGCCTGACCCCGCAGGGCGCGCAGTTTCTGGGCGAGGCATTCGCGCTGACGGAGTCTGAAATTGCCGTTATCCGGCTTATAATGGACGGGTGCGGCACCAAGGCAATCGCCGCCCGCCGTGCGACGGCGGAAGGCACAGTTCGCACCCAGCTCAAATCCATTTTTGCTAAAACTGGAACAAGCGGCCAAACGGAATTATTGCGTATTGTTTCCGGCATCTCACTCTTTCAAGCCTCTAAACAATCCGGCATTCGTACACCGGAAATGTCAGATATAAGAAAAGCTGAAAGTAAGAAGCGCCTGATCCGGATCTCCGGTGGACACACAATTGAGATTGACGAAAGCGGCGATCCTTCAGGTAAGCCATTCCTTTCGTTACACGGCCTGTTTCTTGGCTACAGTTTTCCAAGTGTTGCCGAAGGGCTTTTGATATCGAACGGTCTGCGCCGCATCGGCCTGCTGCGCCCCGGCTTTGGGCGCTCCACGCCCGGCGATCCCGGCGAAAGCATTGTTGATATTGTTGACAAATTCGTGGAAGTTTTGGACGCGCTCGGCATCAAAAAATGCCCTGTGGTGGCGCATGGTTTTGGCGGGGCTTATGCCTTCGCGCTGGCCCATCACCATCCGCAAAGAGTATCCGCCGTGGTCAACATTGGCGCTTATCTGCCGACGGGCAATATGGAGTCAATTATTCGCCTGTCCGGCTTCCAGAGAGCCTTGATGTTTTCCGCCAAACACAGCCCGATGCTGTTTTCATTTTTCTCCCGCGCCGCTCAACGTGTGTTTGAGCGCGATGGTATGGTGGTATTCTTGAAGCGCTATCTTGGCTCCAGTCAGAATGACGTTGCTATGCTCAAAGATAATGAGATGGAAAGCTCTATGCGCATGAGGCTGAACCTTTCACACGCGCAGGAAATCGAAACATACCGGCAGGAATGCCTGATGCAAATGTCTGACTTGTCTGCCTATGCGAAGCATCCGGGCGTGCCTGTCACTATAGTCCATGGCAGCGAAGATCCGGTGTTCCCGGTTGAATCCATCCGCAAGGCGGCGGTTGACCTGAAGGCGGATGTCTTCCGTGAGGTGAAAAATTGTGGCCAATTAATGCTCTATTCCCACCCTGAAATCGCAATTGAGGCAATACGCACGTATGCATGAGCAGATGCCAACAAGTTTTCTTGCACCGCCGCCCCTTGCAACATATAGCCATGCGCATCAAATCATGTTGGTATTCGCTAACCGCGTGAACCAATCTCCAAACTAAGGACGTAAACCCTATGCCGGAAATGCCAAACCTTGGCGCATTGCAAGATCGCGCTGCCGAGCTGGTCGATGCCGCACGCAAGGCCGGCGCGGATGCAAGTGACGCCGTTGTCGCCAGCGGGCGCTCGGTTAGCGTCTCGGTTCGCATGGGCAAGGTGGAAGGCACGGAGGCATCTGAAGGCGACCAGTTTTCTTTGCGTGTGTTCGTTGGCAAACAAGTTGCCAGCATTTCTGCAGCATTAGGCGCGGATGCTCATGCGCTCGCTGCCCGTGCTGTCGCCATGGCAAGAGTTGCACCGGAAGATCCGTGGCAGGGGCTCGCCCCTCAGGATATGCTGGCCAAAGAATTTCCGGATTTGGACTTGTTCGACTTAACTGATATCAGCGCTGAAGCACTGACTGATGCGGCGATGGAACAGGAACAGGCGGCACTTGAAGTTAAAGGCATCGCCAATTCGATAGGCAGTTCCGCAAGCGTTGGGTTGGGCGGCATGGTGCTGGTCACGTCCACCGGCTTTTCCGGCAGCAATGTGTCCTCGCGCTTCGGACGCGGCATCAGCGTCATCGCGGGCGAAGGCACCAAGATGCAGCGCGATTATGAATATTCGTCAGTCATCCATTTCGAAGAAATTGAGGATGCCAAATCTATTGGCCGCAAGGCGGCGGAGCGCACCATCGCCAAGATCAACCCGCGCAAGGCCAAAACCGGCTCGATCAATGTTGTGTTCGATCCTCGCGTCGCACGTGGCATCGCAGGCCACTTGGCAGGTGCAATCAACGGCGCGTCTGTTGCCCGCAAGACAAGCTTCCTGCGCGATAAAATGGGCGGGCAAGTGATCGCCGCAGGCGTCACCGCGACAGACAATCCGCTGCGCAAGCGCGGCTCCGCCTCCCGCGCCTTCGATGGCGAAGGACTGGCCGCACTGCCGATGACAATGGTCGAAAAAGGCGTGTTGCAAAACTGGTTCCTGTCGCACTCTGCCGCTCAAGAATTGGGCCTTGTCACCAATGGTCGCGGCGCACGGTCCGGCTCGGTAGTCTCACCGGCATCGACAAACTTCGCATTTGAACCCGGCGAGGTCACCCCTGCTGAACTCATCGCCAGTGTTGGGACGGGGCTTTATGTGACCGAAGTTATCGGGCAGGGCGTCAACATGTTGACGGGCGAATATTCGCGCGGCGCCTCTGGATTCTGGATTGAAAATGGCATTCTCACCCATGCGGTTTCCGAAGTGACTATCGCTGGAAATCTCAAAGACATGTTCATGAACATCGTGCTGGCCAATGACCTTGACCGCGCTTACGCAACGGCAGCGCCGACTTTGGCCATATCAGGGATGACGTTGGCAGGTGAGTGACACGCACGACTATTTGGCCGACTTGGCACTGCTGCAAACCGCCGCCCGCAAGGGCGCAGAAATTGCGCTGGGCTACTACGGTAAAAACCCGAAGATCTCATATAAAGAAGGCATGTCACCCGTTACTGAGGCGGACTTTGCAGTAGATGCTTACTTAAAAGAGACGCTCTGCATCGCCCGTCCGGATTATGGTTGGCTAAGCGAGGAGACGGCAGACTCCACCAAGCGATTGACCAAGAAGCGCACATTTGTGGTGGACCCTATTGACGGCACGAAAGCCTTCATCGCGGGCAATTCCATGTGGTGTGTATCCGTTGCAATCGTGGAAGGTGGTCGCTCTATTGCAGGCGTATTGGACTGCCCCGTGCGCAAGGAAATCTACACGGCGGCGCTCGGGAAGGGCGCTTATAAAAACGGCGTAAAGCTCGAACGTTGTGCAGAAAACTCTCCCTTGGTGCTGAGTGGCACGAAGGCACTTTTGGCACAATTTGCTAAAATCACCGGCGTGGTTCCCCATGCACACTCGCACATCCCTTCGCTCGCTTATCGTATCGCAATGATTGCAGATGGCAGGCTGGACGGTGCCTTTGTCAAACACAACGCGCAGGACTGGGATTTGGCCGCAGCCGATCTGATTTTGGCGGAAACCGGCGGTGCGATTTGCGGCACGGATGGCGTCCGCGCCACCTATGGCAAGCCAAGCACCGCGCACGCAAGCCTCGTCGCCGCACACACCAGCCGCATTGATGTGATGTTGGGTGTTGTCGCCACATCAACCATCGGCTAAACCCACTTCTAATTTGAGACAATTATAGGGGCACTTATGAGCGAAACCAAACAACTGTTGCATCTTGTGTTCGGCGGAGAATTGACAACGCTCGGCGGAACTGAATTCCGCGACGCATCAAAACTGGATATTGTCGGTATTTACCCTGACTACGCTTCCGCCTCGCTGGCGTGGAAGGCCAAGGCACAAATGACGGTTGATAACGCGCATATGCGCTATTTCGTGGTTCACATGCACCGGTTCTTGGAACCTGGCAAAGGCGTTGGTCTGTGATCATTCAGGTTGATGAAGAGTTGACGCAGCTTCCAGAAACCTCGGAAATAGTTCCGGTAGGTGTTAAGCCCGAGCGTTCTCTTGCCAGTCGTGTCTGGAAATCTACCGGCAAATACATTGCGTCACGCTCGTGGTTCAACGGGCTGGCTGCTTCATCAATTGCACTTATTTTGCGTTTTATCAATTTTACCAACAGGCGCGTGGCCGGCACTCATCCGCCAAGTCAGATTTATGGCGAACATGCACCAATGATCGTCGCGTTGTGGCACGGACAGCATTTGCTTTCGCCGTTCATGGCCCCCAAAAGTGCCAAGCTGGTTGCCTTGTTTTCGAAGAGTGCGGACGCCGAACTTAACGCGAGGATCGTCCAAAAATTAGGCTACGAAGTTGTTCGCGGTTCTGGCGGTCGCGAGGGCCAAAACACTATCGAAAAAGGCGGAGCCCGCGCCCTTATCGTCTTAAAACGGGCAATTGACGCTGGAAAAACAGCGGTAATGATCGCCGATATTTCAAAGGGAACTCCCCGCGAGGCAGGCCTTGGCATTATAATGCTTGCTAAACTAACCGGCCGTCCCATTATTGCCGCTGCCTATGCGTCGAGCCGCCGTAAGGTGTTTGAAAATACGTGGGACAAGACCACGTTAAACCTACCGTTTGGCCGCGCTGCGGCGATCTCTTCAGAACCATTATTCGTACCGAAAGACGCCGGCGATAATGAAATGGAGTCCCTGCGCCAAGAGATTACCAACAGGCTAAACAACGTCACGACGCGGGCCTACCAATTGGTTGATAAACGCCCATGAGCGAGCGCTGGGCACGGGCAATGCTAACCGGCTACCGTTGGATGGGAGCCTCAATCTACCCCATTGTTGGACCCTATCTGGCGTTCCGTGCCACCAAAGGTAAAGAGGAACACAGCCGCCGTGGCGAGCGTTATGGGAAGTCGGTCGTACCTAGACCCTCAGGCCCATTGGTATGGGTTCATGCCGCAAGTGTCGGTGAAACTTCTGCCGTCATTCCGCTCATTCGCTATATAGTGGGCAAAGGGATACACGTCGTTTTAACCACTGGCACTGTGACATCGGCCAAGCTCTCCCGAGAGCGTCTGGGAAATCTGGTAATCCATCAGTATGTCCCGCTTGATTTCAAACAGGCTGTGAGTAACTTCCTGTCCTACTGGAAGCCAGACGTCGCTTTGATGGCTGAGTCCGAGATTTGGCCGATGACAATTTTGGAACTGGGCACACGGCGTGTTCCACAAATTCTAGTCAATGGCCGCATGTCGGATCGCTCATTTGCCGCTTGGAAAAAACGCACCCACATGGCGGAAGCGCTGTTCGAAAATCTTTCCCATGTGATTGCGCAGTCTGAATTGGATGGACAACGATTTAGAGATTTGGGCGCAAGACCAGTTTCCGTTACAGGAAATCTGAAAGTCGATACGACACCGCCGCCCGCCGATGCTGCTGAGGTTTCAAGGCTTGCAAGCATGACATCCGCTCGTCCGGTATGGGCTGCAATTTCTACCCATGACGGTGAAGAAGCCATTGCAGGCGATGTTCATTTGATGGCGGAAAAACGACAACCAGGCTTGTTAACAATCATTGTCCCTCGCCATCCGGAACGCGCTTCCGCCATTGCCGCTATGCTTGCCGCAAAGGGTCTGAAGGTCGCACGGCGAAGCCTTAATCAAATTATCACAAACAATACGCAGGTCTATCTGGGTGATACGATTGGAGAGATGGGGCTTTATCTCAGGCTGACAGAAATTGTATTCGTCGGGCGTTCACTAATTTCGGCTGGCGGTCAAAACCCGTTGGAGCCGGCAGTGCTGGGCACCGCTATCCTCTCCGGTCAAAATGTTCAAAATTTTCGTGAAAGCTATAAGCGCCTCATTGCTGATGGCGGCGCACGCTTGGTTAGAGATAAAGATATGCTGGCTGGCGCCGTTAGCTATCTCTTGTCTAATCATGAGGTCCGGACCAAGATGATTGACGCCGGAATTCGATCCGTCTCTGAAATGGGTGGCTCGTTGGAAGCCACAATCTCTATTTTGGAACCCTATATTCAGCCGCTCATTGTCAAAGCGCGTCTTGAACGTTTGACGGAGCGGCGCTAATGGTATCTGAAGCCCCTCCCTTTTGGTGGAAAAAAACAGATTGGCGTGCGCGGGTTTTGATGCCCGTTTCGGCGCTTTATGGCTGGGTTGCCACACGCCGGATGCAACGGGCCAAGCCTCCGGCGATTAACTTGCCTGTCGTTTGCGTTGGTAATTTCACTGTTGGCGGCGGTGGCAAAACCCCGACCTCGCTTGCACTTGCCAGCGCCGCAACGCGCATGAAACTGAAACCCGGTGTTTTGTCGCGCGGCTATGGCGGGTCAAATTCCATTCCAAAACTGGTCGATGCTGCACATGATTTGGCAAAGCATGTTGGCGACGAACCCTTGCTCATCGCTCAGTATGCAACGGTTGCCGTATCTGCAAACCGCATGGCCGGCGCAAAGCTGCTAAAAGATGCTGGCTGCGATTTTATCATCATGGACGACGGATTTCAAAGTGTCCGTTTGGTCAGTGATTTTAATCTGGTGGTCGTAGATGCCCGTCGTGGTGTGGGCAATGGCCATGTTATTCCAGGTGGCCCGCTCCGGGCGCCAGTCGTGCCGCAACTGCGCCTTATCGATGCATTATTGGTAAGCGGTTTTGGCGATGCGGCGTCAACCATTGTACGCCAAGCGGCGAAGGCCGCCAAGCCTGTCTACATCGCCAAGGCCATGCCGCCAAAAAAACTTAATCTCAGCGGTAAGCGCGTGTTGGCATTTGCCGGTATTGCTGACCCTGAAAAGTTTTTTGAAAGCTTGGCCGGAACCGGCGCGACAATTTCGCTTGCCCGCACCTATCCCGATCACCATCAATATGCCGACGATGAATTGCGTGAACTTCATCAGACCGCCGGGGCAGGTGATTTGATTTTGGTGACCACTGAGAAAGACGCAATGCGACTTGCCCGGGGCAGCGATACCGCACGTACAGTTCTTGAAACCACTATGGTTTTCAAGGTTGAAATGATATTTGACCAGACTGATGTGCCAATTCGTATTATCAAACAGACACTGGAAAACTTCCGTCGCCGGATGCTCACATAATAACCACCACTAATAAATGTTAGCACATCACCCGCGCCTGCGCAAATTTGGATTACGCTCCAGCTCGCGTTCAAGCGACGCTGTCGCGTCTACATAGGGCTCTTGCCAGGCAACAGACCAATATTTCAATTCATCAAGCGGAATATGCCGGCCGGTAACTGCACAAACAACATAGCTGCCGGGTGAAGCTACTTGAAAATCTGCATCCATATAGCGAACCCGCGCTTCGCCCGAGCCGCCCCGATCAAATTTATTCATTCCCGACCTGCTTGGTTGTTAATCGCAATATTGGTCTGGCTGTTGCCGAAGATAATAAAGATGTTGCGTGGTCCAAACTCGCGTTTATGATGGCGCATGTCATACGCTATTGGCTCACATGTTTCTCTTCGTTGAGGCGCATCGTTGACATGAATAATCAGCGGACTGGTATTATCGCACCGTAATGGTGCACCACGGATGATCGCCGGCACTTGGACTTTCTGATACACTTGGACTTTTTGATGTAAATTAATGATTTCAGCCGACGCGCCAAACGAAACCAGAGCCATAATGCTCAGGGAAACCAAGCCAAACAATCTATTCCCAAACAATCTATTCATTGCCAACTCCAATGCCATTCATGAAATTCACGTTAACACATTGTTTACTTTCTCCCGAACAGTCTTTCAATATCAGAAAGTTTTAATTCGATAAAAGTCGGGCGACCATGGTTGCAGGTACCGGAGCCTGGCGTCGCCTCCATTTGGCGCAGCAGCGCATTCATTTCTTCAGGTTTCAGCACGCGCCCCGAACGAACTGAGCCATGACAGGCCATCCGCGAGGCTATCGCATCCAGTCGCAGCGCCAAACTATCGCTGGCGTCTTGGTCGGCAAGTTCATCTGCCAGATCGCGAATGAGCGCCGGAACATCAATCGCGCCCA
The DNA here is from genome assembly GCA_043776635.1 of Phyllobacteriaceae bacterium. Taxonomy (GTDB): domain Bacteria; phylum Pseudomonadota; class Alphaproteobacteria; order Rhizobiales; family Rhizobiaceae; genus JANMEX01. The sequence goes on from JAYVRA010000042.1 coordinate 27,135, forward strand.
GCATTGAAGGCGTTGCACGAACAGCGATGCCGCCCGGCCCGAAGCGCTCTAACATCAAGCCAAAACGCTCAAATTGCGGGGCTTGCACCGCCAGCCGCTCGGCATCTTCGGCAGGTAAATCGACGATTTCCGGGATGAGCAAAAGCTGCGAAGGTAGCGCCCGTTCCGCCATCGCGCCTTTCAGGGCTTCGTACACGAGCCGCTCATGAGCTGCATGTTGGTCCACAACGATGAGGCTCTCGCCGCTTTCGGCGACGATATAATTCTTGGCAATCTGCGCCCGCGCCGCACCGAGGGGAAAGCTTGAATATTGTTCGCAAGCAGGAGTCATGCGCTGATCCGCGCTTGGCTTCGCAACATGGTCAAAGGCAGGTTGTACTGTCTCACCAAAGCCTTGCGGGATATAAGGCGATTGGCTTATCGACCATTTTTGCGCCGGACGCTGCCGGCCCCACGAGCCGCCGCCGCGAAACGCATCCATCATGCCGGAGGCACCGGTCGTCGCACCGCGAATGCCGTAGTTATGCAGCGCTTCGCGGATTGCCCCGATAATCAACCCGCGCACAAGGCCGGGATCACGGAAACGCACATCCGCTTTGGCAGGATGCACATTCACGTCCACCAGCCCGGGTTCCAGCTCAATAAACAGCGCAACAACGGCATGGCGGTCCCGCGCCATGGCATCCATATAGGCTGCGCGAATGGCGCCTGCAATCTGCTTGTCTTTGACCGGACGGCCATTGACACAGGCAAATTGCCAGGTAGCCGAAGCGCGATTATATGACGGTAGACTGACCAGCCCTTTCAGCCTCACGCCCTCGCGCAAGGCGTCAATTTCCAGTGCGTTATCAATGAATTCCGTGCCCGCCACATCGCCGATACGGCGCGGCGAGGGTAGGGCTTGCTCTTCATTCCCCGTGAGAATAAACGTCTGCCGGTCCGGCCCCGAAAGTTCAAACCGTACATGGGGAAAGGCGATGGAGATGCGTTTGACCACATCTGTAATAGCCGAACTTTCCGCCCGCTCGCCCTTCATAAATTTCAAACGCGCCGGAATGTTGAAGAACAAATCCCGCACTTCGACTTGGCTACCGCGCTGGCTTGCAGCCGGTTTAGGGCCGGAAATCTTGCCGCCGTGCACGGAAATTTCCATGCCGCTATCAGCATTTCCGGTGCGCGATGTGATGGTGAGACTTGACACGGAGCCAATGGAAGGCAGCGCCTCGCCGCGAAAACCCAGCGAGCGAATGTCCAAAATATCATCCGTGAGTTTGGACGTGCAGTGACGCGAAACTGCGAGCAGCAACTCGTCCTGCGCTATGCCCGAGCCATCATCGCTAACACGGATGAGCGACAGCCCGCCGCCTGCCGTGACAATCGTAACCTTGCCCGCGCCCGCATCCAGCGCATTCTCAACGAGTTCCTTAACAACGCTAGCCGGCCGTTCGATGACCTCACCGGCAGCAATCTGGTTGATGATGGTTTCGGAAAGTTGGGAAATAGCCATGATGGTTTATAGGCGGATTCGGGAGGCGCGGGGAAGCATAGAATTCATAAATGGACACACCTCTTCCAAACCCCGCCACGGAGTCCCCCCTCTGGCGATCTTCAAAAAAAGTGGAAGCGGGGCGCTTCTCCGGAAGCGCGGGTATTGCAGTGG
>JAYVRA010000043.1:0-28699 GCA_043776635.1 Phyllobacteriaceae bacterium
CACAGCGAAGCCAAACCCTTCACATGGCGCGCAAACCCAGACGAAATCATCGCTGCCAGAAATCGGGGGTTCCAAATGTTGGAATCAATCCACTAGGTAACTACCATAATCGATATGAACTACATGCTTATCACTCATTTTTTCGTCGATCAAAACGGACTAGCCCCCTCATCCGCCCGGCTTGCCATCCGCCTGAATATCCCGAACAATTCCCGCCCTGTGCCAAAATCATTGCCGGACAAATCTACCACCGGGGTCGCCCTTGCTTCCAACGTGCCTGCCGGAACCAGTACTTCAAGTGAGCCTGTTGTGGCGTCGAGCCTTACTATATCGCCGGTTTGTACGCGGCCTATCAGGCCTCCGTCGAGTGCTTCGGGTGTCACGTGAATGGCGGCGGGGACTTTGCCGGAGGCGCCGGAGAGGCGGCCGTCTGTCACCAGCGCGACTTTGAGGCCGCGATCCTGACAAATACCCAGCGGCGGCATCAGCTTGTGCAGTTCTGGCATACCGTTGGATTTCGGGCCTTGAAAGCGCACGACGGCGATGAAATCATGCGTGAGTTCGCCCGCCTTAAACGCCGCGTGCAGCGCCTCCTGGCTGTCAAAAACAATCGCCGGCGCTTCAATAATATGCCGCTCGGCCTTAACGGCGGAGGTTTTGATAACCGCCTTGCCAAGATTGCCGCTTAGCACTTGCAGGCCGCCCGTCGCATGGAAAGGCTTATAGGCCGGCGTCAAAACCTTCTCATCGCCGCTCTGTAAAGGCGCAGGCACGCGGTGCACCAGCCCGTCGTCGCCAAGCTTGGCTTCCACCGCATAAGGATAAAGTCCTTCACCCCAAACCGTGCGCACATCATCATGCAAATGGCCGCTGTCCAGTAGTTCGCGAATGAGGTAACCCATGCCGCCTGCAGCGTTAAAATGGTTCACGTCAGCCAAACCGTTCGGATAAATCCGCGCCAATAAAGGCGTGGCATCTGATAGGTCAGACAAATCCTGCCATGTCAGCTTAATGCCCGCCGCCGCCGCCATCGCAATCAAATGGATCGAATGGTTGGTGGAGCCGCCAGTGGCATGAAGCCCGACAACGGCGTTCACAAATGAGCGCTCGTCGATCATCTCGCCAACCGGAATATAGTCATTGCCAAGCGCCGTAATCGCCAGTGCGCGCTGCGCGGCCTCGCGGGTTAGCGCTTCACGAAGCGGTGTTCCCGGATTGACGAACGATGCGCCCGGCGTATGCAGGCCCATAATTTCCATCAGCATCTGATTGGAATTTGCCGTGCCGTAGAATGTGCAAGTTCCCGGCCCGTGATAGGCCTTGGACTCACTTTCCAAAAGTTCCGCTCGGCCCACTTTGCCCTCGGCAAATAGCTGGCGCACTTTGGATTTTTCATCATTGCCAATACCCGTGGTCATCGGCCCAGCCGGAATAAACACCGCTGGAATATGGCCGAATGTGAGCGCGCCGATAACCAGACCCGGCACGATTTTATCGCAAACACCAAGATAAACCGCAGCATCAAACATATCATGGCTAAGGCCAATGGCAGCTGCCATCGCAATTACATCGCGCGAAAACAGCGAAAGTTCCATACCCGCGCGGCCTTGTGTAACGCCGTCACACATGGCCGGAACGCCGCCCGCCACCTGCGCAATGCCGCCAACGGCATGGGCCGCATCCTTGATAATTTGCGGGTAAGTCTCAAAGGGTTGATGCGCTGAAAGCATATCATTGTAGGAAGTTATGATGCCCAAATTGGCCACCACATCGCCTGCCAGCGCCACTTTTTCAGACGGCGAGCATACAGCAAAACCATGGGCAAGATTGGCGCAACCCAGCGTTGCACGGTTTGGCTTATTGTCCATTGCTGCACGGACGCGGGCAAGATAAGGCTCGCGTGTTGCGCGGGAGCGCTCGATAATGCGCTGCGTAACAGCTTTTACGGCATTGTTTGCGGTCATAATGGTCTCCGTTGCTGCTTAGGAAGTCTCAGCAAGAATAGATAGAAATAGCGATAGCTGTCTGCCTGATAACGGCACGTATTGGCATGTCTTCGATAGGACCGGCGGCAACAGCCCTGTCCAAAGTCGCGGCCTTTTCAGGGCCTTCAATATGCAAATAGATCGCTTTGGAATTAAGCAGGAACGGCAGCGTCATCGTGATGCGCGGCTCGCCCGCACCTTGCGCCTTCAGCGCCAAAGCTGGACCCGCGTTGGTCAGCGCTTCGTGCAGCGTATCGCCGCCAGGAAAGAACGAGGCCGTATGCCCGTCATTACCCATGCCCAAAATTACGACATCGAACGGCAGTGTTAAGCCAGCAAGTTTGGCATTAGTCTTGGCAACAGCCGCCGCCGTCGGCACATCTCCGCCGGACCACAGCGAGATAAACGCCGCCGCCTTGGCTTCGTTTTGCAACAGTAAATCCGAGACGAGCTTGGCATTGGAGCGATCGGATGATGAATCCACCCAGCGCTCATCAACCAGCGTGATAGTGACTTTGGCCCAATCCAGCACCTCGCGCGAAAGCACGGCAAAGAACTTCTTCGGCGTCGAACCACCGGAAACAGCCAAGGTGGCCGCTCCACGAGAGGTAATGCCTGCACTCAAAGCCGCCGCCACTTGGCCAGCTAAAGCGCGGGCCAAACTATCCGCATCATTAAAGAAATTGGTTTCCAAACAAACCAATTTTTCGTCCAACACAGCTGTGCGCGCCGGAGACATCAGTCTTCCTCATGCCATGTGCGGCCATCACGCTCGATAAGCGCAATCGCGGATGATGGTCCCCATGTGCCGGACGTATAACCTTGCGCCGGTTGCGCGGTCGCTTCCCATGCCTGCTGAATAGGATCAATCCACATCCACGCCGCTTCCACTTCGTCGCGCCGCATAAACAGGGTTTGGTTGCCGCGCACCACATCCATAATCAGGCGCTCATAAGCATCCGGATTGCGAACCTTGAAGGCATCCGCAAATGTCATATCCAGCGGCACGTGGCGCAGGCGCATCCCGCCGGGACCCGGATCCTTAATCATGATCCATTGCTTGACGCCCTCATCCGGCTGCAAGCGGATAACCAGCTCATTGCGGAACACTTGGCCCGCCGCATCAGCAAAAATCGAATGCGGCACTTGCTTGAAGGAAATCACGATTTCCGACATGCGGCCGGCCAAGCGCTTACCGGTGCGCAGGTAAAACGGTACGCCAGCCCAGCGCCAGTTGGCAACTTCAGCCTTGATCGCTACAAAAGTTTCCGTGTTGGAAGGCGAACCCAATTCATCTTGATAGCTCGCCACCGCGCCGCTATCGGACGCACCAGCCTTATATTGCCCGCGCACAGTCATCTGCGCCGCATTTGCTTCAGTAATTGGTTTGAGCGAGCGCAAAACCTTCAGCTTTTCATCGCGCAACGCATTGGCATCCATCGATGATGGCGGCTCCATCGCCACTAGACAGAGCAACTGTAGCAAATGGTTCTGCACCATATCGCGCAGTGCACCGGCAGTATTGTAATAGCCCACACGGCCTTCAAGCCCGACAGATTCAGCTGCGGTAATTTGAATGTGGTCAATGTGCGCGGAGTTCCAAAGGGGTTCATAAAGCGAGTTGGCAAAGCGCAGTGCCATCAGGTTTTGCACCGTTTCCTTGCCCAGATAATGGTCAATACGGAACACTTGATGTTCGGCAAAATCATTGCCTATAATATCATTGAGCTGCTTGGCCGAAGCTAAATCGCGGCCCAATGGTTTTTCAACCACGATGCGCGATTTCGCCGTTATCAGCCCGTAGCTTTTCAGCTTATCGGCAATATCGCCAAACAGAGCAGGCGCAACGGCGAGATAAAAGGCGCGAACGCGGTCTTCCGGAGCATCATTGAAGAACGCTTTCAGTTCGCCCCAGCCGGTATCGCCCTTGGCATCAACCGGAATATAAAAGAATCTGGCAATAAAAATCTCAATCTCAGCGTCGATACGCTCTGCTGGTTTGACAAACTCGTTGATCGCTTTGCGGGCGAAATCGCGGTATCCATCCGTGGTCATCTGCGCACGCGAAGCACCCAGAATGCGCGTTGGCTCAGAAAGTTGACCCGCAACCTGGCGCTGGTAAAGGGCAGGTATCAGCTTGCGCTCGGCAAGATCGCCGGTGCCGCCAAACACGATGCAGTCAAACGGCTCGACGGGAATGATCTGGCTCGTCATGATGTGATCCTAATGAATTCGGGCATAATGATCCATAATCTAATCGATTTAAATTGGCTAGCCTTTAAATCTGAGGCAACTAAAGCACCAGTTTTTCGATGCCAATTCTGCCATGTGACAAATGCACGGTTTCAGCCTAGTTTGCATCCAAATTCGAGTCAAAATACCCTGGGAGGGGCATGTGACTAAGGTAGTCATCAGCGGAACCGGCGTGTTTACGCCAGATCAATCGATTTCCAATGCCGAATTGGTTGCGACATTTAATGCCTATGCCACGGCGCAAAATCTTGTGAATAAGCCCAAAATTGATGCGGGCGGCATGGAGCCGATTGGGATGTCTTCGGAAGAATTCATCACCAAAGCCTCCGGCATTGAGAATCGTTATGTGTTGGATAAGTCCGGAGTTCTTGATCCCGGAATAATGCATCCGGTGTTGCGTGAGCGGGCAGATGACGAAATATCCGTCATGGCCGAAATGGCCGTGGATGCAGCAAACAAGGCACTTGCCAAGGCGGGCAAGACCGCCGCAGACATTGATGCCGTCATCTGCGCCGCTTCAAATATGGAGCGTGCCTATCCTGCGCTCGCAGTAGAAATTCAACAAGCGCTTGGCATTCAGGGTTTTGGCTTCGATTTAAATGTCGCGTGTTCGTCTGCAACATTCGCCATTCATACCGCCGTTGATATGGTCCGCGCCGGTTCTGCCCGCGCAATACTAATCGTGAATCCGGAAATTTGCTCAGCGCATTTGGAATGGCGAGACCGCGATTGCCACTTTATCTTCGGCGATGTCTGTACGGCGACTCTAATTGAACGCGCGGATTTGGCGACCTCAGCTACGCAATATGAAGTCGTCTCCACCCGCCTCATCACTGAGTTTTCCAATAATATACGTAATAACAATGGCTTCTTACGTCGCACCCGCGAGGGCCACATGACAGACCGCCGCGATATGCTTTTCCACCAGGAGGGACGCAAAGTCTTCAAACAAGTCGTGCCGATGGTGTCCGACCTGATACTCTCGCACTTGAAGGACAATAATATCCCTCCCGCCGACCTCTCCCGCCTCTGGCTGCATCAGGCCAATAAAGGCATGAATGATATGATCGGCCAGAAAGTGCTTGGCCGCGTGCCGGAGCGCCACGAGCAGCCTAATATTTTGCAAGACTATGCTAACACCTCATCGGCCGGCTCCATCGTCGCTTTCTCAAAATTCTCCGATGACCTGCCACGTGGCAGTCTCGCGGTGCTGTGCTCGTTCGGCGCTGGTTATTCAGCAGGCAGCGTGATTTTGAAAAGGGTATGAATTGCCTATAATTTGCACATAACTAGATATTGACCAATGCATAAAATGCACTGCTGCGCTGCAATATAAAATCTACTCATTTGTCACCGGAGTGTCTATTTTCCAGTTATCGAATAACAAAAATCTAAATTTAGATTAGTTCGATAAAATTCTCGAAAGGAGACATAAAATGGATATTGCACGTTCTTACCAAAATTGGCGCTCTTACCGTAACACTGTCGCCGAACTTCGCGGCATGACCGATCGCAATCTTGCAGACCTCGGCATTTCCCGCGCAGACATCCGCGCAGTTGCCCGCAACGCGGTCAAATAATTTCAGCCAACAGGCTCAGTTGACCCGCACCCGCCGCACTGGCGGGTGCTTTGTTTTTAAGCATTGCTTTGATTGTCGCACATCTTGAACTGACGTACTCTTGCATCATCTATCCTTGACTACAGGATAAAGTGCTTAGATGAAAACTTGGAATATTAAATCAACGCTGATTTTGGGCAGCGGGCCGGATGCGCTCAATGCCCGCGGTTTTTCACGCGATGGTTTCGAAAATATCGTTTCTATCAACAACGCATGGCGTGTGCGCGGGGATTGGGATTATCTCATCCACCCGGATGATTTTCCGGCGGATCGCAGGCCGGAAAATACGGGTGCGGACCAAATAATTATTACTTCCACTGATTACGTCCCTCTGCAGAATCAACTTGGCGGTTTCATTTATGCAGGCGGCACCATGGCATTCACCGCCGGTTACTGGGCGCTTGCCGCGCTGAAGCCCAAAATATTGAGTTTTTTCGGCTGCGATATGACCTATTCTAAGCAGCAAACGCATTTTTACGGCCAAGGCACAGCCGATCCGCTCCGTGCCGACATTAGCCTGCAAAGTCTTGAAGCAAAGTCTGCGCGATTGATGATCTTGGCCGCGCTCGAAGGCTCACTCTGCGTGAACCTCACCAATAGCGATGAATCACGGCTGGTATTTCCAAAAAACAGCGCTTCGGATTTGGCACACTGGACAAAGGACGATCTCAACCAAGCGCTTCAAAACCTGATTGTCTCGCTGGATTTTGAAGCCGTGGATACGGCGTTAACTACAGAAAAACGCCTCGGCTATTTTGTAGAATCAGGTAAATATTGGGAGCAGCAAGAAAAATTTGATGCAGCAAAACTGCGCGAGATTGATGCGCTGTGGCTTGCCGCAGCGGGCCTGAACCAATCTACAGCCTATCTATCAGCGCATACCAATTCAGCGCTAAAAACAGCAGTGGCGTCCTGAAACGGCGTCCGCCCGGGAATGCCGGAATTTTAAGGTCGCGCAGGAACCTTAATTTATCGTCGTTTCCCGTCAGTGTTTCGGCGTAAAGCCGCCCGCTAAAATTCGACAACATCACGCCATGGCCGGAATAGCCGCCAATGCTCGTCACGTTCGTCATCACCTCGCGCACAAATGGCTTGCGAGACAGGGTTATACCGACATACCCGCCCCATGAATGGGTGAGTTTCACATTCGCCAACTGTGGATAAACTTCCGTAATCTGCCGCCGTACGCCGGATTCGATTTCCGCAGGTGTGCCTGCGGAGTAAATCTCGCGCCCGCCAAACAGCAGACGGTTATCCTTGGTTTTGCGGAAATAGCGCACCACAAAACGGCTGTCATCCACGCTTTCGCCGCCAGGGATAATCTTCAAATCATCGTCAAGCGGCTCGGTAGCGCCTATAAACGAGCCTATCGGCATAATATGCGAGGCCGAAACCGGCTCCAACGTGCCGCCATAGGCATTGGTGGCCATCAGCGCTTTGTTCGCCGTGATTGTGCCATTTGCCGTGCCGACGATCACTTTGCCGCTTTGGCTGGCAAGCGATGTTGCCTTCGTGGTCTCATGAAGTTCTGCGCCGGCGCCAGCCGCCGCTTTAGCCAGCCCGACAACAAATTTCATCGGGTGAATATGCCCCGTGCCGATATCGCGCGTGCCACCCAAATAGCGCGTTGAACCCAGCCGGTCGGTGGTTTCTTGCGCATTCATCCATGAAATATGCGGATAATTATAGCGCTCGGCCATAATTTGCCCGTGCGCCTGGTAGTCTTTGAGGTAGCCCTTTTTGTGCACCGCCGATATCTGCCCCGGCACATAATCCATCTCGATTTTATGCGTCTTGGCAAAGTCGAACATGTGCGCTTTCGCATCTTCGGCCATTTGAAACAGCGCCTTTGCACGCTCAAGACCGACATCGGCCTCCATTTCCTCCACCCATGCCCGCTGGCCGGTGCCAAATTGCCCGCCATTGCGCCCGGATGCACCATCGCCAAACCGATGCTGCTCGATGAGAATAACGGAAACACCCTTAATAGCTAGATGGTAGGCGGCAGACAGGCCCGTAAACCCGCCGCCAATGACCACCACATCGCAAGTCTGCGACCCGTCCAGTACCGGATAGGCCGGTCTGTCCCCGACGCTGGCTTCATACCATGAAACGCCGGGGGATATGGGGCTTTGATAGGTCATATTACCTTCCTCCACGGCCCCTCAGGTAAGAAGCCATCGCTTGGAAATTAGAATTAAAATGGTAGTTGGTGACCCTCTCCCCGTATTTTCAACGGGGAGAGGGTAGGGTGAGGGGCGGCCTCGCACTTAATTTTGGCGGCCTGCCGCACTCATTAGCCAAACTGCATCTTTCCCCGATGAAATAACGGGAAAAACATCTGGCTCTGCGCCTCCGCTATACATTAGTAAGTAGAAACTCACGTTCCCATGGCGAAATCACCTGCATAAAGGTTTCAAATTCGCCGCGCTTTACGCCGGAGTAAATTGCGACGAATTCATCGCCGAAAACTTGTCTGAATTCCGGCTCAGACTCCAGCAACAGCAGCCCTTCCAGCAAGCCGCGTGGCAATTGCACGCCGCCGCCATAGGTGTTGCCCGTGCTCGGGTCCGTAGGCTTCAGTTTGTTGACCATGCCTAAGTAACCGGCAGCTAACGAAGCAGCAATTGCAAGATACGGATTGGAATCCGAAGATGGCAATCGGTTTTCAACGCGCCGCGCTGCAGGTGATGACGGTGGTACACGGAACGCCGTCGTGCGGTTATCATATCCCCAAGCCGTGTTCACCGGCGCAGAATATCCCGGCGTCAAGCGACGATAGGAATTCACATAAGGCGCCAGCATCACCAGCAAACTTGGAATATAACGCTGCATCCCTCCAATAAAATGGAAGAATTCCGGCGTTTCCGAGCCATCTTCGGCTGTGAAAATATTTTTTCCGGTTTTTTTATCCACAATCGACTGGTGAATATGCATCGCTGAACCTGGCAGACCCTGGATGGGCTTTGCCATAAAGGTGGCGTACATATCATGGTTCAGCGCGGCTTCGCGAATGGTACGCTTGAATAGAAATACTTGGTCAGCCAGCGCTAACGGATCACCATGGCGCAGGTTGATTTCAAGCTGCGACGGGCCCTCCTCATGGATAAGCGTATCAATTTCCAGACCCTGTTTTTCCGAATAATGGTATATATCATCCACCAGCTCATCGAACTCATTGATACCGGCAATCGAGTAAGCTTGACCGCCGGATATGGCGCGGCCGGATCGGCCAATAGGTGTTTTCAAAGGGTAATCGGGGTCGGTATTTTGCGCAACGAGATAAAATTCAATCTCCGGCGCGACCACACATTTCCAGCCCTTCGCTGCATACAGCCCCATGATGTGGCGCAGCAGATTGCGCGGTGTGTAAGTAACAGGTTTCCCGTCAATGCCAACGATATCGCATATCACCTGCGCTGTCGGATCCGTTTCCCACGGCACATCAGACAGCGTGGATAAATCCGGCATCAGCTTCAAGTCGCTATCCAACGGATCATGCTTGAACTCGCCTGATTCCGGCGGGTAATCACCGGCAATGGTCTGGCGGAAAATCGCATTTGGCAGGGCCAACGAGGTTTCTGTCGTAAATTTGGAAGATGGCATCATCTTGCCGCGGGGAATGCCCGCCATGTCAGGAGTGATGCACTCAATATCTTCGATGGAGCGCCACGCAAGCCAATCCTTGGCCTCTTTCCAATTGCGGACACCGCGTATATTTTTCACGTGGGCGGGAGTACGCCGCCGTTTTGGCAGCGGTTTTTTTTCGGGCGTTTCAATCGCCATTTATACACCGGAATTTTGTTTCGGGACTTTTAGTGTAGCCGTCTTCGCTGACACAAAGGAAGGGGGCGGCGGCACTATTCGGTTGTGCAGCGCACTAAATCGGTCTCCCGCACCACTTTCATGTGCTCGTCACACCGTTTCCGCACCACCTCCGGGCATTTCTCGTGCGATTGCCGACCAGTTTCCGATTGGCAAACGCGAAAGAAATTTCACTCAGCCGCGTCCGAAAATTTTGGCACTTGCTGATTGGTCACAATGACCGGAATCAGTAAATCGCCCCAATTACCATTGCCGCAATGATGCCGTGCCGAGCGGACCAACTCTACTGAAACTCCGGCCTCTACGGCATTCATCACCGCCTGATTGAGCCGGTGCAGGTCGTTAGCCACCATGCGGATTGCTGATTGTTGGGCCGATGACATTGCCGAAGATTGCTCCTCAGCACGTTCTTTTACCCGTGGTTTTGCGACCATAATCTAAAATCCTTTTTTAATTTTGGCGTAACTATCGCCAGTTTGTCAAAAATTGTACTCTTGATTTGATAGGTAAAATTTGAAGATTTTAATATCTCAATTCCCACTCATCGTCGTGACTTTTGTTACAATATAAACTATAGAAGTTGGTAGAAAAATCGTAAAAATCAACAAGATCAATGGTAAAAATGTCTTGTGCATGACTGGATTTCTCTGTAAATTTGTCATAATTGTAAATTTATTTCGTATCTCAATTTGTAAAAACCCTGTAAATATCAAAAGGTTTCCATGGCTGAACAGAAAATTTTCGCCGGTCCGCGCATCCGCCGCATTCGCAAAGAAAAGGATTTGACGCAGACTGCCATGGCCGAAGCCATCGGTATATCGCCCAGCTATCTCAACCTGATTGAGCGCAACCAGCGCCCGTTGACTGTCCAGATCATTCTCAAGCTTGCCACAACTTTCAAAATTGATTTGGAGGATTTGCAGGGCAAGGCCGGTGGCAGCGTCGCTGAATTGCGCGAGGTTTTCGCCGATCCCTTACTGTCCGCTGAGCTGCCCGGCCCCGAGGAATTGATCGAAGTGGCCGAAGCCGCGCCCAACGCCGCCGCCGCCATGATTAAGCTCTACCGCGCCTACCGAGAAAGCCAGGAACGGCTCACGGACCTGTCAACCCTGCTCTCCAAAGAGGGCCGCACCACGGCGATTTCCAGTGCGAGGATGCCGCTGGACGAGGTGCAAGAATTGCTCGCCAGCCGTCCTAACTACTTCGCGAACATCGAAGACGAAGCCGAGAGTTTTCTTAACCTATTGAAACCAAATGATGATTTGGAAGGCGTATTGAAAGAATGGCTTCGCTCCCAGCATGGCGTCTCAGTGCGAATCCTGCCCGTTGCCACCATGCCAAACTGGCGCCGCCGCTATGATCGCCACTCCCAACGTCTTTTCATTTCAGAGCGCCTGTCGCCCTTTGACCAGCTGCGCGAGCTGGCCATGGAAGCAGCTTTGCTGCGGATGCAGGTGGCGATCACTGCTGAAATCGAAGGCCTGAAACTATCCTCTCAAGAGGCCCGCCGTATCGCCCGCTTTGAAATGGCGCGTTATGCCGCTCATACTTTGATGATGCCCTATCAGGCGTTCCTTATGGCCGCGCAGAAGGCCAATTACGATATTGATGTGTTGCGCTCGCGCTTTCACGTGTCATTTGAGCAAGCCGCCAACCGCCTCACCACCCTGAACCGCAATGGTGCGTCGGGTATTCCGTTTTTCATGTTGGAAATTGACCAAGCCGGAAACCGCTTTCGTAGAGCCGGTGCGCAAGGCTATCCGCAATCGCGCTTTGGCGGCGCGTGTCCTAAATTACCAGTTCACAGCACCTTTGCGCAAGCTCAACAGATATTGGTGGAAAGCGCCGAAATGCCTGATGGCGGCCAGTTTATATTGATTGCCCGAACGCTGGAGGGCCCGCATGGCGCATATAATGAGCGCCCGCGCCGCACTGCATTGCTGCTTGGGTGCGAAATGTCGTTTAAGGAAGAAATTGTTTATTCACAAACTCTTAGCCCGGCCCTCACGCCCATTGGCCCGTCATGCAGGCTATGCGAACGCGCAGGCTGCCTCTCAAGAGCCGCACCACCGATCACCAAGCCATTGGGCTTGGATGAGATGGTGACGGGGTTGAGCGCCTTTGATTTTGTATAAATTTCTAGCCAAAATACGTCACTGGGATTGATGGAATTGTCTGAAACAGTCATGCGACAAATAGTTCCTCGCACGATAGTCTTAAGCCAAGACTCAACAAAGTAAGCTGAAATATGTCCACAGATCCAATCCCTTTGCCGCAATCTGCCTATGTTCAAACCACCGATAAGCGCGGCATCTGGCTTGTGGCCGGTTCGGCGCTTGCTTGGTCATTTGGCGGCACGATTGATCGCTTTATTGACGCACCGGATACGTGGACAGTGGTTTTTTGGCGTTCCCTCTGGGCGGCCACGTTTCTGATGACGTTCTTGCTCATAAGAGACGGACGGAAAACTCCCTTAGCTTTCAGAGCGATGGGTCTGCCGGGCCTCGTCGTTGCCCTCTGCTTTATGACAGCCTCAATCTCCTTCGTGCTGGCAATATCCTACACCAGCGTGGCTAATGTTATTCTCATCAACGCCGCTGTTCCATTAGTCGCGGCGTTCATTTCGCGTGTTTTCTTGGGCGAAAAGATCTTCGGCACGACATGGATTGCCATAGCCGCCGTGATCGCAGGCGTCGCTATTATGGTTTCCGATAGTTTCGGCGAGCAAAAATCGCTCGTGGGCAGTCTGTTGGCGCTGCTTATCACCCTTGTTTTCGCGATTGCAACGGTTGTAACGCGCCGAAACTCCGGCATCCGCATGACGCCTGCCGTCATTGTGGCAACCTCATTAGCCACCATCATTGCGGCCACACAAACCTCCACATTTCAAGTGTCAGCGCATGACATGGCATGGCTATTTGCCTTTGGTGCGTTGAATTTAGGTCTCGGCATGGCGCTGTTTGTTACCGGTGCAAGGCTCATACCCGCAACGTTAGCAGCATTGCTGGGCACAATTGAAACCGTTCTCAGCCCTGTTTGGGTGTGGCTCATTCATGGCGAAAAAACCTCGCAAATGACAGTAATTGGCGGTACAATCGTGCTCATTGCGCTAATCTTCTATTTGGTTGCCGGCACACGTTCACCAGCTTCAATGACTAAAAAATGAATTAAATCATGAACGCCATTTGTATAGATTGACAATCGGTAAACGCCGTTTGAAGGTAAGCTATCGAAACCGGCTTCAAGGTCCATCTTGAAATTTTGTAAAAACGATACTTCTGCACGGGGCGTGCAACGGGCCAAAAACGGCCATTACAATTGGACTCTAACTTGCAATCCGGTTTTTGAAGTACAACTCAAAAACAATAGAGGCAAATATGGTCCGCAATAAAATAATGGGCGCAAGCCTTGCACTTCTCGCATTCACCACGGCTGCATTTTCCGAAGACCGTGTGGTCAATGTTTTCAATTGGTCCGACTACATTGAACCGTCAATCCTTGAGGATTTCACCAAGGAAACCGGCATTAAAGTCGTTTACGACGTGTTCGATTCCAACGAAATTCTCGAAACAAAGCTACTTGCGGGAGCCAGCGGCTATGACGTCGTTGTGCCGACAGCCAGCTTCCTGTCCCGCCAAATTCAAGCGGGCGTTTTCCAAAAACTCGACAAATCCAAGCTGACAAACATTGGTAACACATGGGATATGGTCAACGAGCGTATTGCCAAATATGACCCCGGCAATGAATACGCCGTTGACTACATGTGGGGTACGAACGGCATTGGCTACAATAAGAAGAAGATTGCCGAGCGTTTGGGCACTGATAAAATCGATTCATGGAGTGTGATTTTTGATCCCACAAAGCTCGCCAAATTGGCGGATTGCGGTGTTTATATGCTCGACTCTGCGACAGATATCATGCCGGCAGCGTTGAATTATTTGGGCTTAAACCCTGACAGCCACGACGCGGCAGACTTGGCAAAGGCGGAGGAATTAATGCTTTCAATTCGCCCGAGCATCCGCAAATTCCACTCGTCGGAATATATTAATGCGCTTGCCAATGGCGATATTTGCGTGGCAGTCGGGTTTTCCGGTGATATGTTCATCGCTCAAACACGCGCCAATGAAGCCAAGCAGGGCGTCGAAATCGACTATGCTGTTCCAAAAGAAGGCGCGATGATGTGGTTCGACGTGATGGCAATTCCTGCTGACGCCCAGCACCCCACTGAGGCGCTCGAGTTTATCAACTATATTTTGCGCCCCGATGTTGCAGCCAAAGCATCGAATTTCATTTCTTACGCTAACGGCAATAAGGCCAGTATTCCACTTATTGATAAGGCAATCACTGGTAATGTTTCGATATTTCCGGATGAAGCAACATTGGCAAAGCTCTATACCGTCTCACCTTGGGGGCCGAAAGAACAGCGGTTGCTAACACGCTCGTGGACTAAAATAATCACCGGTCAATAAACAATCCAATCCCGGCGGGGCAACTCGCCGGGATTTCAATATCAAACGCGGGAACAGTGTAAAACAGGGAACTAAAATCATGAAATCATTGGGCAATATTAGGCGTTCATTCGCGCCATGGAACGATCCGGCGGCTAAGCCGTACATCTCGTTTCAAAATATCACCAAGATCTTCGGCGATTTTACAGCTGTGGATGATTTGACACTCCATGTCTATCAGCGCGAATTTTTCGCGCTTCTCGGCGCATCCGGCTGTGGCAAGTCCACTTTGTTGCGTATGTTGGCCGGCTTTGAAAATCCCACCAGCGGCAAGATTATGTTGGATGGGCAGGATATGTCCGGCATCCCGCCCTATAAGCGCCCCGTGAACATGATGTTCCAGTCTTATGCGTTGTTCCCGCATATGACTGTTGAAAACAATATTGCTTTTGGCCTCAAACAAGACGGCATGGCGAAATCTGAAATTGATGATCGTGTGCAGTCAATGCTGAAACTCGTCAAACTCACCCAGTTTGGCAAACGCAAACCGCACCAGCTTTCAGGTGGCCAGCGCCAGCGCGTGGCGCTCGCCCGCTCCATTGCCAAGCGCCCGAAGGTGCTGCTGCTCGATGAGCCGCTTGGCGCGCTGGATAAGAAGCTGCGCGAGGAAACCCAGTTTGAATTGATGGATTTGCAGATGGAATTGGGACTGACCTTTATGGTCGTGACCCATGACCAGGAAGAAGCCATGACAATGGCCGACCGGATTGCCGTAATGGACAAAGGCAAGGTGATGCAAGTGGCCACGCCGTCTGATGTTTACGAAGCACCTAACTCGCGTTTTGTGGCGGATTTTATCGGCAATGTTGCCAGCTTTGAAGGCAAGGTGGATGGCCAGTCCTCGGGCAAACTGGATATTGTTACAAATGATGGCTTCACAGTGCGCTGTGACTACGTGGAAAAGACCGAAAAAGACGCGCCGATTTGGTTCGCCATCCGTCCGGAAAAGCTTAAAATCGGCAAAAAGAAGCCGGAAAGTGCCGGTGTTAACTCATTCGAGGGCGAGATTTGGGATATTGCCTATCTTGGCGATATGACGGTTTTTCATGTGAAATTGGCGTCTGGCAAAACTGTGAAAATCAGCCAGATGAATGCCTCCCGCGCCGCTGATGAGCCACTGGCTTGGGACGATCATGTATGGATTTCCTTCGCTCCGGATGCCGGCATTATTTTGAGAGGGTGAAGCCATGCAACGCACTCTCTCTGCAATATTTAACCGTCTCACCATTGGCATCCCCTATGCATGGCTGGTGATATTCTTCCTCATACCGTTCTTTATCGTTTTCAAGATTTCACTATCTGAAACCGCCATCCAAATGCCGCCCTATAATCCGGTCTTTAACGGCGTCGATACGGCTGGAAAGCTCAAGTCTTTGTCGCTGGATAATTACCAGTTTCTGACTGAAGATCCGCTGTATTACACCGCCTATTACCGCAGTCTGGTGACGGCGTTTATTTCCACTTGCCTCATCTTACTCATAGGCTACCCAATCGCTTACGGCATGGCCCGCGCGCCATTGTCGATGCGACCGATCTTGCTGATGCTCGTAATTCTGCCATTCTGGACCAGCTTCCTGATCCGCGTTTACGCATGGATTGGTATTTTGAAGCCCGAAGGCCTGCTCAACCAACTTCTCATGAGCCTGCACATAATAGATACCCCGCTGATTATCTTGAACACTTACACGGCGATCTACATCGGCTGCGTCTATTCCTATCTACCGTTCATGGTTCTGCCAATTTACTCTGCGCTTGAAAAGATGGACTATACGCTGATTGAAGCCGCTCAAGACCTTGGCTGCCCGCCTGCGACGGCATTTTGGAAAGTCACGTTTCCTCTGTCTATCCCTGGTATCATAGCCGGCTTCATGCTTGTCTTCATTCCAGCGACCGGCGAATTCGTCATTCCTGATTTGCTCGGAGGTTCATCAACACTGATGATTGGCAAAACACTGTGGAACGAATTTTTTGCAAACCGTGACTGGCCTGTGTCATCTGCCGTTGCCGTGGTGCTTCTGCTGTTGCTTATCCTGCCCATTGTCATTTTCCAATATTACCAAGCCAAAGCTCAGGAGGCAGGGCGATGAACGGTAAATGGTCCCGCTTTAATGTCATCTCGGTCGCACTCGGCTTCGCATTCCTCTATTTGCCGATTTTGCTGCTGGTGATATTTTCCTTCAATGAATCCAAATTGGTCACTGTTTGGGGCGGCTTTTCGACTAAATGGTATGTCTCACTCTTCCATAATACCGGACTGAAGGATGCCGCATGGGTGACAGTGCGCGTCGGGCTTTTATCGGCCTCGATGGCGACAATACTGGGAACGTTGGGTGCACTAGCACTAACGCGCTACACCCGCTTCCATGGACGGATATTATTCTCCGGCATGATTTATGCGCCACTGGTGATGCCGGAAGTCATCACGGGTCTGTCACTGCTGTTGCTGTTCGTTGCCATCGGCTTTGATCGCGGCTTTTGGACTGTGACACTAGCCCACACAACACTCACAATGTGCTTTGTGGCCGTTGTTGTGCAATCGCGCCTCGTCACCTTTGATCGCTCGCTCGAGGAAGCAGCGATGGATTTGGGTGCGACGCCCGTGACGACTTTCATGAGGATAACGTTGCCGATCATCATGCCCGCTGTTGTCTCCGGCTGGATGCTGGCGTTTACTCTGTCGCTGGACGATCTGGTTATCGCCAGCTTCACGTCCGGCCCGGGCGCTACTACGCTGCCCATGAAAATTTACAGCCAAGTCCGCCTCGGCGTGACACCTGAAATCAATGCGGTATGCACCCTGATGATCGCCTTTGTGGCAGTTGGCGTCTTGGCAACCGGCATCTTGGGCAAGCGCCGCGAAGTGCAGCGCGTGCGGGATGAACAGGCAGCACTACGGGGGTAGAACTTTTTAGAGTATTGCTCGCAAAAGTAGTTTCTTTTTTGCGTTAAAACGATGAGATAAAACAATGGCTTAGGCGCTGTTTTGGTCCCATCAAAACGAGATGCGCTCTAAATGATGAGGAACACTTCAGGCCCAAGAACAATGCAACATGCAAAGGGGTTTTGTGTCTCGTTGTGTTATCCATTGATACGAGACACACTCACATAAACGCACATCAAGGATTGGTCTTGGTCATAATCGTAACGTAAGGCTCTTTCCACGCCCCTCCGAGGAAAAACGGAATTAGCTCGGGTCCGTTCGATATATTGTCATTCGTGATGACGCCATTCATAGCGACGCCGCCTGATGTGAAGGGAAGTGCTCCTGCAACAACTAACCGCTTGTCTGCTAAGACCATTTCACCGGCGTCAACAATGACAACAGCGTCATTTATTGTGCCATCAATTGTTAAAGATTGCAGCAAAGTGATGCCGGAATAAAGCGTTGGAAGAGCAAACAATTTTTCGGATTGGAGCGACGAAACAAAACTCTCGCTGTTGAAATTGCGCACCATCCCCACGCCTGATTTTATGGAAAATTTTCCTGAACCATTTATAAAAATTGCCTCTAAGCTGGAAAATGTTCCTTCTAGATCAATAAATCCGTCTATTGGCGCACCCAGAGTGGGAATGACTGGCGAAATGCCAGGCAATTGATCCTGAGAAAACCCCAAGAGAGCAACGTTTAAATGTGCTATTTTGAACGCCTCCGGGCCCGAAAGACGAAGTGATGCCTTAAGGTTGCCGCCAGCAAATTTGCCATCACCAATATCGAAATCAGCGTTTCCATTGGTAATGCGGATTGCCCCGGCAGGATCACTAATCGTCAAGTTTCCAGCGATGCCGGCATTAGCGGATATCCGCAAATCCAAATCCAGTTGGTTCAAAAAGCTAAAATTTTGGCGAACCATACCGCGCGAGTTCAGAGAAAAAGCCTCAGCAATCGATTTAAGATCAACTCTACCAAAAGCCAAAGTTCCTGATATTTTTGGCGGGCTCAGTTCCGGATCTACCTCTAGTGCCCCGGTGCCCTCACTGCCCGATAATGATAAAACAAGATTGTCAAATTTCATTTTACCTTGGTCAGTTGTTAATTTGGAATCGATGGTTAGAGCACCAATAGCCTCACCGGCAATGATATTTGCCTTTGACCATGTCATAAAGCGTTCAAGCGACGGTATCTCGGCAGTAATCCGCCCGTCTGCGGTAGCCATCAGTGCGGAGTTAGTTTTGCCTTGAAATTGAAAATTCAGTGTAGGCGACTTAAAACTGAAATCGAGATCACTAAATCCTGATGCTAACAAAATAACAGGCGAGGCAATAGTGACCCTCACCTCGATCGTTTCATCATGCCACATCAATGATCCGTTGATAATTGCACTGGATTTTAGCTCAGCCCAAGAAAATGTACCATTAATTTGCGAATATTCTTCTCTTTGACCGTTTGCGTCTAAGAGTTGCAGCGAACTATTTGTAAGTAATATTGATCCAAAAAAATTATTGCCCAAGCTCTTAACGTCATGCGTTTGTGAATTTTCAGAAGATGACAAAGCGCTTTTAGTGACTGCTGCGTTGACTGGCTGATGGGGGTCATTTGGTATACCAACGGTTGTCCGGGTAACGAGAATTTTTGCGCCGTCCAAGTGAATCTCATTGATAGCTATAATACCCCTTAACGCCTGAAAAATAGAAAGACGGGCTTCCAAAATTGGGGCACTAAATGAAACTGGACCCGTTTGATTAAGCGTTAGGACATCTGTGGTACGGATTTGAAATCCAGGGAAAAATGACACTTCAAGCTGTCCATTGATATGAACTTGGTTACCTGTCAGCGAACTAAATTCGCTTTCCAGCTTGGTTTTAATACTATCGCTACTAAAACGAGATTTTAAAGTGGCGTGGGCAAGCGCAAATATCGAGAAAATGACAATAATCGTAGCCAACAACCACCCCAATTTTCGGGTTTTATGTTTCTGGCGGGCCGATTTGATCCATTCTTTGAGCATAATAAGCGGTGTAAAGTATCGCCATCTTATTGCAAGGCGAACGACTGTTTGTGGCCCGGTTCGCGGTTCAGAGCGTCGCGCCAAAAACGGTATGCGGTTTTTTGGAGAAAAGCGATGTTCAAACAAAACGTTAGAGCGCCAAGCCGATTCAATATTGGCGTCCATCGCTCTAAGCTCGAATTCTAATTAGATTATTGCCTGCGTATGGCGTATTTAATTTATTTATGATGAAATGGAAAAGCAGCGGTTTGCAACCATAATCTGCTTCCTTCACTGTTCGAGGACATCGTAATGGTTAACAAATCCTTGACCAATAATTTACCTAGTTAAAACAACGCAGTGAGTTATCGACAAAGTTAACATTGCGATTAAGGATTTGTTAATCAACAGGCGTCATCGTCAACTTAACTCAGGATGTTAATTGTACACTTATTTTTTGGCCTCCGACACGATTCCTACAGCCCGATATTTTTGGCGCCGGTTCATCCGGCGCCATTTTTTTATCCGTGCCTGTCTGCTGCCAGAGACCGCGATAGAATGAGGACGGGCGCAAGACTTGTCGCCACAATTGCCAGCGCTGCCACCGAGCCGTCCGCGACGGCTGCGCGCGAGGCATTTTCATAGACAAGTGTAGCAAGCGTGTTGAACCCGAGTGGCCGTAGTAGGATAGTGGCGGAAAGCTCTTTGATTGTATCAACAAAAACCAGAACGAGACCGGTTTGTATCGCGGGTCTCAGCAGTGGAAGCATAATGGTGCGACTTGTACCCCACGCACTGTGACCCAGGTTACGTGCAGCGTGGTCCAAGTTTGGCGGTAGCTTCTGTAAGGCCGAACTCAATGTAGATCCTGCAACAGCCATAAACCGAACCGTAGCGGCCAAAATCACTGCAAATGCAGAGCCGGATAGAACAAGGCCAAGTGGTATGCCCGCCAGTGTCCGCGATATATTATTGATCCAGCCGTCCATCGTCGTTAGTGCGAACAATAGACCAAGACCAAGCACTGTTCCCGGCATGGCGTAGCCGCTGGTCGCAAGCTTTACCAAAAGATGCCAACGGTTAAGTGCCACCATCCGCCCAACGTGCAACAAAAAAAGGCTCATGCCAACTGTCACAATGGCAGTAACGGCGCCAACATAGATGCTGGTAACCAGTGCCGCATGAAATTCTGGTGATGCAAGTTGGTCAAGCCGTTTAAGCGCAAAGCGCAACAGTACGAAGAGCGGAATGCCAAAGCCAATAATAATAGGCATCGCGCAAGCCAATACGGCTACATACGCATGAAGTCCCTCCAATCGTTGTCGCGAGGTCGTTGCCATAATATGGCTGGCCCTCCCGGCGTTAAAACGTAACTGGCGTCGGGCATAAGACTCAACCCAAATCAGAGCAAGCACCAAGATTAGCAATATAACGGCCAGTTGCGCCGCGCCGCCAAGGCTGCCACGCCCCAGCCATGTGTTATAAATTGAGAATGTCAGCGTCTTTACGCCAAGATATTCGACCGCACCAATGTCGTTGAGCGTCTCCATCAATGCCAGCGCCACGCCCGCCGCGACAGCCGGTCGCGCCATCGGTAGCAACACCTGAAAGAACACTCGCGCCCGCGAGGCACCAAGCGAACGGGCAACATCAGCGGCATTGCGCCCTTGCATAAGGAAAACAACACGGCTGGTGAGATAGACATAAGGATAGAGCACCGACGAAATAATAAATCCCGCGCCCCAAACCGAGCGAATGTCTGGAAACCAATAGTCGCGGTGCGTTTTGTAGCCCATAATCCCTCGCAATGCCGTTTGAACAGGGCCGGCGAAGGTCAAAAAATCCACAAAACAATAGGATGCGATGTAGGCCGGAACTGCCACCGGGAGCACAAGCATCCACGAGAGTGTCCGTCGCAAGGGAAACTCATAAGTGATGATGAGATAGGCACTAACCACGCCTATAGACGATGTCAGCAAACCAACAATCAACATCAATTGCACAGTTGTTTTTAGCGAGCTTGGCAGCACTGTGGTGAAAAGGTCTGCAATATCCGAAGCGTCGCTTGTCCCTGCCAAAATCAGCAGTGAAATGAATGGAAGCACCATCAATGCCACAATAAGCCCGATCGCACCAATCAAAAGCGGGTGACGGCGCACGCGCATGACGGCAAGATTTGATGATGAGGCTAAGTTAGACATGGACTGTTCTAATCAGTTCAAAGACAAATGAAAACAGGCGCAAACTGCAGAGTGCGCGCCTGTTTCAACAGTCTGAATTTGTGTTTCAGTTGTCCGGGCCATCGTCATAGCCAACCTTGTCCACCATTTCCGACGCCAGTCTGCGATTTTTGGCTATATCCGCCAGCGCCAGACTGTCGCCATGCAAAGGTCCCCACGCGGCTACCAGCGCTGACGGCGCAATGTTAGGGTCAATAGGATATTCAAATACCTGCTCGGCATAGATATTCTGGGCTTCCGGGCTTGTCAAAAACTCCATTAATGCCAAGGCCTGCGTCTTATCCGGCGCATATTTTGCCATCGCCATGCCGGAGATATTCACATGGCTGCCACGATCGGTCGCAGCAGAATTAGGGAACAGGAGCTTGATCGACGCCGCCCATTGCTGCTGTTCCGGCTCCTTGGTGTTACTGATCATTTGGCCGATATAATAGGTGTTACCCAGCGCTAAATCACACTCACCGGCAAAGATCGCCTTAGCTTGGTCATAATCGCTGCCTTCAGGCTTTCGAGCCAAATTGGCCTTAAGACCTGTCAACCAGGCTTCTGCCCTTTCCGCACCTTCATGCGCAATGATAGAGGAAAGCAGTGCCAAATTATAATCATGCTGGCCGGAACGGGTGCAGATTTTGCCTTTCCACTTCGGGTCAGCAAGTTCAGCGTAAGTAATCTCATTCTGTGCCACGCGCTCTTTCGACGCGTAGACAATGCGTGCCCGTTTGGTCAGGCCAAACCAATTGCCTGCCGGATCACGATATTGTGCCGGTATCGCCGCATTGATTCTTTCATCAACAACCGGCTGCGTCACGCCTTTTTCGGCAATTGCTGTCAGGCGGGCAATGTCCACCGTTAGAATAACATCGGCTGGCGAATTTTCACCTTCAGCCGCAATGCGCTCCTGCAATCCTTTATCCAGGAAAAGCACGTTGGTTTTAATGCCGGTTTTCTTAGTAAAGGCGTCCAGCACAGGCGCGATCAGCGACGGCTGGCGGTAGGAATAAACATTCACCAAGTCTTGGGCAGAAGCTATTCCTGGTGTCAAAAATAATGTGAGGGAAGCAAATAGTGGACGCACAAAAGCGCGGTAAGCCAAGATCATGTCAGTCTCCATACCATCGAGGTTCAAGGCCCCGGGGAAAGTGCGGCGCACCGCTGACACATGCCTATTGAGCCGCCATCAAGGCGTCAACATGACATTCGTAAAATCTGCGCTTGATTAGAATGGTTCGATATTAATTTGCCAATACTCGGGTGGATGGAAACGTTATCTCCACCAGTGTGCCTTGTCCCGGTGTCGAGCTGATTATAAATGCCGCACGGTTCGCCTCAGCCATGGCCTTGGTCAGTGGCAGGCCCAGCCCTGTGCCATCGCCGCGCTCGCGCTTTAACGCATTGATTTGTTTGAATGGCTTCATGGCTTGCTCAATTTCCTGCGCACTCATTCCAACCCCGGTATCGCGCACGCGGATGACAACGCCGCCGGTCAGCTCATAGGCGGTGGAGATGATAACCTGCCCGCCAGCGCCCGTGTAACGCACAGCATTGGACAATAAATTCAACGCAATCTGCTTCACCGAGCGCAAATCCGCCACCACTTCCGGCAATTCCGAGGCAAAGCTGGAACGGATGATGACCCGCTCCCGGTTAGCCTGCGGCTGCATCATGGATACTGCCTCGGACAAAGCTTCGTTCAGCGAAACCGCCTCAAAATCCATCTCCTGCTGTCCGGCCTCAATCTTGGAAATATCCAAAAGATCATTGACCAGATCCAAGACATGACGACCGGAGCGATTGATATCTTTGAGATAATCAAGATAGCGCAAATTACCCACCGGCCCGAAACGCTCCTCGGTCATCAGGTCGGAAAATCCGATTATGGCATTGAGCGGCGTGCGGATTTCATGGCTCACGCGGGCGAGAAACTCTGACTTCTGTGTTGACGCATGTTCAGCGGCGCGGCGTGCAGCGTTCAGCTCTTCTTCAGCGCGTTTCCACTGCGTAATATCACGCAATACCGCGCAATAACCATTGGCACCAGCCAAACGCCCGATTGTCATAAATAGCGGAATAAACCGCCCATGCGCCTCGCGGCCAATCACTTCGCGCCCGTCATTCATCAGGCTCGCAACACCGGTTCCGTTGAGGTTGGAAAGATAGTCCGATGCAATACGCTGGCTTTCAACGGCAAAAAGCTGCGTGAACGGTTTGCCCGCCACCATGGCAGGATCAAATCCAAACAGCGCTTCTGCGGATTGGTTGATGTCACGGATTGTGTTGTCATTATTGACAAAAATCACACCATCTGTAGCTGTTTCCAGCACAGAAGAAAGCTCAGCCACCTCCTGCTTGAGGTCAATAACATCGCTCGACGGAGCAGGAACAATCGCCTCAATTTGCCGCATAGAAAGTAGCAGCGCATGACCACCCTTCCATGCAACTGAGTGCAAATGCGCACGCACCGGAACATCAGTTTCGTAAGCTGTGCGCAATACAGAGTTAGACGCACCAGGCGTCTCACCATCATCCGCACCGGGACGCAAGAGATGCTCAAGCCCGCCCGCATCGCGCAAATCATCTAGTGAGCGATAGCCGCAAATGTCGAAAAACGCCTGATTTGCGAACAAGAGTTTGTCGCCAGTATGCACCAATATAGGGATTGGCAGGCGCGACAAAATTGGTGCCTCGTCTAACGGGTTCCCTACGATAGAAGCACTGTTGCCGTTGATTTCGCCAGCGTCATCATCCTGCGCTGAATCTTCAGGCTCAATATCAAGCAGGGAGATCGTTGCAGGCGCAATGATTTTGTCCGGCGTGGTAGCTTGAGCGATTGCAAAATCTTGTGGGGATGCGCCATCTATCGCGGCTAGGTCGTCAAGTTCATTGTCTTCAAGCTCTGCATCGTCGATCTCAAAATCTTCGCTATTGGCATCCGCATAAGCAAAATCTGAAACAACAGCGGCACTCTCGTCGCTTTGCTCGTGATCTGCTTTGGTTTCGACAGCCGCAATTTCAGGGGCGTGCGACGGCGTTAAGTCCGGTCTAATCAACCCTTCGCGGCGCAGACGCTCGGCAATCTCCCGAAACGCATTGCGCTCCACGGGTGAAAGCGAGCCTTCATCGCTGGCGTCACTTGCCCGCTCGCGTGTCGCGCGCCTCTCTACCAGGCGAATAATGTTTTGGTCCAGCGCGGCGCGGATAACAGGCTTGGCAGTTTCCAGCGCAGGCACTTCGCCCTGCCACGGGTCACTTTTAAATTCGTCGTCAATGAAATCGATTGTGTCTGGAGGCGTCTCCGGCAAGGCATCAGCAACTGTAGTGAGGCCGTCCAAATCTGAACTAAAATCAATAGGGTTTTCCAGAGCTGACGGGACCGTGATGATCTCTTCAATGGCAGCAGACACCACAGATGTCGAGTTGGCAGCTAACGTCGCAGGTTTTGCCAACGCCAGCCCGATCGCTTCAGGGTCAATCACCGCATCGGCCAAGCGCACAATGCCAAACCCGCGAAATCCTTCAAAGCGCCGCTCGCGATCATAAACTGGCAGCGCTGCCAAATCCACCGGCGCACGAAGGTCCGTACCTTCAATTGGCCAAAATACGCTACGACCGGACCATGTGTCATGCCGTTCCAAAAGATCAGTTATTTCTGCCCCTGGATCGAGCCCGAACACTTGCGCGACCTCGCGGAACGTCCGGCCGACAATATCCGCAGCATGGGGACCGACGGCAGCGCCAAATTCCGGCGACACAAAATTGAAAAAGCCCGCGCCGTCAATTTTCCAAACGAACCGCGTTGGCGCTGCATCTGGATCGTAAGCAAAGTTTGCAGCAAACGGAATAACTGATGCAGGCGTCGCATGAATAATGGGGTCAACAATTGATGTTTGAATGCTTTGAGGTACCGAAATTTCCGGTTCAAGGTCAGCGCCCGATATTACCACATTTATATTTGGAGTTGGTTCTGCCGTCGCCGCCGGCCCAAATTTATTCATAAATGGCGGCGTCACTTGCTCCACATCGCCAATTGCCAGCACAATATAACGGGCAGGGTCTTCAGATAGCTGGCCGATGCCGACGGGAACATTGCGCGCGCCAACACGTAAGCGCCGCTTGACCATCCGGTCGTTTTCGCGGGCGGTATCTCGTACCAGCATCGCCAAATCAAACTGCGAAATGCCAAGACGCGCAAAATCCTCACTGGCACAAATGGCCGTACCTTCGCCATCCAAAATCGCCGCATGGGTGCCATCGCCAGCCAACCCATCAATGGCGCCGTTGATGTTACCACTTGCAATAGCAGTCGAAAGCACCAAGCCCTGTTCACCATCCGGCAGGCTGATGGACATCAACTTTACCATGACCATCAGGCTTTCGACGCCGCTGACCAAACGTAGTGCCAAACTTCCAACTTGGCCTGCACGTCCAAAAAGCTGCAATGAGTTTATCTGTCGCCGCGCACTGATGCCAAGTTCAGGGTCATTGCCGACAAGATCAAACGGACTGGAAAAGCCAAGCAGCCGCGCACCGCTGCCATTGGCAAGCAGCACAGTGTCAAGGGTTTTATCAAGCAGCACCACGGGTTCGCCCGCGCACAGGCGCTCGCGTAATCCGTCTAAAACAGCCAAATCGATAAATGGATAAGACCCCGAACTCATGAACTCACGCTTCTCACTGAAAACCTTAATAATCTATTAATAAAAGGTTTTTGCCCGCTCGTCCATGCACCGCCCGTCCAACCTGTGGCGTTTCGCGTGAGGTAGTTAATAAGTAAAATATGGTGCACTGCAAAATTATGTTGCAATGCACAATAAACAGTCCTATATGGAGATCAAGATAAACAATGCGGCATGAAACGCCGTCACAAGGAGCCTTCCATGTCAAAGACACCAAAGACAGAATCTGATGCTTTCGCAATGCCAACTTTTGATGCTTCAAAGGTTTCCGAGCAATTCCGTGACTTTGCTGACAAGGGCGTTGCCCAGTCAAAAGACGCTTATGCCAAAATGAAGACAGCCACTGAAGATGCGCAGAAGACTGTTGAAGATTCATTTAAGACCGCACAGTCCGCTGCTTCTGAAGTTTCGCTCAAGGCCATTTCGGCTCTTCGCGCAAACACAGAAACCGGCCTTGCACACCTCGAAGCTTTGGTTGGCGTTAAGTCGATCTCCGATTTCGTTGAATTGCAGACATCTTTTTTCCGCAAGCAAGCTGAAATAATAACGGCTCAAGCCAAGGAATTGCAGGACGTAACCACCAAGGCTGCTGAAAAGGCTGCTGCACCGGTTAAGGCTGCATTTGAAAAAGTTACCAAGGAATTCAAGGCTGCCTAACTCGCGTCTTGTCTGTCTAGTAGCCGGCATGGTCTGTCCCTCCCACAGATAATGCCGGTCAAGCCCGGGTGCGTTAATTGCCCGGCACATCATGAAGGCCATGCCCCTCCCGCATGGCCTTTTTGTTATCGAAATGAATGATTGTGAGCTTGCAAACCGCATCATTAAACCTTATGCAGCCCACGTTGGGTTACGCTTTACGCCTGACAAAACTGATAGTGTGCGATTGTAGCTCAGTTGGTTAGAGCGCCGGATTGTGGATCCGGAGGTCGACGGTTCGAACCCGCCCAATCGTACCATTTCCATAAATCCTAAAGTCAAAACAATGCCCCTTGCGATGGAACAATTGGCTTTGCCTTTTGTTTTGGCGCGGCAGGCGCGGATGTTTCCTGCACAGAAACTTGCCCATCCAAAAACTGCAATGACAAATTCTGTCCCGATGCGACTTTGGCCTTGGATCGCACCATCGCGCCATGCTCATCACGCACCAAAGCGAAACCCCTCTCCAAAATACGCTCATGGCTAAGCCCCTGCGCCAGCCTCCAAACACCGTTCAGACGATCCTTGCCCCGCTCCAATCGAACTTTTAGCGAGCGCTCAGCGCGGTGCATCAAGTCAAAGTTTTTTTGGCGGCCCCGCTCGATTTTTACCTCTAAAGCCGTCGGCGCTATTTTCACTGCCAGCAGGCCGAACTTTTGTATTTTCTTCCGGCGCGAGGCCTCGACACCGCGATCAATACGCTCGCCAAATTGCGTCAGACTTTGCGCTCTACGCTCCATCATGCGCTTCAACAATTCCGGCTGTAACCGCGCCCCTGCGCCGCCGCTAAAGCGCACACGCTTGATGTGAACGCCGCTGGTCAGCCCGCGCTCCAACCGCGTGACAGCCTCATCAAACCGGCGGCGCGGCAGCGCCATAAGCATATCGACAGACGGCAAAGCGCGGCCCGCCGCCCGCACAGCTTGGCGCTTGCGCTCAAACAATCGCGATTGCGCCCCTGCCAGCCGCGCCCCGAGCCCAGCCACATGCGCCATCAAATCTGCCCGCACAGGCACGGCCATTTCGGCAGCTCCTGTGGGGGTTGGCGCACGAACATCGGCGGCAAAGTCAATCAGCGTCCAGTCGGTTTCGTGGCCCACGGCAGAGATCACCGGAATGTGCGATGCGGCGACTGCCCGCACGACTATCTCATCGTTAAAGCCCCATAAGTCTTCCAGCGACCCGCCGCCACGCGCGACAATAATCACATCGGGACGGGGAAAACTCTCGTCCAGCGCATTAAACCCGTTGACCGCGTTGGCCACTTCCTGCCCGCAGGTTTCACCCTGCACCCGCACGGGCCACACCAAAACATGCAGTGGAAAACGGTCATTGATGCGGTGAATAATATCGCGAATAACCGCGCCAGTGGGCGATGTCACCACGCCAATAACATTGGGCATAAACGGCAAAAGCTGCTTCACTTCTGCCGCAAACAGCCCCTCCGAGGACAGCCGCCGCTTGCGCTCATCAAGCAGTGCCATCAGTGCACCAGCGCCTGCAGGCTCCATCTGTTCAATGACGATCTGATATTTCGATGAGCCGGGAAAGGTCGTGAGTTTTCCCGTCGCAATCACTTCCATGCCTTCTTCCGGCTGGAATTTCAGTTTGGAAAACGACCCGCGCCACACCACGGCCTCGATCCGCGACTTATCATCCTTCAACGAAAAATAGGCGTGACCCGATGAATGCGGCCCGCGATAACCCGAAATTTCCCCGCGCACCCGCACATTGCCAAAACTATCCTCAACCAAACGCTTCAGCGCTCCGGAAATTTCGGAGACAGTAAATTCGGCGGCATTGGTAGGCGATTCGTCACTCATAGTCTGAAATGTCTCTATGTTAGAGTTTGGGTCAAGGGGCTTCTGTCAAAGTTTTACCCGCGCGAAAGCCCGCCGGTCCCATTCCGGAACCAGCGTTAAACGCAGCCAAAATGTTGCAAATTCTCAAGACGAATCCTGCCGCTCGCCGGCAT